>JBGCER010000275.1:0-7326 GCA_045106515.1 Myxococcota bacterium
CGAAACTGGGTCTTACTCCAGTTTGCCCTGAGCGTGGGGAGCGTGCCAGACACCTCGATGCTCTCGTTCTGAGAGCCCGGTTCGCCCGCGCATTCGGTCTGGGTGAAGTCCACGAGCAACGTGGCTTCTTCCCAACCGACCGGAAGCTCGGGTCCGGGATCCCCACAGCCGACCATGGCCAGGCACAAGGCGAGAGCGAGACGCATCCATCCTCCAGAGGAAGACTTAGCCGCCCGAGCGAGGTCTGTCCTTCAACCCGATCGCTCCGCCGAGCCTAGGACACCCCATACATGAGCGAGCAGATGATGATGGCGCCGATGACACCGGCCAGATCTGCGGTCAGAGCCGACGCCAAGCTGTGACGCAGTCGCTTGATGCCAACGGCCCCGTAGTAGACGGCGATCACATAGAAGGTCGTCTCCGTAGAACCCTGGAAAGTACTCACTAAGTAGCCGGTGTAGCTATCGGGTCCTACGGCGGGGTCGCTGATGGTGTCGATCATGACGCCCATGGCGCCGGAGCCGGACAAGGGGCGAAGCAAGGCCATCGGCAGGGCTTCGGCAGGCAGGCCCACGTAGGACGTCCACCCACCGATCAATCCGGTGAACGCTTCCATGGCCCCCGAGGACTTGAGCATGGCGATGACCACCAAGATCCCCACCACAAAGGGGATGATCTTCACGGCCACGTTCCAGCCATCTTTGGCGCCAGAGACGAAGGTCTCGTAGACCGGAACGCCCTTGAAGAAGCCATAGGTGAGCAAACCCGCGATCAACGCCGGAATAATCCACGGGATGCCCGCCTCGATCCACGGGCGAGTGGTGGGCAGCACCGCCAGCGGCACGATGGACAGCAGGCCGCCAATCACCAAGGCGCTGACCCACCACGGATAGGCTTCGCTCGCCGATTCCGGCAGACCTTCGTCGGTGTTCGAGGGTGCCTCGGCGGGGACGTCAGGGACGACGACCTCGTCATCATCGGCCCGGTGTGCCTGCTTTACCGAGGCTCCGATGCGCTGGTAGAACTTCGTGGCGATGACCGCGACCGTGGTGGAGCAGATGGTGGCAAAGAGCGTGGTCACCAAGATGCCACCGGGATCGGTGCTGCCATTGATGGCTCGAAGCACGATCACGCCCGTGGGCAGGATCGTCACATTCGACGTGTTGATCGCCAAGAACAGCACCATCGCATTGGTCGCGGTGCCCTTGTAGCTATTGAGCGAGTCGAGCTGTTCCATGGCCCGAATGCCAAAGGGCGTGGCCGCATTTCCGAGGCCCAACGCATTGGCCGCCATGTTCAAGATCATGGCCCCCATGGCCGGGTGATCAGGCGGAACCTCGGGGAAAAGCCGCACCATCACGGGCCGGATGAGGCGGGCCAGCACGGTCATCAGCCCGCCGGCTTCCGCCACCTTCATGGCCCCCAAAAACAAGGTCATCCCACCGATGAGCGGCAGCACGATCTTCATCACCGCGGTCTCGGCGCGCTTGAGCATCGCATCGCCCACGCGGCCCATCGGCGAGGGCGGCTCGCTGGGGATCCAGGCATCGACGTCGCCCCGATAGACCAGTCCACCCTTACGCTCCCCGCCCACCACTACCGCGGAACCGCCAGCCATCAGCCCAATACCGCTGACACGGGCACCGTCGAAGCCCGCCGCCTCGACCCACTTTCCATCGAGGCCGCGAATGGCTGCCGACTGCAGACGCTCGCCGGTGCCATCGACGCCACCCACCGCGAGCACGCGACCATCGGGCAACGCCACCACCGCGGGGTCTAAGCGGCCCGAGCTCGACGCACCCGGACGGGGCAATGGCAGCTGCCCAGCGGACGTCCAGGTATTGGTGTCGGGGTCGAATGACTGGGTGGTTTTTACCGGGCCCATACCCGGAACTTCTCCGCCTACAACCAGGATATCCCCATGGGGCAACGCCACGGCACGGTGGTAGAGCCGCCCAAACGTGGGTCCAGGCACCCGGCTCCACATTCGGCTGTCCACATCCCATCGCAGGGCGTCCTTGGCCACGCCGTCGGCGCCCTCGCCTCCGATGAGCAGCAGGTCGCCGTCGGGCAGGGTCGACAAGACCGCGCCGGTGCGCGCCTCGGGGGGCGACGGAAGCGCCTCCCAGCCTTCGTAGTCCACCACGTAGCGGAAGGCCTTGGCCCCCGCGATAATGACGGGGCTTCCGTCCTTCATGGCGCCGAGGGCTCCACCGGGCTCCCACGCGGGCACGGGGTTCACCGACCGCCACTTGCCCGTCTGCGGATCGCGCAGCTCCACATCCTGGGTCACCTCCCACCGGTCCATACCCACGCGCTGGCTAAACCAGCTCCACAAGCCCGCGGTCTGGCCTTCGCCACCGATGAGCAAGGCGCCCCCATCGGGCAGCGCGGCAAGATCTGCGCCGCGCCGAGCCGTGGCGGGGGCGTCTTCGTCGGTCCAAGAGGCCAGCTTGTACCCTTTGCCGTTCCACATCGCGGTGCCGGTGGGTCCCACAACCAGCACCTGCCCGGACGACAGGCTCACCGCCGACATGTGGGCTTCGGCCTCGGGCGGGCGCCAGGTGATGTGTGCGATCGCCGCATAGACGAAAGCGATCGCCACGAGGGCGTAGAAGATCCGGTTCATAGCGGACGCTCGGAAGGGAGGAGGAGGCGGGGGCGCGGGGGGATCGCAGCGGGGATCCACAACGTATCCCGAGGGCGAACGGACCGCTTGCTCGCTCCAACGGCAGATCTGCGCTACCCTGCGCCGCCCCTGGAGTTTGATGCGCGCCGTCCCCCTCGTCGCCGCCGGACTTGCTGTCGTTGGCGCGGCCCTCGTGTCGAGCTGGATGACGCCGTCTGCCGATGCTGTCGATATCCCTCGCATGATGGTCACCGAGCCCATCCGCGAGATCGACGTGATCGACGATGCGCTCTGGCAGAAGTTCGCCCAGCGCAATGGCCCCCAATGGTGGCTACAAGCCAAGGTTCTACGCGGCCAAGACGGCAATACCCAGCTTGACAATGCCAAGTACATCGTCGACCGGTTTCGAGCGGCGGGACTGCCGGACAGCATCGCCTTGGCCGCCGTCACCAATAGCTTGATGGAGTCCAGCCTTCTGTCGGACCGCATCCAGCCCCAGAGCAAGGCGACGGGCCTGTTTCAGTGCTGGCGAAACATGCGCGTCACAAGCAATATGCCCCGAGGCGGAGCTGGCAATGGCACCCCCGCCTTCGACTGGGGAGACGGTCCAGGACTCGACGCGACCCGCGAGCAGATGCTCGATCGCGACAAGAACACCGACCGCATCATCTTCGAGCTGCTGCACGTGCGAAACACCACGGGCAAAGAGTTTTTTGGCGTGCCCGACGGCGAGCTATTCGGCGCGAAAATCATGAAGCGCGCCCAAGAAGGCGCGAGCGTGGCGGAGATCGCCTCGCTGTGGGGCCAGCACATCGAGCGCTACCGCCCCACGCCCAATGGCAAGTACAGCTTCCGCGGCAGAGTCGCCTACCTGTTGTTCGGCGATATCACCTATGCAGACACCACTTTCTGGCGCAAGAACACCCTGCCGCCGGACCTGCCCTGCGGCCCACCCGATGAGTGGGGCGGACTCGGCATTGAGCATCGACCTGAGCCGCCTCCCATGGGCTTTGTCGAGGTCCAAGCCTGGCGTCAGCATCAAGACGCGGTGGTGATTCTGGGTCATCGCGACGAGCGCTGCCCCTAGTCGTCGTCAGACCCTAGGAACGACACCGTCACGGTCTCGAAGGGATCTTCTGCGCCCCCGGGCCCATCCGCCTCCGGCATGGCCGCGTCTATCGGCGGGCTCAGGGCGCGCAGGGCCTCGCTCACGGCCACCGGTCCACCCACCAAGGGCATCTCCACGTCGAACCCGCGTCGGTTCAGCGTGCGAATCACGTCCACGTTCTTGGGGTCCACGGCGCAGACGGGGGTGCCCGCCGCAGATCTCACCCACTCCGGATCGGCGTTGGCGCCCGCTGGCACTCGAAACGCGCCCACCCGACCCGCGAGGGCCTTGATCGCGCCCAGCACATCCGCATCACCGCAAAGGTCGACGGCTACGGTGCCTGCGGGCAGCTCCTTGAGCATCGCCCCCACCCGCGAGGCGGGGATCAGCACCTGCTCCGCCCCTGAATCCAGCCAGGAGCGAGCCTGGTCCACGGTCAGGTTGTGCGCCCTCACCCACCATCGACGATTTCGGCCAAGTTCCAAGATCCGCGACTGAGTGGGCGTGCCCCAGCCGCCGTGGGGGTCGATGAAGAGTACCGGTCGAGCTTCGCTGTGAGAAAGCAGGGCGGTCGTGGATTCTTGGCCGCCTCTGCACCGGCCGTTCAACATCTCAACCCGACACACGATCATGCTCGTTCTCCATCCCGTCGGGGCGCACGATACCCTGGGGGAGTCATGGAGGACCGATTGCGCTGGGCTGCCTGCCTACTCGCCGCCGCTTTCGCCGGCTGTACCGACTCCGGCGATGGGGCCCACGTGCATCCCACGCAGGCCACGGATCTGACCGATGACACCGACACCGACACCGACACCGACACCGACACCGACGATCCGCCTGGCACCGAGTTCGTCGACGTCGCCGCACAAGTCGGCTTCGTGCACCGCCAATGGTCGGTCACCGGCGACTACTACCCCCCGTGTCGAGGACTTGAAACTCACGCAGGATCGGCGTCTATCACCGACTATAACGGGGACGGGCTAGATGATGTCTTCTTCACCGTGTTCGATGGGCGGTCACCGCTCTACCGAAACCGCGGAGATGGGACGTTTGAAGAGGTCTCCGCCCAGGCCGGTCTGAACATCGACGGCTTTCCCTCCGCAGCCGCCTGGGGAGACGTCAACGGCGATGGCGAACCCGATCTGGTCGTGTCGTACGTCAACCAGGGCTGGCTGAGCCTGCATCTGAACCAAGGCGATGGCACCTTCGTCGATGGCACCGATGCCTGGGGCCTCACCGCTCCCGACGACGCGGACGCCTGCCCCGGCAACTGGGGCCTTTCCTTCGCCGATCCGGACCTAGACGGCGACCTGGACCTGTTCATGAGCTCCTACGGCTACCCCTACAACAACGAGGCGGTCGCCACCCATAAGACCTACTTCCAAAACACCGGAGACCGGTACATCGACGCCACCGCCGCGGTAGGCCTGGACGTGGGAGAGGCGATTTTCGCCTTTGGGGCCGCCTGGGGCGACCTGAACGCAGATGGCCGATTGGACCTAGCACTCTCCGGCGACTTTCTCACCAACCAGCTCTTCCTGGCGCAATCCGACGGGACGTTCCAAGAGGTCGGCACCGCGGCGGGCATCACCGATATCGAAAACGCCATGGGCGGCGTTCTGGTCGATTTCGACGAAGATGGCGACCTGGACTGGCTTCAGACGGCAATTTTCGATGGCCGCGACGACCCGCCAGGGGCCTGGGGGACTGCAGGCAACCGGATCTACCTCAATAATGGTCAGGCCCAGTTCACCGATGTCAGCGAGTCTTGGGGCCTTCGCCAAGGGGGGTGGGCATGGGGACTCTCTGCCTTTGACGTGGATAATGATGCCGATCTGGACGTCGGCTGGACCAATGGTCACTTCATGGGAGACGGAGGCGCACACCTGATCGGCCCCTTCCTCGACGATCGCACAACGCTGTGGCTCCGGCGGGGCCCGACCACCTTTACGGAGCAGGCCTACGCCCTGGGCATCGACCACACCGCACAAGGGCGCGGATTCGTGCCCTGGGACTACGACCATGATGGCGATCTGGACGTTCTCATCGTCGAGTGGGCGGGGCCTCCCAGGCTCTACGACAACCGAATGCGCAACGTGGGCCACTGGCTGACGATCCGGGTCCAGCGCGACAGCGGGAACCGCGCGGGCATCGGCGCCACCGTGTGGGTTCAGCGCACCCCCGACGATCCGCCTCGCCGCAGGGAGCTCACCGCCAGCCCCTCCTACCTTTCACAACCCCCGATCGAGGCCCACTTTGGCCTGGGAAGCCACGACGGTCCGGTCCACGAAGTTCGCATCGTGTGGCCCGAGGGACACCAAACCGTGCTGACCGACGTCGCGACCGACCAGACCACTATCGTATCGAAATAATACGGGTAGATCTTGGCTAGTCTTCGACTTGGCGCAGGTCCCAAATCCTCTGCTCTTCCGTCGCAGAGACCACTCGACCATCCGCATCGGTGACGCTGACGTCGATCTTCACGACCTGATCGTGCAGCTCTTCGGGCTGGGCACGCCAGATCAGCCAAGTGCCGATGGACTCGCCAAAATCGGCGTCCCCATTGCACTCAGGAGTGCGCACCAGATCCGCCCAAGCGGTGCGTTCCCCATCCAAAAAGCCCTCGACCGACAGGGTCCAGTCCTGGTCCAGATTCAAGTGCTGGGCCCGAAGGCTCAGGAAGGTGTGGAACCCACCCTGCATCCCGTGGACCAGTAGAGTCCGACCGTCTTCATCGTCGCTGGACGCCCACTCTTGCTCGCCTTTTCCAATCCACAGCTGCGGCTCGGCCCCCACGTCACAACCCGCCACGACGGGGCCGTCGGTGCCGATAGGGCCATCACCGGGTGCATCACACCCGGCCAAAGCGAGGAAGAAGACGAAGCGCACCGAGCCTCCAGCCGATCCGAACCGGCCTCTCACACTGCCGCAGCCGCTCCTCGTCGTCAACGTCACTCCCACCCCCAGTACACCGGCACGCAATGTCGGAGCCCCAGCTGCGTTGTACCTATCGAGCCTCCACCGAGGGGCCGACTCACGGAGCGACCCATGAAAACCATCCTCTCCCGCACCCTTGTCATCGGCGGACTTCTCTTGACCACCGCCGCGGGCCTCGCTGCGACGACCGCCATCGCCGCGCCAGGCGCACACCGCAGCCCCGTGGCTCGCCTGATGGCCGTCGCCGACGACATCGGCCTGACCGATGCTCAAAAACAACAGATCCAAGGTGTGGTCGATACGTCCAAACCCAAGATGAAGGCGCTGCGCCAAGAGGGGCGTGAGACTAAAAAGGCACTTGCAAACGCCATCGAAAGTGGAGCGGATAACGACACGATCGCTGGATTCGCTATCGATGGCTACGAGCTGCGCCAAGAGGGCAAAGCCCTGCGCAAGCAGGCCCGAAAGGACATCGCAGCACTGCTCACGCCAGAGCAAAAGGCCCAGCTCAAGCAGATGCGCGAGGCACGTCAGGCCGAGCGCGGCGGAGAGGGTAAGCGAGGCCGTCGCGGGCCGCGTTAAGCGCGCCCCATGCGAACCCTGTCCCTGTTGATCTGCGTCGGCTGCGCCCCCAATCCGGGGGCCGGCCCCG
>JBGCER010000276.1:0-4702 GCA_045106515.1 Myxococcota bacterium
CCCGCTCCCACCGAGCCACCCGATGGCCCTTCCACAAGACTTGGGCCTGCTCATCGACCGAGAAGGCGTCATCGGGGCTCGCCACGAGGTCCAAGGCGTTGTGTTGGCCCCGTCGGGCGGCGGCCTCTCGGACGCGATCCCGAAGCGGACCTGGTCCGAGCTCGGTCTCCAAGGCCAATCCAACCACTCGACCCACCTCGGTCCCGTCAACGCAGAGCCGGCCTAGTGCATCGGCCTGGATCTCGGTGGGCACCATCCCCGCCGGCAATAAGATCACCCGGTGGTCTACAAAACGGGCGGTCAAGCTAGCATGAAGCGCGTCGGAGAGTCGGTCTTCTACCTGGCGGGCGCGCTCCTGCAAGGCGATCGGATCGGCGTTCCAACCACGCTTATGGCTGATGTAAGTCCACGTCCGCACGTGAGCGATCCGCGCCATCAGCGCGTCGATGTCTCCGTGGGTGCGGTCGAGTCGGGCAAGCCGCTCCTCGATCCAGTGGGTGTTGAGCTCGCCGTGCTGCTCCAGCTGGCCATAGACCTCACCGAGCATCTCTGTATAGTGCGAGGTGACGCTGTTTCTGTAGTCAGGGATCGCCGCCACTTCCCATAATAGACGAACTTTATCCTCGGTTGTGGCGCGCTTGGCCACGTTGTCGATTCGCGTGAGTGCCGTCAGCGTGCGGTGGTCCTCGGCGTCGGTCATCCGTTTGAGCACCCCATTGCGCGGCGGTCGTTCAAGGGACTGCAACAGATCTTGGACCGAAGAGAATTCGAGGTCTGGGTTCCGCCACCACACGCGCTTGATCGGGGTGAACTGGTGCTGCTCGATGGCGTCCACCACCTCGGGATCCAGGGGGTCTGCATCGCCGGTGGTGCCGAAGGTTCCGTCTCGTAAAAATCGACCTGCGCGGCCCGCTATCTGCGCGAGTTCATCGTCGTATAAGCTGCGATGAGAGCGGCCATCGAACTTGCGCGTGGCGGCGAACGCCACGTGGTTCACGTCTAGGTTGAGGCCCATGCCAATGGCGTCTGTGGCAACTAGCACTGGCACGTCGCCATTTTGGTACAGGTCCACCTGAGCATTTCGCGTTCGAGGTGAGAGCGCGCCTAGGACGATGGCGGCGCCGCCGTGTTTCTGGCGTACGCGCTCGGCAATTTCGTAGACCCGCTCGGTGGAAAAGGCCACCACCGCGCTTCGCTCGGGCAAGCGCTTGAGCGTGTGGTGCCCTGCGTGACGGAGCTTGGAGAGTCGAGGTTGGCCAAGTATTTCTGCGGTGGGCACCAACCGCTGCACGATGCCTCTGGCCGTAGACGAACCCAAGAATAGGGTCTCTGACAGGCCGCGGGCCCGCATGAGGCGATCGGTAAACACGTGGCCGCGGGTGCGGTGCGCGGCGAGCTGCACCTCGTCCACCGCCAGGAAGTGCACGGCCCTGTCGGGCATGGCTTCGACGGTACACACGAAATATCGAGCCCGATTGGGCACAATCTTCTCTTCTCCCGTGATCAGGGCGACGTGCGCCTCCCCCACTCGGTCCACCAGCTTGTCGAACACCTCTCGGGCCAAGAGACGGAGGGGTAGGCCGATCATGCCCGTTCGGTGCCGAAGCATTCGCTCCAGCGCCAAGTGGGTCTTTCCAGTGTTGGTCGGGCCCAGGACCGCGGTAATCCCGCGCTGGGCCTCCCCTGTGACGAGCTCGTGCAGGGCAGGCATGGGAGAGGTCTCTATCCTAGGAACGCCGGCGGCGACGTAGGAGTACCACCCCCAGTAGCGCACCCATGCCAACCCACCCCATTGGGGCCGATGGCGCGGAGGTGCAGCCGCAGCCCGTCTCTGGGTCGGGTGCAGGCTCGGTGGGCGTCACCTCATCCTGGCCGTCGCAGTCCTGATCGACGCCATCATCGGGCACCTCTGGCGCGCCGGGGAAGACCGAGGCCTGGGTGTCATCGCAGTCTTCCTCGGGGCCGGGCACCCCATCGCCATCCACGTCCACCAGATCTTGCCCATCGCAGTCTTGGTCGACCCCATCGTACGGAACCTCGGCGGCACCGGATCCACGCTGAGGATCGTTGTCATCGCAATCGGTCAGGAAGGGATCGCCGTCTTCGTCCTCGTCGGCCCACAAGGCGGGGTCTGCGTCGGGCCCCCCCGAGGCCCCAATGTCCGACCGGGATCCATCGAGGTCGGTCAACGTTGGGTCGCCCGCGTCGATCAGCGGGCTTCCCAAATAGGCGAAGGGCTGGTCATTGGCGCAGTCATCGTCATTGGCGAAGGAGAGCAGCCCGGGCTCGTCGAAGACGTGGGTCGCGTCTGGAGCGTCCATCGCTTCGTCCACATCTGTGCTGGAGTTTTGGAAGAAGGCGTTGTTTCGGAGACTCACATCAGGCGCGATCTCGGTGGACACCCCGTCTCCTCGAACCGTGTAGGCGAACAGGTTGTTGACCACGTCCGCCATCCCCTGTGTCTCCCCTCGTCCGCGCACCGATAGGCCCCCGCCGTCGGCGGCGGTATTGGCCAGAAAGGTGTTGTTTCTCACGGTCGCGGCGCCATCGCCGAGCAGGGAGATCGCGCCACCATAACCGACGGCTGAGTTGCGCTGAAACACGTTATTGTAGACGTTATAGGCCGTGGAACCCGACAAGAAGGACGCGAGCGCTCCCCCGTCGGGCGAGGTGCCGCCTTCGACTTGGTTGCCGCAGAAGTGGTTGCCAACGAGCTCGATGTCAGCCACCTCCCACAACATGAGCGCTCCGCCCAGCTCGGCCGTGTTGTTCCACATCTGGTTGTTGCGAGCGCGCAGCCGGGCGGCGCCTCGGCCGTACATCACGCCTCCGTAGCGATCTGCAGAATTTCCGATGAACCGGTTTCCGACCAGGTTTAGCGCTGCAGTGTCGGCGTCGGCACTCGAGGGTCGCCAGCGGATCGCCGCCGAAAACCGGGCGTCGTTCGCTGTAAATTCCGAGGTCTGGACGGTGACTTCGCTGCCTGAGGCGATGTGGAGCCCTGCGCCATAGTCGGCGAAGTTCCCATCGAAGGTACAATCTTCCAATAGGCCGGCCCCCGAGTCGATGCGCACCGCCCCACCAAATGCAGTGGCCTGATTCCCGGTGAACGTGGTGCGTCGAAAGGCGAAATCAGCGCCTCTTGGCCCGTAGATGATGACGGCTCCGCCGTAGCCGAAGGTGCCGTCTTCGCCGCTGTGCTCCACAGAGAGATCCCGAAACTCGGAGTCTTCGACCCGCAGCGGAGCGTCGTAGATGGCCAGGCCGCCGCCGTAGTATTCCGTGGCTGTGGGGGCAGACTCGGCGCCGATGAAGGTGCAGCCGGTGATCTGTGCCTCGCCCAAAAAGACGCTGACATTGCCACCGAGCCCGTCCACCACTCGGTTGTTCTCGAAGCGCACGTCGTCCAACACCACCTTGGCTCGCTCGGTGCCGACCGCGCCCCCGATCCCGCGGTTCAGCCCGGCTTCGGCGGAGTTCTTGTTGAGCGTGCTGCTGCGAACTGTGAGCGTTCCCCCATCGGAGAATAGGGCCCCTCCCCGCTCCGCTCGGCCGCTCTCAAGGCGACTATCTTCGACCTGAACATCGGAGTCCACGGCGTAGATGTGGGCTCCGAATCCTGTGTCCGTCCGGTTGTCTACCAGCGTCACCGAGCGCGCGATCACGGTGCCCTCGAACACGTAGATCCCAGCGCCACCATCCAGGTCTTGTCCGCCAGAAATGCGGACATTTTCGAGGGTTAGGCTCGCGAGTTCCGCCCGCACGCCTCGCCCACCATCCGCTTCGATGGCCAGGTCGTAGACTTCGACGGCGGCTCCCAGCGTGGTGATGACGGTGGTGGCGTGGGTGAGTGTTGTGGCGTCTTCCCCTGCGCCCTGCAAGATCAGGCGATGAGGTGCAATGGCGCCGCCTGAGTAGGTGCCTGGGCCGATCTGGATCGTGTCGCCATCTGCTGAGGCGTCGATGGCGCCTTGTACGGTCGCAAAGTCGGCCGGCACTGCGATTGTGGCGGCGTACGCGGGAGACGTCAGCAGTCCAAGAACGGCGAGCCCACCTCTCATCACACCTCCGGAATCAGACTATGACGATAGTGTGTTTTGGTTGCGCTCATTTGGCGAACATAGGACGTGTGATGAGAACGCTGCTTGCGGTGCTGTGTATCGGTGTGAGCTGGACGTCCGTCGCCGCAGAGGCGCCCACGGATGGGGAGCCGAACGACATCGGATCCGAGCGGATCATCCAAACCGGATGTGACTTCAAGGTTGGAGACGAGCGCCACTATGAGTTGAAGTGGCGAACAAAGGCCGTTTACGACCTCTCATTTTCACAGAAGAGCGTCGAGCTACCCTCGAAACAATCGGGGTGGGCCGTTCAAGCCCAGCTCAAGGTGAGCGACTCCACCGGCGAATCGATCACGATCACCACACGGTTCTCTGGGTTCGATTCCGGTGAGGCGCCATCCGATGATGTGATGATGGACCGCTCCATCTTGGCGGCTCAGCAACCTGTGACGTTCCGCTTTGACCACGCAACTTCCGCCGTCCAGTTGTTGGATAGCGAGGCCTATTTGGCGGAGACGCAAGCGATCTACTTGGCGTCCATGGTGGACCGCGTCGGGCCCCACGTTGCGCCTGAAGACCTGATACCAGGGGGTTGGGACGACATCGTGGGAGCGATACTCACTGCCCGACTCGTCAGCATC
>JBGCER010000277.1:0-14198 GCA_045106515.1 Myxococcota bacterium
CCCCCGCTCAGATCGAGAAGCGGCTCAATCCATTGCGAAAGGCAGAAGAGATCCGCAGCAACGTGGCTGCGATGCAGGCACACGGCGCCACCGTGGTGTACGAACGCGCAGATATGAGCGACGCCGGAGCCGTCGAAGACCTCGTACAGCGGGTCATGAGCGCTCATGGTCGGCTCGATGTGGTGATCCATGGTGCGGGCGTCGAAGAATCTAGACTGATCGCCGATAAAGACTTGAAGGCGTGGCACCGCGTCTACGATGGAAAGGCCATCGGGGGCCTGGCCCTGGCACGAGCCATCCCCGGAGACGCCTTGCTGGTCACCATGGGCTCTGTCGCCGGACGCTTCGGGAATGCCGGGCAGGTGGACTACAGCGCAGCCAACGATGGTTTGGCCAGAATGGCGGTCGCTCGCGGACTCACCCTGCATGTGGACTGGACCGCCTGGGACGATGTGGGCATGGCGGTGCGAGGCGGAATGAAGCGCTTGTTGACCGATCGCGGCGTGGACCTTCTGCCCGCCGACGCGGGCGCGGCACTCTTGGTCGACTTAGTGTGTGCCCAGGCCACCGGAGAGGTCGTGGTTGCAGGAGGGCTCGGAGACTTCTTGCCTCCGCCCTCCCACGCCTTGCTCGACACCGCCGACAACGACGGCTCTACCGTCACGGCCCAGCGCAGCATCCACCTGGATCGCGATGGGTGGATCGCAGATCACACAATCGGCGGAAACCCTGTTTTACCGGGCGTTATTGGGCTGGAACTCATGGCGGCCACCGCCCTGCTCTCAGAGCGTGGGCAGGCCTACGCCGGCGCGCAGGACGTTCGCTTCAGCCAACCGGCCAAGCTCTACGGAGGCGATCCTCTCGCCCTGACCATGCGCGCGACCGCCCTGGGCGATGGCCGGGTGCGTGCCGCACTGTCCTCGTCGCGTACGCTGCGAACAGGCCGCGAGCAGACCACCGAGCACTTCGCTGCCACCGTCGTCGTCGGGATGATGCCTGAAATCGAAGGGCTCCCCTCTGCCTTCCTACCCGACGAGACCGTGGAGAAGGCGGCGGTCTACCAGCGCTTCTTCCACGGTCCAGTGTTCCAAGTCATCACCGGAGTGCAAGGGGTGAGCGCCGATGCGCTCCTCGCAGAAGCCATGGTCGACCACAGCGCCATCGCAGACGGCCTGCTCACCGAGCCCCTCGTGCTGGAGGCCGCCTTCCAAGCCGCCGGCCTACACCACATGATCACCTGCGACGAAATGGCCCTTCCAAGCGGGATTGACGAGGTTCAGCTCCTTGGAAATCCCGCGGCCGGCGAGCTGCTAACGGTGCTCGTGCGCCGCCGCGGTGATGCCTACGACGTGGACGTGGACACCGTCTCAGGCCCCGTGCTGCGGATGCGAGGCTATGCGATGGCCACGCTCGGACCACTGGGCCCAGAAGATCGCTTCCCACCTCCCGAGTGGGAGCGCCCCACCGTCTTCGAGGACGCCGAGGCGCCCGCGAGTTCACCCAATGGAGCCATCGCCCGCGCCGACGCGGACGAAGACCCCTCGGCCTGGTTGACGGAAGCCGAGCTGGCCGAAGTGTTGGCGCGAGGCACCGATCGTCGCAAGCGCGATCGAGTGGCGGGTCGCATCGCCGCAAAGCGGGCCTTGGCACAGCTCACGGGAGTCACGCCGCTTCAAATCCACATTGAATCTGCCGAATCCGGAGAGCCCGTCGCGACCGTGCCAGGGTGGCCCACCGCCCACGTGAGCATCACCCACCGCGAGGGAAGCGCCGTGGCCATCGCCACCGCGCGCGGCCGCGTCGGGGTCGACGTCGAAGCGGTGCAACCACGGCCGGATAGCTTCGCCAGCACCTGGTTCACCCAAGAGGAGCGCCAAGTCATTGGCGACAGCGCCGAGCGCATGACCATCGCGTGGAGCGCCAAGGAGTCAGTGCAAAAGGTGCTGGGCCAAGGAATGGCCATCTCGCCGCTGGACATTCGTGTGCGTTCCATGAGCGCGCGCGGCCAAGTCGCCGTGGAGCTCGTGGGACGCGCCGCGGCGTGTCACGCGGATTTGGGTGGCGGCCGCCTCACTCTGGTTTGGCACGCTGAGGGCGACGACCGCGTACTCGTCGAGGCTCACCTGGGGGCCTGAGGTCCACGAGATTCACACCCAGACCGCCACGCACGTTGTCATGTGGCCTCGCGGGTGGGAGGATCTCCACATGAGCCTCGTCCAGACACAGCCGCCGCAAAACACCGCCTCCGGGTTCCGACTGGTACCGGTCGATAGCGACGACGCCAGAGCGCGTTGGCGTTCTGACTTCATCGGAGCGTACCAAGCTGTGTTCTCACGAGCGCCCTACTTCGAGCGCTTCTCTCCAGCCGAAGCCGAGGGCGTGTGGACTCGGCTGACCGGCACCCCGGAAAACATCACCCTGATCGCCGCGACGCCAACCGACCAGATCGTCGGCTTTGGGATTGCCATTCCGCTGCGAGCGCAGGCGGGCGTCGCCCAAGACCTCACCGGACTGGTGAGCGTGCCAGATACGATGTACTTCGCCGAAATCGGCGTTTTGCCAAAGTTTCGGGGCCAAGGCGTCGGCGGCGCACTGATTCGGGAACGGCTGCGTCGCATCGATCAAGAGCGGTACTCCGGCGCTGTACTGCGCGCGCCTGCATCCAGAGACGGTGCATTCGAGCTGTACTCCGCCATGGGGTTCGAAGAAATGGGAGTTTCCACCGATGTATCTACGCTGCGCACAGATGGTCGCGTCACCACCGACCGCCGCGTCTTCCTGCACTGCATTTTGAGTCAACTTCGACTGGACGCAGCGCCCGCCGTGCCCTAAACCCGCTGCGGATGCGAGACGGCCCATGCATAGCGGCACGTCCCTCCCCAGTTCCCCAGATCTACTCACAAAGTTTTCCCCCGACTTATCCACAGGCTGGATTCGCCTATGGGTGTCGTGTCCCACTGTGCCGTCGGCCCAACTGCCCGCGGCCCCTCTTCAGTTCATCCCCGGCTGTCAACACGAGTTCGTGAGTATCTGAACCGACTTCGTTTCTTGGGCGTCCCAGACGTGAAAAGCGGCGAGTGTCAAATCATGAGGGAACCCCCCAGGACTGAATTGGGCTTGGGCGGTACAGTGCGAACCCGGAGGTCTAGTGACCGTGGCTTTCACCATCTTTGTCGTGCTGCTCGGCGCAACCGGGCTGATGCGTCTCGTCGAGCTCGCGGTGTCTCGGGCCCGCATGGCCAACCAGCCCGATGCGATCGTCGCAGAACCCTGGCTATTCCCTGCGATGGCCCTACTGCATACCGCCCTCGTCGCCGTGCCCCTGGCCGAGGTGTGGTTCCTCGGTCGCCCCTTTGAGCTGTGGTCCTGCACCTTGTCGGTCACGGTCCTCGTGCTCGCCACCGCCCTTCGGGTGTGGACGCTGCGCACCATCGGCCAGTCATGGAACGTGCGGGTCGTGGTTCCCGATGACATTCAGATCGCCACCACAGGCCCGTACCGATTCATCAGGCACCCCAACTACCTGGTGGTCATCCTGGAAATCGCCGCTCTGCCCCTCTTTCACAGCGCCTGGGTGAGCGCCATTGGCCTGACTCTCTTCAACGCCATCGTGCTCTACTACCGAATCCGAACGGAAGAAGCATCACTTTCGAAGATTCCTGCGTGGTCATCCGCCATGGCGAACCGAAAGCGGCTGATCCCCGGCATTTTCTAGGTCAGGTCTGGCCACGCAAACCGATGACAGTGTGTGCGAGCTTCCCTGCCCATTCTGTTGTGTTTGACGTCGGCCTGCGTCGACGTCCAGCACGTGCTTGCGCTGTCACCAGACGGGGCCGTGGCGTACCGCCTCAGGCTCACTGCGGCGGGCCCGAGTCTCGTCGACAAGACCGTGCTCTCCCAAGTGCCGCACCCCGAATCCGGTGTGGTTCGTGCATGGCAGGACCGAATCGACGGACAGCTCGTCTGGGTCATCCAGGGTCAGTTCCCGGACTCGGCGACGTTTACAGACTGGACCCACGCCGCCTGGGCTCGAGCGACCCAGCAGTGGCCTGAAGCCCCCGACTCGATCCGCCCCCCACAACTGGACCACCACCCAAGGCGTCAGGACTGGACGATGGACTGGGCCGCGTCGAGCGCCGTGGGCAAGACGGAGCTGGTGCTGACCGGGGTCGAGGCCGATCCGCCCGCGCCCCATGTGGACGACGCGGGGACACAGCATTGGTCGTTCAGCGCCCCGACCCCGCCTCGAGTCCGCGCGACCCTCCGCCCCCCTGGCCGCTTCGCCCTGGGCCGATTCTTCGCAGAGGGCGGACCGTCGTTAGGATTCGCCTTGGCGGGCCTGGGCCTGCTGGCTTGGGTGTACCGGCGCATGCGTAGGCAACAGTGGCGACGGCAAAAGGCGCACGGCGCGTGAAACAGACCGCACCCTAGATGACCCACTCCCCCCGCACCGTCCGAGGGTGCTACCCATGCCCCGTGCCCATCTATCAGCTCGCTCCCCAGATCGGCTTTCCCGATCCCCGGCTCGCAGAACCCTCCGGCTTGCTGGCCGTTGGCGGTGACCTGTCCGCAGAGCGCCTCCTCCTGGCATACCAAATGGGGATCTTCCCCTGGTTCGGCGATGGTCAGCCCATCTTGTGGTGGTGTCCCGATCCAAGGACGGTGTTGCATACCGCTGAGCTTCACGTCGGCCGCAGCCTTCGGAAGCGGGAGCGACAAGCGCCGTACCGCATCACATTGGATCAGGCCTTTTCGGAGGTGATCCTCAAATGCGCCGACACGCCCCGACCGGGCCAGGACGGCACGTGGATCACGCAGGAGATGGCGGACGCCTACGAGTTGCTCCACCAGCGCGGCCACGCCCACTCTGTCGAGGCGTGGAACGACGACGGAGCGCTGGTCGGCGGGGTCTACGGCGTACAGATCGGCCATATGTTCTTCGGAGAGTCGATGTTCGCCTTGGAACCCGACGCCTCCAAACTCGCCTTTATCAAGCTGGTCCGACAGCTCGCCGAGTGGGGAATGCCTCTCATCGATTGCCAGATGCCCACGGACCACCTCGCCCGCTTTGGGGCCAGAGACATGGCCCGAGAAGACTTTCTTCGCACTGTCTCCGATCTGGTGTCGCACCCCGGCAAACCTGGACCGTGGTCGTTCGATCCAGCATGAAAGAAGACATGAGCAGCATGAGTGATACACTGGCCGCCAATTCCGTGGTGCCCAGGAGGAGAACGGGATGGAAGCCGAGGAGCTAAATCGCTTCTTAAAGTCGGTCCGCAAAACGCGGTTCATCGACTATCTCTCGCCGGAGGGTGCAGAGAACGCTGAAAGTGCGCTCGATCGCCGCCTTAGATGGGCTGCTCGAACCCGCAATGTGCCTGATGAGGCTGCGGAGGCAAACTTTCTGCTCCAGCATCGTGATGCGCTGCGCGAGCACCTCACCCACGCCGAGGCGGAGCTCGCCGAAGACGAATGGCTTGAATTCACGGAAGAGGCGCCTTCCAACAGCCGAGTCAGCGTCTACAGCAGTAGCACCGCCCGAGAGTCCATCGACTTCGACAACCTGCTGCCGTCCCCGAAGCCTCCCCCCGTGCGCGCCCCCATGCCCGACGGCACCGGCCAGCCCGCAGACCTTCGCGAGACGATGCCGACGCCCACGATCCAAGCTCAGAGGGACACCGCCCCCTCTGGCATGGCGTACACCGGTCCGGGAGAGCCGCCTCCGGCCGCGACAAGCACCGCCGAAGCATCGGACCAAGCCGCCACCGCAACGACCCTGACGCCCGAAGACCCGGTAGACCTCCTGGAGCGGGTACGCCGAAATAGCCCGGCCGCCGCCCGGCCTCGCGAAGCCGTGCGACCCGGCACGCCCAGCCCACCGCTCACGTCGAGCCGGCAGCAGACCCCGCAACCGGCAGGCACCCCGCGGCCCTTACCGGACCGTTGGTCGTCCAGACCTTCGGCGAGCCGCGCGTTTACCACCCGAACCCCGGGCCTAGAAGTCAGAGATCGGGGCCCTGCGTACTCTGCACCTCAGCTTCGCACACCCACTCCGTCTCCGACCGTGGCCCGAAACGCAACGCCCAATAGCTTCGACGTTCGCATCACCGGCGATGCACACTTCACGCGGAGCGAAGACCGATATGGTTCGTCTGACGTAGTGTACGAGTCGGACATGAGGGGTGGCCACACCCAAACGCCGGCACCCCACCGCACCCCCAGCGGCATCAGCCGTCGTGGCGAGGCGAGCGGCTCGGATGACATCCTCGGCAGCCTGCGCGGCAGCGTCCGAAAAGGGGCTGGGCAGGCAGCAATCGCACATGGTCGGCCCCGCCGGCAGATCCAACCTGCAGCCATCCTTGGGATCGCCTTGGTGCTCGTCACCTTCATCTCAGTGGGCATCGTCCTGGTGGCGTTCAAGTGGATCGACATCAGCCCGCTGCTCGGATTCGGCTCGGCTGAGACCTCCCAATCGAGCACGGATGGGTACAGCCCCGCGGCACCCGCCACTGCCATCGCGCCCATCGCGCCGGTGGAAACCACTGAAGCGACTCCCGATGGAGCCGTGGATGGCGCGACGGAACCGGTCACCGATCCTGCAAAGGCCGTGGCCACACCGGCCACCACGCCGGAGACAGCCCCGCCCACGCCGAAAGACCGCGTGAAGCCGAAAGATACGGTCCAACCCAAGGACCCGGTCGTAGTGAAGGACCCAGTGGTCGCAAAGGACCCGGTCGTGGTGAAAGACCCGGTCGTGGTGAACGACCCAGTTGTGGTGAAAGACCCGGTGGTCGCGAAGGATCCAGACGCCACCCCCGACCCCGTGGTGGCGGACCCCGTGCCGAAGCCGCCTGCCAAAACGGCCTTGCTCAATCGAGCTTGGAAGGGATCTGTAGGCTCTGCGGCCTGTTTGGCCGACCTGACCCAGAAGGGCGAGTCCGTCAAGGGCACCATCACCGTGGCCGGCGTACCATTCCAAGTCACGGGTCGGTACAACCCGACGCAGAAGTCGGTCTACCTACGTGGAACCAGCGATTCGAACGTCATCTTCAAGGGTTCTGCCGAAGCGGACCGAGTCAATGGGCAGGCGCGCTTGGGCGCGGGACAGCTCTACCAAGTCTGGCAGCTTCGCTAGCCCCCATCCCTCATGACGCACTCCACTGCACCTTGGGATCTCGGGCTGCGCCGGTCCCTCTCCTTCGCTCGGGCCTTTGACGTATCTCGACACGCCGGCAGGCCCTCGCTCGTCGAGAACCCGGCTCGCTCCGACCTCCCTGTGGTTCGTGCGGAGTGGTTATGAGGGATGGGGGCTAGCCCCCACCCCTCATGACGCACTCCACCGGGAGTCGGGACGTGGCCAAGGCCTAACGCAGGGCTCGGCTACTCTTCGGCGTTGCTGTCTGCCGACTCGTCGACGAGCAGGTCTTCGTCAGCCACGTTGGGCAGCACACCCTCGCCCACTCCGCGTTTGCTCCGACGTCGGCGCGGCTCCCAGTTGCTGGGCTCCGGCGCAGGCGGCACGGGGAACTCTTCGGTGTGGGTATTCATCCACTCTTCGCGCAGCTCGGCGAGCGCACGATCCCAGCGGGCAAGCATGGGCGGAATGGCAAACCGAACCAGTAGGCAGCCATGCTTGTCGGCGAGCGGCTGCAACCGCCCTTCGAGCTTGATCGGGTCCCGCGAGTAGATACCAATGGCCGGCCCGTGCTTGTCACGGTGAAGCACGATGATGGCCTTGACGCGGTCGAGGAGCGTGGGCATCGCGGATGGCTGATAGCGAGCCGGCGGGCTGTCCACGGTGCTCATGCCGGTGAACAGAAACACATCGTTGAGCAGGTCTTCGTCTGCGTCTTCTTGGTCGGCCAATACAACCAAGCCGCGGACCGGATCGCCCGCCGCGTCTTCTCCGAGCAGGGCCTTGAGGTCCCGCACGCCAGAAATGGGCTTGTGCCACCGAACCATCGGCTCTTCGACCAAGCCTCCGGAGCGGTGGCCCGAGTAGACCTCGACGCCGTCGGCATCGTCGGGGATGTCCGCGGGGTGACCATCTTCCATAAACGCCAGCATCTTGCGGCGAGGGAACAGCGCCGCGATGAGGGCAGGGATCGGCACCTTGGAGTTTTGCAGGCCGCGAAGGGCATCTCTGGCCGAGTCGTCGGTGAACGCGGCCCCCGTCAGCACCAACCGAATCAGCGGGTGGGGTCCGTCCAGCTCGAACGGTTCGATCCAACGCTCACGGCCGCGGCACAAACGTCCGGGGTTCGCAGCATCGAATTCGGTCTGGCTATAGCCGAGCGCGTGAATCATGGCCGCGGGGTGTAACCCCCTGCGCAGGCCCAGCAACGGTTGCGCTAGGGCAGGCGGCGGATACGACCCCGACCCCGCAGGAGGCCCCGTGTCCGACCACGACCCCATTTACGTCACGACGCCCATCTACTACGTCAATGGCCTCCCCCACATTGGCCACGCCTACACCACGATTATCGCCGATGCCTACGCCCGATGGCATCGGCTCGCCGGTCGCAAAGTGTTCTTTTTGACCGGCACCGATGAGCACGGCCAAAAGGTGCTGCAGACCGCCGAGTCGCGGGGCATGAGCGGCCAAGAGCACGTCGATGACCTCGTCGTCCACTGGAAACAGATGTGGGACCGACTCGATATCGCCTACGACCGCTTCATCCGCACCACCGACGCCGACCACGCCGAGGTGGTGTCCGCCACCCTGCAGAAGATCTGGGACGACGGCCTCGTGGAGCGCAAGGACTACGAGGGTTGGTACCACGTAGGCGACGAGATCTTCGTCACCGACAAAGATGTGGAGGCCGGCAAGTACGACCCCTCCGAGCTCCAGCGCATCACCGAGTCCAACTACTGGTTCAAGATGAGCGCCTACCAAGACCAGCTCCTGCAGCACTTGGAGGACAACCCCGAGTTTATCCAACCAAAGTCCAGGATGAACGAGGTAAAAGGTTTCCTCCGCCAACCGCTAGGCGACCTCTGCATCAGCCGTCCCAAGGCGCGCATGAGCTGGGGCATCGAGCTGCCCTTCGACGAAGACTACGTCTGCTACGTCTGGTTCGACGCGCTGCTCAACTACCTCACCGGCATTGGCTACCACCCCGACGCCGCCAAGGCCGGCGAGTGGAAAGAGATGTGGCCCGCCACCTTCCAGTTGCTGGGCAAAGACATCCTCACCACGCACAGCGTGTACTGGTCCACCATGCTCATGGCGCTCGGTGTGCCGCTCGCCGATTGCCTGTACAGCCACGGCTGGTGGACGAGCAATGAAGGCGAAAAGATGAGCAAGTCGAAGGGCAATGCCATCGACATCCGCTTGCTGGTCGAAGAGTTTGGACCCGATGCCGCCCGGTACTTCTTCCTTCGGGAAAAGGCCCTAGGCACCGACGGAAATTTCTCGTACGAGGGCTTTCTGATCCGCTACAACGCAGACCTGGCCAATGACCTGGGCAACTTGGCACATCGCGGCTTGTCCATGACCAAGAACTGGCTCTCGGGACAGACGCCGGTGCTGGGCGAAGCCACGGATCTCGAGACCGCGCTCTACGCCGTGGCCGGTAAGGCCGTCGCTGGCTTGGCCGGTGGCATCCAGGATCTGGACTTCCACCATGGTCTGGAGAGCTTGTGGGACCTGGTGAAAGCCGGAAACAAGTACGTCGATGACACCCAGCCGTGGGCCCTAAACAAGGCGGGAGACACGGAGCGCTTGCAGACTGTATTGCGAACCGTGCTCGAAGTCTGCCACCTCACCGCGTGCTGCCTCTTGCCAATCATGCCGGGCAAAGCCAATGAATTGCTCAACAAGCTCGGTCGCAGCCGCCAAGAGGCCGAAGCCTGCCTTCAACACGCGATCGGCACCGCAGCAGACGGACCCATCCGTCTCGATCTGCTCACACAGGGCCACGGCATCGATCCCGGCGACCCGCTCTTTCCTCGGATCCGCGAACTTCCGCCGGCGATCGCCGCGTTGTACGACACGGTAGACCCCGCCGAAACGCCAAAGAGCAAGCCCAAGAAGAAGAAGGCAAAGAAGCGCACAGAGCCCCTCCCCGAGATCGCCTTTGACGATTTCGCCAAGCTCAACTTGCGCGTCGGCTTGGTGCAGAGCGCCGAAGCCCACCCTAAGGCCGACCGGCTCTTGGTGCTGAAGGTCGACGTCGGCGAGGCCGAGCCCAGGCAGATCGTCGCCGGGCTCGCGGCCAAGTTTGCCCCGGCAGAGTTGGTCGGCCGCAAGGTCGTTGTGGTGGCCAATCTTGCACCTGCGGACCTGCGGGGCGTGCAGAGCCAAGGCATGATCTTAGCCGCCGGTGACAAAGAAGTTGTGGATCTCATCGCCGTCGACGCCGTGCCTGGCACGGTCGTACGCTAGAGCGGCACGTCGTCCGATCCGATGGTCTGCATGGGCCTTCGCCCCGTCGCACCACCCACGCTCCCAGCAATGACTCCCAAAACATAGGTTGAAAGGTGCACACCAAGTGGGACAAAAAAAGTTGTAGGGCGGCTGTCACACCTGTACTCTAGACGCCGTAATAAGCCGACGATGGCCCTCCGGTTCAACCCCGGCCCTCAAGTTCACGACGCACATGGAGGTCCCATGACCCGCTCACTGTCCATCTTGCTGCCGGTCGCCCTACTGGGCACGATCGCTTGCAGCGAAACCAACATCGACCGCGACCAAGACCCTGAAGGTCTGGAGCAGAAGCTCCCCGCCTGCATCGAAGTCAGCCCGCGCAATCTTGCGTTCGCAGACATCGAAATCGCGAACAAGTTCGAGCCGGAGGAGCTCACCGTCACGGTGTCCAACATCGGCGGCGAAAACTGCGGTGGCGACCTCGAGATTCTCGGCGTCGACTTCAAGAACACCTCGCACCCCGGCGTGTTCAAGATCGCCAACATCGACGAGGTCTTCCTCGGCCCGGGCGAGACCACGGACTTCACCGTCTCGTTCGCACCCAAGTTCCAGGGCGAGTTCAGCGGCCGCATCGAAGTGCAGTCCAGCGACCTTGAGAGCCCCTCCGAGATCGTCCGCATCGACGGCAACGGAATCGCCCCAGAGATTCAGGTCACTCCCGAGACCTACGACTACGGCGCTCCCTACATCGGTTGTGAGAACGGCCAGCCGTTCACCGTCACCAACCAAGGCAACGCCGACCTCATCGTCGAGCAAGTCGAGCTCTTCACGTCCGCCGAGACCGAGTACGACGTCGACCTCGACCCGATCAACAACGGCCCGCTGCCGTTCACGCTCGCCCCCTTCGAGGCGGCCAACAACGGCCCCTCCGCCGATGTCTACTTGGACTACCTGCCCCTCGATGACTTCCCCGACTCGGGCACGGTCACGTTCCGCAGCAATGACCCGTTCTTGCCCGCCAAGAATGTTTTTGCCGAGGGCAATGGCGTCATCTTCGGTGACAACATCGACACCTTCGAGCAGCCCCTCAAGTCGGCCACGGACATCATGTTCACGCTCGACCGCTCCTGCTCCATGTTCCAAGAGGCCGAGGCCGTCTTGAACAACTTCGATGCCTTCATCGAGACCCTCGCCAGCTTGGACGCGGATTACCACGCGGCCGTCGTCGTTGGTGACAGCGGCTGTGTCGTTGGACCCGACGGCTACGTGGACAACACGTTCTCCGAGTCTGCCGCGACCGACGCCTTCCGCACCATGATCGACTGGGACCGAAGCCTCGCTGGCTACGGCTCCAACACGGAACGTCAGCTGATGCTCATGGAAGCCGGCCTGTCCAACGCCAACACCGGCGCCGGCGGCTGCAACGCGGACTTCTACCGCGAAGACGCCTTCCTCTCCCTCGTCGGCGTCACCGACGAGCCTGACCAGAGCGTCAACAGCTGGTCCTACTACGTGGCCCTGTTCCAGAGCATCAAGACCAACCCCGATGATGTCCGCGTCAACGCGGTCGCCGGTGACTACCCGAGCGGTTGCTCGTCGGCACAGGCTGGCACCAAGATCTACGAGGCGTCCGTCGCGACCGGCGGCCTGTTCCTCTCGATCTGCTCCAGCGACTGGAGCGAGAAGCTCGAGAGCTTGGCGGCCGAGTCCGTCAGCATCAACGACAGCTTCGAGCTTACCCAGCAGCCCGTACCCCAGACCATCGAGGTCAACATCGATGGTCAGCTGATCAACGTCGGCTGGGAATACGAGATCACCTCGAACAGCGTCGTCTTCGACCGGGACCGCATCCCGGCCGGTGGCTCGACCATCGAGATCTTCTACCAGCGCCTGCCCGACTGTGGCGGCTGATAGGATTCGCCGGCCGCTGCCCTCGGGCAGTGGCTGACCACAAACCGGGCGGTCCCTTCACGGGGGCCGCCCGTTTTGTTTGTGGTGCCGCGCACCTATGCGGGGGGTAGCCGAGAGACGCCCTGCCGGCCCTGTCCCCCGCAACGCAACGCGCCGCGGTGCACTCAGGCGACAGGTTGCCATCATCATCGCCGATGACGGCCGTGAAGGTGTAGGCCCCGATGATGTCATTGGGCTCTTCCACCGTGCCGCAGTCCACCGAAGCATTCGGAGCCTCGATCGAGGTGCTGCACTTGCCTGCTGGGTTTGCACTACACGCGATCGGCGACGAGTAGAGCTCTTGGCCATTGGCCTGGAGGTACACCTTGAACTCATTGCCCGCGACGGTGCTGATAGTGAAGTCCCCTTGAGGGTCCGTCGCCGTCACTTCCAGCACGAGGATGCGGTCCGCCATCTCTGGCGCCAGGCAATCGATGGTCAGCTCGGTGATCGACGGCGAGACACCATCATCGGACAGGCAGGACGTCGCATTATTGGTGTCGGAGTCCGTATCGGAGTCCGAGTCCGAGTCTCCACCGCTACACGCCCCAAGGACCAGCATTGTCGTGAGAGCGAGCATGTTCGAAGCGATGCGCATGAGACCTCCCTTGAATGGTGGCCTAGCCTACCGCCCCGAAGCCGGCCTCGCACGCCACAAGGCACTTCTCCACGACGGCCTCACGAGATGAAGTAGCGAGGCGGGACCCAGCTCCAGCCGCCGGTGCCGCCGACTTCGGACTCGACGATGCTCTCGCAGGCTGCCACCACGTCGACGTCGGTCAGCACCGTGGCGTCTTCGAGCACCAGACTCTGGGCGATGGCCGGAACCGGCTTCTGCCCAATGGCGCGGGTGGGGGTCCCCGGCAAGGCCTCGACAACCGCCCCTTGAATCTCGCGCACGAATCCGGAAAACACTCGGTTCTCACTGGCGATAATGCAGCGACCGGTACGACCGACGCTGTCTAGCACCAGGTCCATATCGGGGGGTACGAGGGTGCGCAGATCGATAACTTCAACCGACAGTCCCTGGGCTTCGAGCGTCTCTGCAGCGCGTAGGCAGGTCCAGACCGCACGGCCCCAGGCGATGATGCTCACGTCGGTGCCCGCGCGTCGGATGATGCCCTTGCCGATCGGAACCATGACGTCGGCGACTTCGGGGATCTCGCCGCGCATGATCCCCTTCTTCATGGCGCGGATGTCGGCGCTGTCCTGGGGCTCGCCGGGGAAGGCCGGGCCGAGGGTCTGGCGGTACATCCACTTGGGCTCCAAGCAGATGACCGGGCCGTCGTATTCGCCGGCCGCCAACAGCAGACCATGAGCGTCAAAGCTGGTGGATGGCATGACAATCACAAGGCCGGGAATGCCGCTGAAGTAGCCGTCCAAGCTCATGGAGTGGTACATCGCACCCCCGCCGAACGGATCGACCGGCATGCGAAGAACCAGCTTTGTCCATGCATTTCCAAGGGTAGACCACCGGAGCGTGCCCAGGTAGACCAACCAGTGGAACGTGTTGAGCGAGTAGTCGCCGAACTGGATCTCAGGCAGCGCCATCAGCTCGGGGTGAAGCGCCAAACCGGTGGAGGTGCCCAAGATCAACGGCTCGTTCAGGGGCGAGTCGACGATGGCGCCGGGGTGCTTCTTCTGAAGGCCCGCCGAGGCTTGCATGACGCCACCGAGGGCCGCCACATCTTGGCCCGCCATCCAGCCATTCTTGCGCTCCATGAGCTTGCCTAGGGCGGATCGAATGGCGCCGGCGTACGAGATATTGGTGGTTCCCTCACCGGGTTCGGGCTCTTCGATCTCTGGGAAGGGCGCGTAGATGTGGTCGAAGAGCGTGCTCGGGTCCGGATCGGGCTCGGAGCGCACCTGGTCCAACCAC
>JBGCER010000278.1:0-5958 GCA_045106515.1 Myxococcota bacterium
TCCTCGAGGGACAAACAGCGCGAGCTGCTTGGCCTCGGGGCGCAGGTTCCTGAGCGTGGGGCACGACAGCCGAACGCAGCCCGTGGTGGGCCGATAAGACGCCGTAGTATCGAACCGTGTGCGCCCTGGGCGGAGGCACGAGCGCACAGCGTTGTGTACTATCGCGTCCAGTTCGCACTGTCTTGGAAGACCTGCGCGACGCGATACGACGTGAACTCAAGCTCGACGATGACGCTGGGCCAAAGAGCGAACTCGCGTCTATTCAGGCGTTGCACACCGACCTGTTGTGGGTCGTGAAACGGTCGCTGCTGAGTCACAAGCCCGAGCGCTTCGGCTCGGCCCGTGCGCGTCGCTCGATGCAGGTGGTCCTGGGCCGGGTCCGAGAGTATGCGCCGGCGCTGAGGCATCGTTGAGCTGTCTCCGGTTTGCAGGACTTGCAATCCACGGGTTCTCCCTGGTCCGAATCCTCGTTCTCACGTCACGACCGTGACCGTGACCGGTGGGTACGATCTGAAACCTCATCAGGGACGCCGACCTCCCAGATCGGGACGTCGCCAGTCGCCTTCCGAGGGGTCGTGCCGCGGACTGCCACCGGGTCCGAGCTCTTCTCGGAAAAAACCATGCAAGAGTCCGGGCCATCCCGCGTCTGATTCACAGATGCAGGCGTGCGGCCACGCCCTTCAGAGCAACCGTCATGACCCTCCGCAAAGCAGACCTTCGCAAGGCTCTCGCCCCACTGTGTACGACCGTTTGGCGTGGAGAGGTAGACATTCAGTCTCAGGTCTCCCTCAAGGGGGACAAGACGCTGGGCAAGTTCAAAAAACTGCTCAAAGACGGGGGCGACAAGAACTTCATCGCGGTCTGCGAGGAACTCGGCGCGCTCGGCGAAGCCGTTGGATCCGGGGCAAAGGACCTCGCGGGTTTCCTTCTGGAGACCGGCATCAATCCCTCTGCTGTGCCCAAGAACGGGCGCAAAACCGCGCTCGGGGTGCTCACCGCCGGGCACCGCAAGCTTACCGGCGACGACCTGCTCGAGCTTTGCGGCCGCTTCCTCGAAGCGGGCGCGACGCCGGAGGCCGACGAGATGGGCAGCACTCCGTTCGACGGGCCCATCGCTGAGATGCGCTGGGACCTCGTCGAGCTCCTCGCCTCGGCGGCGACAAGCGAGACCAAAGCAGTCGCGGTGAACAAAGCCATCAACGAGGCCGCGGACGCACAGCCTTCAGATGGACGCTATCAAGCGCTTGAGGGAGCGCTGCAACGCCTCGGGGCTGACCACAGTGAGCCCGATGGGATGACCGCGCTGCATACCGCCGCCGCCACGGGCCGAGTGTGTCTGTACGACTTGGTTGAGGGTCGCTGTGCGAACAAGAACCCCGCGCTCGGATCCGCGGTGACTCGAACCGGTTGGCGCTTTCCGTCGGCACCAGGGGGTGGCGTCGTTCCCAAACTCCAGTTCGCAGCCGGCAGCACCCCCGTGGACATGATCGGGCCGGTCCGCATGATTTTCATGGGCGTGCGGCAGGCCTGCGAAGCGGTCGCCAAGCCGTCGCCGTACTCCAAAGCCACGCTGGAACGGACGGTTTCGCGTTTGAAGGAGATGGACGAACTCGAAGCGAGGCTTCGCGCAGGTGGGGCGAGTTCGGGAGCCGCGCAGCCGGAGCTCGCCTTCGAGGGGCCGATCGGCGAAATCGCCGACGCGCTGCTGCGACTTGCGGATGCTGTGGGGACCCAGAAGCAAGTTCGTGCCGCGATGAGCAGCATTGATCTGACGGGCAAGGGGCCTCTCAACTTTTTCCTCGCCGCTGTGCCGCAATGCGGCCCGGTTTTGGTGGACGCCATCAAACGGGACGACCATCCGCTGGCAGCGATGCTGCGTGGCACCCACAAGAAGCGCACGGTGCTGTACCGGAAAGTTGGGAAATCCAACGACACCATGTTCATCGCCAAACCGGCGGACTACCCAGCCAAGGCCAAGCGCGTCTTCAAGACGCTGATTTTGGGGATGGATGGCGATACCATTTTGGGGGTTACACGCGAGCAGGATGGTGCGGAGCTATGGGCCATCACGACGGGGGAGCTGCGCTCGCTGGGCGGCGTGGTCCAGTTCGTCAATGACGGCGTGGATGTCCTTCTTGGACGCGAGCCGAACGGTGCGGCAGCCCAGCCTGCGGAGTCCAAGGCCACGGAGTCCAGGCCCGCGGAGGCCAAGCCCGTTGCCCCCGAGTCGTGGGTCCGCGGAAAATACGTGTGCATCACCGGGAAGATGAAGCTCAAGCGAGCCGTCGCGGAGCAGGGACTCGAGACGCTGGGCGCCAACATCACCAAGAGCATCACGAAGAAGACTGAGGTGCTGTTTGCCGGTCGGGATGGTGGAGCGAAGCTCGAGCGCGCGAAAGAGAAGGACATCACGATCCTCGACGAAGCGGCCCTTGTGTCGACGCTCAGGGGCGAAGCGCCCACCGGCCCCGGATCCGTCCCCGCGGCGCGAGCCAAGCCCGCGGCGAGCGCGAAGGCCCCCGCTTCGTCGCGCACGCCGATGCCGGTGGTCGATTCGCCGCCGGAAGATGGCGAGCACGAAGAGCGGTATCCCAGCGGACAACTCAAGTCCAAGGGGCGCTACCAGGGAGGCGAAAAGGTCGGCGCTTGGACCTCGTTTCATGCCAACGGTGCCAAGCGGGCGGACGAAGTGTTCGAAGACGGCGTGCTCCATGGACCGCAGCGCTACTTTCACGACAATGGCGAATGCTCCGATCAAGGGCGCAGCGAACACGGCAAGTCCGAGGGGCGCTGGGATTCCTGGCACGCCAACGGGCAACCGAGAGTCTCGTACAACTACGTCGCGGGCCTGATGGACGGGGAGATCGAGTTCCTGGACCCCGATGGACAGAGCAAGGCCACCGGGCAGTATCGCGAAGGCAAGCTGGTTGGCCAGTGGTGCTGGATGCGCCAGTCGAAGCACGAGAAAGTTGTTCGAGGCTACGACCAAGACAGCCGCAAGCACGGAGTCGAAGCCGCCTGGTGGCCCGGCGGCGAGCTTGCCTATCACCGTGAGTACGAGCACGGCACCCGGGTGGGGCGGCAAGAGGAGTACGCCTCGGACGGAAGCACGACCAAGAAGGAACTCTACGATCACCGCGCGCGACTGATTGAACGCTGGGACTTCTCCGGCAAGAAGCCGAAGCTCGAAGCATTCGTCGACGGGGTTCCAAAGAAGCTCGCCGACAACGAGAAGAAGCTTCAGAAACTCGCCGCCAAGATCGACGACGCGGAAGACGTGCATAGAGCGCGTGAGATTTTAGAGCGTGTCGTTGACTACGACCACATTGGCGCTCTCGTTCAGCTTCTTTGGAAGAAGGGCTTGTTCGACCTACCCGGGTCTCGCGAGTTCCACACCTTCGTCACCGACGATCCTCTCGTTTCCAGCGAGATGGTGATGGACTTCCTGCGGACCGCAAAGGCCGGCGAGGACGACCTCTTGTTCGAGGGGTGGCCGTCCGACTTCGACGAGCTGGTCGCCTTCGCCTACGGTGTTGACCCCGCTCCGATCGACGCCGGATGGAAAAAGCTGCCCAAGAAAGCGCGCAGGGGCGTCGCGTTCGTCCTCGCCCGGTTCGGGAACGATGTCGGCGCAGAGCTCAAGGGAATCGCGCCTGACTTGGCAAGCGCGATGATGGACCACTTCCCAAGCCAGATCGCCTGGCCTCAACGGAAGGGAGACGCGTGGGAGGTTGAACCTCTCGACCTGTACCAGGACCACGTCACGACGCCCATGTTCGATGAGTTCGTCTCGCTGTATGGGGGGGACGACTGGCCGAAAACGCTTTTGGCCGCTGGCCTCAAAGCCGCCAAAGAGTCCGAGTACCCGGTAATCCTCGAGCGCTTCGAAGCAGCCTTTCGCATCGCGCCGTTGTCGGACCTCGAGGCCATCTTTCAGAACGCTGAGGCCTCGAACGAACTGGTGCGCGTGGCACTCTTGCAGTGGCGTGCCGACAGCGGTGCAGAGCTGGATACGCTGTGTCGTGCCCTCCCCGACGGCCCGCTGGCGTCTCGTGTCGCTGCTGCGGCCGCTGTCGCGAGCCAGCGCGACGGCACGCCGCTGTCTCCCGAGGCGACCTCCAGGATTCGCTTCTCCTTCGGACACGTCAATGAGCGCTGGATGGAGCACGCCCTCACGCAAACGGAATCAGGGAAGCGCGGCGAGCCGTTGGCCCTCGATGGGGCCCTCAACTTCGCAGATCAGCCCGGCCTGGGAACGGAGCCCTTCTTCTCCGCCGATGCGCTCATCGTCGACGCATTTCGAAGTCTGCCCATCGACATCCGCCGCTCGAAGTTGAGCGAGCTGATCGACGGACCCGACAAGCTGCATGCCCAGCCATTGCTGCATCTCGTCGATGATCCCAAGCTATGGCGAACCGCCCTGAAGACCTCCGTTGTTGGAGACAACACCCCAGCGGCCCTTGGCTTGCTTCCGCTCAGAGCCATTCCCCTCCTCGTTGAGGCACGGGACGAGGCCAAAGGCTGGGCTCGAAAAAAAGCCTACACCCTCGCGATTCTCGGTGTTCTTGCTCGTGCGGCAAGCGCTGGTGAGGCACTGGAGCCCACGGCACAGGAGCATATCTACGAGGCCTTCGGCATCAAAGAGCTGGGGCGCTACAAGGCGCTCCTCACGAAGGTCCTCTTCCGACAACCCAAGGACCAGTGTGAAGGTGTTCTGCTTCGCGCACTGGCAGCGGATGAACCTCGTCGTTTCCTCTGGGCGGTTGCCAACATCGCGTGCTGCCCCAGTGAGCCGGTGCTCCATGCGGCCTTTGAGGGCCTCCTCGCGATCTCCGCCGACGGCAGTGGGAAGATCGGTGAGTACGAGGCACGGCAGTGGTGCGTTGAGGCGGGCGCAGGCCTGAGGGCATTCTCGGACAGGGGGCCTTGGATCGAGTGGTGCATGCGCAACGGTGTCGACGCTTCCATCCACCAAGCGTTCGAGTGCGCAAATCGGAACGAATTCCTCGCCCTGAAGAGGAAGCTCGCGGCCGAAGGTACATCCGGGCCCACGGCGTCACCGACACGAAGTGCTGACAAAATCGATGCGTTGCAGAAGCTCGCATCGAAGGCAACCGCCGCAGAGAAAACGACCGAGCCCATCTACGCGTTTCGCCGCCTCGAAACCAAGACCACGACCCTCAACCAGATCGGCGGGCTTCCTATGGGGGTGAGTGCCGAAGCGTGGCCACGGTTGGACGACGAGGGCATGGTGCATCTGTTCACGCTCGACCTGGCGACCATGCCAGAGCTCCAGGCGAACGCTGGGGGGATGCGAACGATGAGTCTCTTCGTCGCCCATCCGAACTCCAACCATGCCTCCACCGCCCATACCGACGAAGTGGCCGTGATCTTTCTTGATGACGCCAGCGTTCAGACTGCGAGCCAGGCTCCTGAAGGCACCCAGGTTCGACCGGCGCAGAGTTTTGAGACGGTCCGGGTCGAGGTCCCCGAGACGGTTTGGGAGGACGACTCCTCACTTCGTTCGGCGCTCTGCGGCCTCGAAGCTCGCGCGCTTGGAGAGCCTGTGTGGCTTCAAGACGATGAAGACGTTGGCGGCTTCGTGATGCAATTCGATGAGTCGTTCGCCGACATCAACCTGGGCGACACCGGGGTGATGTACGTGTTTCAGTCCACGGCCTTCTGGCAGTGCCACTGAGCGCGCTTCGCGGCGCCGCGTTTTGCGTCCTCGATATAGACACATGGCCCCAACAAGTCGTCTATTTTGCAAGTCTTGATCAAGTCACGCGTCTACTTAGAAGTGGCGAGCCAGATCCCCCCCATCACCATGCTCGCCTTCGCTGCACTGGCTGGCTGCACAGACACATCTGCGGGCTCGAGCGCCAGCGGCGGAGGCGGGACCACCCAAGCTCTGAGCGGGACCGAAGAGGGCACGTCCTTCCTTTCGACCGGTACGGC
>JBGCER010000279.1:0-13211 GCA_045106515.1 Myxococcota bacterium
AAATCCCGCCTCGAATGCGGAATCGTCCGAATTGGGCGGTGACCGGTGCTGCGCGCTTGATGGGCACGCTGGCGACGCTGTCGTCGCCGAGGGGGCCTAGGTGGTCTTCGATGGCCGCCCACGCATCGTGTTCTCGAAGACCTTCGCGCAGAGCATTGCGGGACGCGTCGCCGATCGGCATGCCCTCGACGGCGATGACCTTGAATGGGGTGTTGTAGGCGATGACGATCTGGGCGTGGTTGCGACCCTCGTGCACCATCAAGACTAGGGCGTCTTGGCTCGCGGCGAGCTCGGCGTCGGCCGCCATCACATACCGTGGCGCATCGGCCATTCGAGCCGCCTTTTTGGCCTCGGTAGGCGGGTCGTTTGCGTCGACGAAGCGAATGACCGTCCGCTCTCCGGACGGCAGGTCCAGCACGGCCACGGGGATGGGGCGCGCCTTCTTCCTGCGTTGGCCTACATCGCCGACCAGCGTCCACAGCTGGTGCGCCGCAGCGCGGCCGGCGAGTTTCCAGGCAGCAGGGGACAGGGGCACACAACCTCCATGGAGAGCGAAGAGTGTATCGCCGCTGCGATCGGGGTACCCGTGCCATGCAACGTGGAGTGTCTATGGCTCGCCTTCGAATCGCGCTGGAGTGGTTCCTCAACCCGGATCACGTGCCGTTCTTGATCGCCCTGGACCGGGGGTGGTTCGCAGAGGTGGGCTTGGACGTGGAGCTGGTCGAGCCCGTCGAGCATTTTGACGCCTTTGAGGCCATGGAAGCGGGCACCATCGACGTGGCGGTGACCGAGCCGATCCACCTCCTGCAAGACGTGGCCAAGGGCCAAGGGCTTGTTGGATTTGCAAGGTTCTTGCACACAAATGGCGGGGTCATGTACTTCGAGGAGTCCGGGATTACACGCCCGGCTCACATGGCGGGCAAACGGGTGCAGTACCCCGGAGCGCCCGGACCCGGAGGCCCCGCGATCATCAACACCATGATCCGAGCCGATGGTGGAGAGCCCGGCGAACTGATCCCGGTCAACAACGGCTTTCTCCACACCGATGCGTTGGTGGACGGCAAGGCCGACCTCGCCACCCTCGCCTTCTACAACTTCGAAGTGGTCGAAGCGCGACATCGAGGTTTTAAGGCAAACTTCTTTGCCCTCAAGGACTGGGGTGTGCCCGACTTTTGCCAGCTCATTTTGATCTGCCAGCCGTCGCTCTTGGCCTCGCGTCGGCAAGATCTGCTGTCGCTCGTCCGGGTGCTTGGCCGCGGCATCGACGCCTGCATCCAAGAGCCAGAGGCTGCTCGGGAAGTCTACTTTCGCCACACCAAGACCGCCGCCGATGACCCGCTCATGTCTGCGATCTATGCCGCCACCGTGCCGTGTTTCACCCACGACTTGTCGATGTGCCGGGCCTACTACCAGCACCTGGGCGCGTGGTTGGTCGAGACCGAGCAATGCGACGTTGCGCCGACCTTCGACGAAGTGTGGACCAACGCGCTCGCCGTCCGCTAGCCCCCATCCCTCATGACGCACTCCACTGCACCTTGGGATCTCGGGCTGCGCCGGTCCCTCTCCTTCGCTCGGGCCTTTGACGTGTCTCGACACGCCGGCAGGCCTTCGCTCGTCGAGAACCCGGCTCGCTCCGACCTCCCTGTGGTTCGTGCGGAGCGGTCATGAGGGATGGCGGCTAGCTGGGTTCGTCCCAGCGGCCTTCTGCCCGGCGAACCTCCACAAAGGAAGCCCACCCGAGCTGAAGTCCCTCGTGAAGGGCGCTGACCCGGTCCTTTTCGAGCTCGATCCGCACGATCCACTCTTCGGTCTTCTCGATGACGGCCATGCGTCGACACAGGGGGGCGGCGATGGATTGAATGGTGTCGAACCACTCCGGCAGCAGCGAGGCCTGGACCGACAGGGTGATAATTGTGGTTTCGTCTGACTCTTCAGTGTCACTCACGGTAGGGCCTCTCCTTGGAGTTCGCAGGTCAACGAGTAGGGCGGGGCGTTGAGATTGAACGTGGCGGACCCGTCGAACACGCCAGCCGCCGTCGGTGAAAACAACAGGGTCACGCCCGTGCCAAAGCCCGCCGGCAGCTCTAATGGAGAGGGCTCCGTTGGCGCGGAAAATGGGCCTTCAAACGTTATTGTTTCGATTCGGAGGTTCACGTCGTTGAAGTTCGCCACGGTGACCTCCACCTCTGTGTTCTCGCCCGCGACCCCCAAGGGTGGATTCGCGCAGCCCTGCAGCTGGACTCCATCGGGCGGCAGCTCGTTCAAGCTCGTCTCGGCGCTGGCGCAGCCGAGGGTACCGATCGCAAACCAGACCCACTTCATAGAGCCCCTCCACACCCCCCCACCCTAGCCAAGACATCGCACGTCGTCCCCCATGCGGCCTTCGAATCCCCCTGCGCAACGTCGAGCGCTCAACTCTCGGCTCGTTCAATCGATGCAAAGTCCGGGTGAGGCACAATGGTGCACGACCCCAGAGGCTATGCGCCGTGTTGAACCCCATTCCTGCCGTTCCTGACCGATTTCGGCCGGCTGCTCTCGGAACCCTGCTCGCGTTGCCTGTTCTGTGGATGGGGGCGGCGCGCCCAGCCGGCGTGTGGGTCCTCGCGGCGGTCGGGCTGATCATGCTGCCTCTGTTTTGGCATCGAGATCACCGGGCGAGCCCCAGCACCGCGTGGCTTCCATTGGGCGTTGTTACGGCCTTTCTCGTGGTGGGCGTGCTAGGGCTCATTCCACTGCCTGCTTGGATCTTGGTCTGGGTCAGTCCGGGTACGGTGCAGGCCCTACCGAACGCCGCTTGGCATCCAGCCGTCTGGGACGTGTCTACGGCGGTGGCGGGTTGGGCGACGTGGGCGGCCTTATTCGTGGTCGGCATGGGCACGTTGTTCGCGATCGGCCGGCAGCCCGTCCATGGGTTTTCCGGCAAAGCGGCAGTTACCGCTGTGTTGTGGATCGCTGGCGCAAACGTTGTGCACCACGTGATGACGGCTCTGGTCGGGTGGTCTTTGTGGCCGGCGGGTCTGTGGGCGCCGCTGGTGAACTCCAATCACCTGGCTACCGTTGCGCTGTTGATGGGGCCTGTGTGCCTCGGCACGTTGGCCCGTCGCTCTTCGACCGTCGGACTTCGCTGGGCCGCAGGGCTTACTGCGCTTTGGTGTGCGGCTGTGGTCGTTGCTTCGCTATCGGTTGGGGCGTGGCTCGCTGCGGGCGGCGTTGGCGTTGTGTGGGTGGTGCGCTCCAAGCGGTTCGGCTCTGCGCGGTGGGGCATCGTATGCGCGGCGCTCGCGGCAGCCGCCAGCGGTGGTACGGCGTTCTATCTGGTCTTTCCAGACTGGTGGTCCGCCTCCGTGTCGACCCGGTGGGCCCAGTGGTCAGAGAGCGCGGGCATGGCGGCAAACGCACCCTTCTTGGGTGTTGGGCCTGGTGGGTATGCGAGGGCTTTTGCACCTCATCAAAATCTATATCGAACGTGGACCTACGATCATGCCCACAATGATTGGCTGGAATTCGGCCTGCAGATCGGGCTGGTTGGGGTGGCCGGTCTGATTGCGGTGCTGCTGCTGACGCGAGGGTCTCGCCAAGCGCGGCGTGGCGGGGGCGCAAAGTGGCTCACCTTGGGACTGTTCGGCGTGGGACTTCATGCGATCGTTGAGTTTCCGCTTCAGCTTCCGGGCGTCGCCGCACTGGTGTTGGGGTTTGCGGTCGTGCGTGCCAGCGTGTGGGCGGCGCCGCGCCGTACTCGGTCGGACGTGTGGTTGATCGGCACCTCTGTTGTGCTGGCGCTCGGGTCGTTTGGGATCGCTGGGTGGTCTTGGGCCGCCACGAGTTCCGCAGATGCCTGGGCCGTCGCCGACGACGAGACTCGCCCGGCCCTGGCGAGCCGAGTGTCATGGCTGGACCCTACGAGCGCCATTCCCGACATCGAGGCTGCGCTCGTCGCGGTTCAGTCGGGCGACAAGGAAGGTGCGTGCCAGCTTTCGAACCGAGTGAGGTCCGAGCACTCCCACGACGCCGCCACCCAACGATGGGCCGCGCGTCTCTTGGCGAAGGCCGGCTGCTTGGATGACGCACTACTGGCCACGGAACGAGCGTCCTGGCTACTCCCGGCCGACTACCGCCCGCTTGCGCTCAAAGCGGCCATCTTGAAGAAGCAGGGGCGAATGACAGGGGCTCGCGATGCGCATGCCGGTGCGCTCAAGCGTTGGCCGGTGCAGACGGCCATGGGCGGACAGCCCCTGCGAGACGCGATGGAGCTTTTCCCCGTTTCGCTCTGGTGGCTTGAGGAACTGGAACCTGCGCATCCGGCGTTGAGTCTGTATTTGGGAGACGCGATCCTAGCCGATGAGCCAGATGTCGCTTTGCTCGCCTACGAACAGGCGGCCCGAGGCCGAGCGTCGTACGCGGTGTGGCCTCGAAGGGCTGTTGCGATGTGGGAGACTGGGGATCGGGAAGGAGCCCACGTGTTGCTCGATTCGATGCTTCCTCCCGGTGATCCCTTTGAAGTGAACAGCATTCATGCCCAGCTGTACGCCCGAGAGAGTCGGAATGATGACGCGTTTCGCCATGCGCTTCGTGCGCTCACGGAACGGCCCGATTCGGTCGAGGTGGCTCGGCTGGCCATTCAAGTCGTCGATCTAGACTCAGAGGCGGCGGGGTGGTTGGAGCTTCGCCTCAAGGCCCTGCTCGCTGCGCATCCGAACCTGCGCCTTCGGCTGGCGCGGCGGTACGAGGCAGACGGTTCCTACTCCGCGTGCCGCAGAGTCCTCGACTACGTGAGCGATTCCACGTCCTCGTCCGCCCCCAAGCTTGTGGCGCTCGATCGTGCATGCCTGGAGGCGTGTCCTCGATGTACACGGTGATTCAGCATGAGTCGGGACCTCGGTGGCCAAACTCGCAGCAACCGGTTCAAGTGTGCCCGCAGCGGAACGATGGTGTTCCCTTTATAGACCCGGCCCCGGAGCTCCTTTGAAACAGGTTCTGCAGTCTTTCCGGTCCGGTGAGCTTTGGCTCGCGGATGTAGCACCTCCATCGCCGGCATCCAGAGGTGCCCGCGTGCGCAGTTCGGTGTCCCTAGTGTCTGCTGGTACCGAAAAGATGCTGCTTGAGCTCGGCCGGAAGAGCCTCGTCGGGAAGGCTCGTGCCCGGCCCGATATGGTCCGTCGCATCTTGCAGAAAGCGAAGCAAGAGGGCCTCAAGAAGACGTGGGAGCAAGTATCCCAACGCCTAGATGCGCCGGTTCCTCTGGGCTACGCCTCGGCTGGTGTGGTTCAAGATGTGCAGGATGCACCTGGTCTTTCGCCGGGAATGCGGGTCGCCTGTGCCGGCATGGGGTACGCGAGTCATGCAGAGTTGAATTGGGTGCCGCGAAACCTGATCGCACCTGTGCCAGATGGCATCAGCTTGGACGAAGCGTGCAGCGCCACGGTCGGCGCCATTGCGCTTCAGGGAGTGCGACTCGCTGCGCCACGATTGGGTGACCGGATTGTCGTGATTGGCCTTGGATTGATCGGCAACTTGTGTGCCCAGTTGTGCAGAGCCTCTGGGGCACGGGTGTTCGGCGTGGACCTCGCCCAAGACAAGGTCGACCTGGCGCTCGCCACGGGCTGTCACAACGGCACCTCGGATTCGGAGTCCCTAATCGAGCAAGTCCTGGCGTTCACCGGTGGGAATGGTGCGGACGCAGTCGTGATCGCGGCCAGCGCCCAGGGAAACGACGGACCGATGCGGAGCGCGGTCGAGATGTGCCGACTCCGTGGCAAGATTGTCGCCGTTGGCAACGTGGGAATGGGCGTGCCGCGGGACGACGCCTACAAGAAGGAGCTCACGATCACCGCCTCGATGTCCTACGGCCCCGGCCGCTATGACGCTCGGTACGAAGAGCGCGGTGAAGACTACCCTTTCGCCTACGTCCGGTACACCGAACAGAGAAACATGATCGCCTACATGGACGCCGTCGAGGATGGCGTGGTCGACGTGAAGACGCTGTTGACCCATCGATTCGCGATCGATGATGCATTGTCGGCGTACGACCTAATCACTCGGAACACAGAACCCTATGTTGGCGTGCTGCTCACGTACGGGCAGACGGATGACCCGGAGCTCGCTAGGCCGACCCAGCCGCGGCCCGCGCCAACGTCGGCTGCGAATTCGGCAGGATTTGATTCCGTTCGCGGCAAGGTTGGCATCGGTGTGGTGGGAGCGGGCATGCACACTCGGGCCCAGCTGCTTCCGGCGCTGAAGGGGCTCGGAGTCGCCCCCATCGGCGTCGTGAATCGAACTGGGGCGAGCGCTGAACAAGCCAAGGAGATCGGCGGGTTCGAGTGGGCTGGCACCGAGTTTCAACAGCTACTCGATGACTCCCGAATCGACGCGATCATCGTAGGGACCCGCCACCGCCTGCACGCAGACCAGGTGATCGCTGCGTTCAAGGCTGGAAAGCACGTTTTCGTCGAGAAGCCTCTCTGCCTGACCGGCGAGGAACTCACTCGAATCGCGGAGTCTCAGGCCGAGCATCGTCGGTATGTGCAGGTGGGGGCGAATCGTCGATTTAGCCCCTATACAACTGCGCTATTAGATGAGTTCGCGATTCGTGCCGATCCGATCTCGATCAATGTTCGCATCAACGCCGGGGCGATTCCGGCTGAGCACTGGCTTCGAGATCCAGCCGAGGGTGGGGGACGGCTCGTGGGAGAGGGAGTCCACTGGATCGATTGGTGCCAGGCCGTCGTGGGCCGCCCCATCCAGAGTGTCGTGGCTCAGGTCTCCCCAGGGGGCCCGACGGCCCTTGCTGCAGATACATGGACGGCCACGATGACCTTCTCGGATGGGTCCATGGCTCAAGTCCAATATGCGGCAGAAGGCGCCCGCACGGCCCCGAAGGAGCGTTTGGAGGTCATCGGGCTCGGCAAGCTAGCCGTGATCGACGACTGGACCTCGGGGACGCTTTTCCATCCTGGTGGGTCTCGAAAACTGAAGGCGCCGCGCGGTCAGCAAAAAGGGATCGTGGAGCAGCTTGCGGCCTTCGTACGCGCTCTGAATACCGGCACCGCCGCGGTTCCATTGGATACGACTTGGCACGTGCAACATGCTGTGCTGACGCTCAACCAGACCTCAATGACGGGCGTTGCCGCTGAAGTGGCCTGGCCCCGACCCGCTTGATTGGAGACCCCTTGGAGCGCATTGCAGTGATCGGACTTGGCTACGTGGGACTCCCCGTGGCCGTGGCGTTTTCTAGGAAGTACCCCGGTACTGTCGGCTTTGACATCGATGAGCGCAGAGTCGCTGAACTCCAGAGCGGACACGACCGAACCAACGAGGTCGATGACGCGGAGCTGGGGGGACTCGACCTGCGGTTCACGGTTGAGGCGGCTGACTTGCGTGGCTGCACCATGTTCATCGTGACGGTTCCGACGCCCATCGATAGCGAGCGGCGGCCAAACCTGTCCGCGCTGCGCGCTGCGAGTCGCTCGGTGGGTGCCGCCCTCACGCCGGGCGCGGTGGTGGTCTACGAATCGACGGTCTATCCAGGTGTGACCGAAGAGATTTGTGGGCCAATCCTGGAGCAGGTGAGCGGCTTGACCCGCGGGACCGACTTCTTTGTCGGGTACAGCCCCGAGCGGATCAATCCCGGTGACAAGGTCCATCGGCTTGAGACGATTACAAAGGTTGTATCTGGAGAAGATGAAGCCACGTTAGACCGGGTGGCGGCGACCTACGGAGCGATCGTGGACGCCGGGGTCCATCGCGCTCCCAGTATTCAGGTTGCAGAAGCAGCCAAGGTCATCGAGAACACACAGAGAGACTTGAATATCGCTCTGATGAACGAGCTGTCGCTCATTTTCACCCGCCTCGGTATCCGCACCGCAGACGTGCTGGAGGCCGCTGGAACCAAGTGGAACTTCCTGCCGTTCCGGCCAGGCCTAGTCGGTGGACATTGTATCGGAGTCGATCCGTACTACTTGACCGCCCGAGCCGAGGCTGTGGGCTACCGCCCAGAGGTCATCTTGTCCGGACGCCGGGTCAACGATGGGATGGGGGCCTTCATCGCGCAGCAAGTCATCAAGGAGCTCAACCTGCGTGGCCGAAGTGCCAAGGACGCCCGCGTGGCGGTTCTGGGGCTGACTTTTAAGGAAAACGTGCCCGATACGCGCAATAGTAAGGTCCCGGACATCGTTAATGAGCTTCGCGAGTATGGTGCAGATGTGAGTGTGCACGACCCGCTCGCCGACCCGGCCGACGCCGAACACGAGTGGAACCTCCACCTGTGCGATCTTGATTCGCTGCAGGATCTAGACGCGCTGATCTTGGCGGTTCAACATGACGTCTATCTCGAAGGCTTGGACGCCCTGATGGGCTCCCTCAAGGCTGACGGCGTCTTATTCGACGTCAAGACCGTCATTCCAGCATCTGCGGTGCCCGACGGCATCGCCTACTTGACTCTGTAGGAGACGAAATGAGCAAGGTCTTGGTCACCGGGGCAGCCGGATTTATCGGCTTCCATACCAGCCGACGTTTGCTCGCGGACGGCCACGAGGTGGTTGGGCTCGACAACCTGAACGCGTACTACGATGTACGCTACAAGTTGGGCCGTCTCTCGCAACTCGAACAGACACCTGGATTTCGATTCGCCAAGATGAACCTGGCAGATCGTGAAGGTATGAAGCAACTTTTCGCGACCGAAAAGTTCGAGCGGGTCATCAACCTTGCTGCCTACGCTGGCGTTCGGCACTCGTTGGAGCACCCTGAGGACTACGTCGACACGAACCTCGTGGGCTTTGGGAACATCCTGGAAGGGTGTCGACGGAACGATGTAGAGCACTTGGTCTACGCGTCGTCGAGCTCCGTCTACGGCGCAAATAAGATCTACCCCTCCGCCACGGCGACTCCGACCAATCACCCGGTGTCGTTTTACGCGGCGACGAAGATGGCCAATGAAGCGATGGCTCATAGCTACAGTCACATGTATGGGCTCTCGACCACCGGGCTGCGGTTCTTCACGGTCTACGGCCCCTGGGGTCGACCGGACATGGCGCTCTTTTTGTTCACCAAGGCGATCTTGGAGGGCAGGCCGATTCAGGTGTTCAACAACGGCGATATGCAGCGAGATTTCACCTATGTCGATGATATCGTCGAGGGCGTGGTGCGTTTGATGGACATCCCAGCGACTGCGGACAAGGATTGGACCGGCGAGGCTCCGCATCCGTCGACCAGCTCGGCTCCGTGGCGCGTGTTCAACATTGGAAACAATGGCTGGGTCGAGCTGATGGCCATGATTGGCGCGGTCGAAGATGCGCTTGGAAAAGAGGCCAAGAAAGAGTTCCTACCTATGCAAATCGGAGACGTGAAAGCCTCATACGCCGATGTGCAGCCGTTGGTCGATGTCGCTGGATATCAACCAGGCACACCGCTGAAAGTGGGAATTGAACGCTTCATCGAGTGGTACCGAGAGTTTCACGACGCATGAGCGACAAGCCACGACTGCTATTGTGGTCCCCCCTACCGCCCCCGGCGGGGGGGATAGCCACGTGGACAAAACGGCTGTTGGAGAGCGAACTCCGCGACCGTTATGAGCTCCGCGTGGTCGACGTGAACGCAGGCAGCATGTCCCACGATGATCGGCTGGGCCGGATTCGACTCGCGCTGGGAACCCTGCCTCGGTGGGCGCGGGCGCTCCGCGAGTTTCGGCCTGATGTGGTGCACATCAACACCAGTGCGCGTTGGCCCGGCCTTATCAAGGATGCCATGGCGGTTCGGCTGGCCCGCCTGTCTGGAGCGCGGACGGTGCTTCATGTGCGGGGCAGGGGGCTTCAGTTTCTCTGGGAACATCCTAGGTGGGAAGTGGTGTTTCGCAGAATGATAAACTGGGCGGATCGTCTGCTGGTGCTGAACCGGGTGGCTGCGGAACACGCCACACGAAAGGGATTCACTCACGTCCAGCAGGTGCCAAATTTCATACTTCGAAGGCCGATTCCTGTCCGCGAGTGGCCTCCGTTCGAACGGCCGCTGCGGCTCTTGTTCGTCGGTTGGATGATTTCGGCGAAGGGGATTTTTGAGCTCTTGGATGCGGTGCGTGCGACGCCAGGGGTGAGGTTGACCTGCGTCGGCCGCTGGATCGAAGGAACCGAAGCCTCAGCTCGCCGGCAGTTTCACGACAAAATCGACGAGTACGGGCTCCACGATCGCGTCCATATCGAAGGTGAAGTCCCGTTGGAGCAGGTATGGCAGCACTATGAACGAGCGGACGTGTTTGTCCTGCCTTCTTGGTCTGAGGGGTTCCCCAATACGCTGCTCGAATCCATGATGGCTGGGATGCCTGCGATCGTTTCCGATGCTGGAGCCATGCCGGAGGCTGTGGTCGACGGCGAGACAGGATTCGTCGTGCCCATGCGGGATACCGACGCTTTGACCGCCGCCATCCGCAGGCTGGCGACCCAACCCGAGTTGGTGGTGCGCATGGGCGAGGCGGCCCGAGCACGGGCGGAACAAGAGTATGAGCGACGTCGGGTCGTCGGCCTGCTGGCGGACATCTACGATGAGCTGCTTGGAATCGACTCCTCCAACGGTTCAGGGGCCTGATATGTGTGGCGTGGTCGGGATTGTTGGTGATGCTGCCGATTCTGTGGCGAGCGATCGGTGGCTAGATGAGGCCCTGGAGCACCTGGCTGTTCGAGGACCGGACGCGAGCGCGCGGTGGGATGCGCAGGGCGTCCGCCTTGGGCACCGGCGCTTGTCCATTCGAGACTTGAGCGATGCCGGAGCCCAGCCCATGGCGAGCGCCAGCGGTCGATGCCACATTGCCTACAACGGTGAGATTTACGGGACTGAGCGCCTGGCTGACCAGCTGAAACGGGGTGGGTGGATCCCAAGAGGACACTCGGACACGGAAGTGGTGTTGGAAGCGTTGGAGGGCTCCGGGCTGCAGCAGGCCCCGGAGCGGGCCGAACAGACGCTCGCGGGCTTCAATGGCATGTTTGCCCTCGCACTTTGGGACACCAAGACCCGCACGCTCCTGCTCGCCCGAGACCCGGTCGGTATCAAGCCGCTGTACGTCGCGGAGCTGAGCGATGGGCTAGCCTTCTGCAGTGAGCCGGGGCCTTTATATAAGTTAAAAGCTGTTAATCGTCGTCTTGATGTAGACGCATTGAGCCTGTTTCTTACGCTGGGCGTAATGCCTGCCCCCATGAGCCTCGGCCAAGGGGTTCGGCAGCTGCGCCCCGGTGAGATGCTGTGGTGGCGCGATGGAGCCGTGAACTCCAGCTTCTTCGCCCGCATACCCACCCCAGCCCGGCCGCACTACGACCCCGCCGACCCCTGCACAGAGGATGAGCTAGAGCGCTTGCTCATGGAGTCGGTGACCGACCAGCTGGTTTCCGACGTACCTGTCGGGGTTCTTTTGTCCGGAGGCGTGGATTCAAGCCTGGTTGCCGCCGCGGCGGTCCGTGCCGGTCATTCGGTCAAGACCTTTAGCGTCGTACACGAGAACCCTGCGTACGACGAGCGACTCAGCGCTCGGGCGGTCGCGGAACATATTGGGAGTGAGCACTACGAGCTTGAGATGCCGGCCGGAGGCCTCACGGAAGATGAGCTCCACGACCTGGCGCTAAGAACCGGCGATCCTTTCGGCGATACCTCCGCTCTAGCCATGCGTAGGGTATCTGGCCTGGTTCGGCAGCATGTGTCTGTTGCGCTGTCTGGCGACGGCGGAGATGAGCTGTTTGCGGGGTACGACCGGTACCACTTGGCCGCTCGGTTGCGTCGGCTGTCGTCCGCGCCTGCACCCGCACGCGCCGCCGCCGTTGCGGGTTGGAAGGCCCTGGACCGCCTGGCGCCGGTGTTGTCTCGGTTTGGGCAGGTTCGGCGGCTCGCTCGCGCGATTCACGTCACGACTCGGAGCCCTGGGGATCAGGCCTTTGGTACCAAGACCCTGATGTGGCCCGACGAGGTCGCAAGATTGGTTCGTCCAGAACTGCGGTCGCTGGTCACCCTGGGGGACCATGTGGAGTCTCGCGTCGGCCACGCTCCCGCGACTCCCGGCCCGTGGTTTCTGCACATGATGGAGCAACACACGGTGTTGCCGGACCAGATGTGCGTAAAAGTGGATCGCATGTCCATGGCCGAGTCGCTGGAAATTCGGCCCGTCTTGCTGGATCACCGCATTGTCCATGCTGCCGCACGGACTGCGTTCCGCGACAAGTACGGCGGTGGCGAAGGAAAGTCCGTCCTCAAGCGAATCGCCCGGCGCTGGGTGCCAGCGAAAGTGGTGGACCGGCCTAAAAAGGGCTTTGCAGTGCCTGTTTTGGCCTACGGCGGACGCGTTTTGGAGGAGGCTGGACGCTGGGCCTTGATGTCTGAAGAGTCTCCCCTGTGTGGCGTCTTCGGCGCCTCCGCACGGTCGCAGCTATTCGACGAGCTTCACCGCCCACCCCCAGGACGCTCGCCGGAAGATTCAGCGTTTCGCCTTGTACATCGCCGATGGCAACTGGTGATGCTGGCGCTGTCGATGCAGAACTTGGGTATCCAGGCCGACCCATGAGGGTGGTGCTGGTCATCGATAGCCTGGGTTCCGGTGGAGCTCAGCGCCAGTTGGTTCTGGTCTTCAACGAGCTTCTTCGTCAAGGGGTGGACGTTTGGTTGGTCTACTACCAAGACCATCACCACTTCCGATCGGCGGTCCCCGATGCGTATCGACATCGTGTTCTGTCGCTGCATGAACCGGCGATTGGGGTGGCGGACTATGCCCGGCTATTAAAGGCGAACCTGAGACGATTGAGCCCAGATGTGGTGGTCAGTTTTCTCCGTGGGCCTGCAATGTTGGTTGCGGGGATTCGGGCCTCGGGGCTGAACTTTCACTGGATTGCTAGCGAGCGCGCTGGCCAGCTCGAACTCACCCGATTGGCCCGTGTCGTCGGCTACCTGGCCGCGCTGAGGCTCGCCGATCGGGTCGCGCCCAACAGCGCTGCGATGGCGGATACCCTCGTCCGAGTGGGGATCCCCAGGCGCCGCATCTGCGTCGTGCCCAATGGCGTGACCCTCGATGAGGCGGCGCTTTCGGCGCCCATCGCCCGCCCGGTCTCGCCCCTACGGATCTTGGTCGTCGGCACTCGCGTGCCTGAGACGAACCACGTCGCAGTGTTCGAGGCGCTTGGAGCCCAGAGCGCGAGAGATGACCTGGTTGTTCGTCGGACACGATCCGACGCACATGCTCCCCGCGATAA
>JBGCER010000280.1:0-9645 GCA_045106515.1 Myxococcota bacterium
GGCGTATTGCAGTAGGATCCGGAACCGGTACCGCTGCTCTCCGTCTCGTCGATCGCCAAAGTTGTTGTGCCCGCCTGCGCCAAGCCCAACAATGCCAACATCACGATCATAGAGACCTCCACGGGAGTGCAGGGTACCCAATCGACACATCTGGGGCCACACTCGCGTCGACCTAGCCCGCGTCTTTGAAGGTCTGGGACCACACCACGTGATCAGCCATGATCGCGTAGTGGTAGTCGCTGATCCAGCGGGGATAGCAGTAGGACATCATGTCTTTTTGGTCCGCGGGCACGAAGGTCCCTGTGCGGAAGTCATAGCCTTCAACGCCAATCTCGCCGTCGGCGTAGGGATACCGCGGGTCGGTATTTGGCTCGTTGTTGCACTCCACGTGCTCAAGTTGGTGCATATGCCCCATCTCGTGAATGAGCGTGTCTTCAGACTTCTGATCGCCGAAGGCCGCGCCCATGGCAAAGAAGGCCCGAGGTTCACCAGCCCCACCCTCAGAAGTGCCGGTAGACCCTTGGAAATCATCACGAGACTCGTACCCGCTCACCATTCCATAATAGTAGACGTCCCTGGGCAGCTGACCCGAGAACACGAGGGTCTCTTGCTGGACACCCAACTCATAGTTCATGTCGCCGATGTCGAATTCTCGGTTCCAAACCACGGGGTCCCCGACCGAGACCTCAACACCGGTCACGGGGTAGACCGCCATCAAGGCATCGCGCATGCCTTCGATGACCTTGGGCGAGGTGTCCGGGGTGATGCCGTTGACCTGAAATGGCACGAAGTGGACCTTGAGCGGGCCCGTGACGAGCAGGTCGAGCGGCGCCTCTCCGGTTTCAGGGAAGCGCTGCAACATCCGGTCGCCATCCATGAGCGAGACCGAGTATGCGCCCTCCGAAGCCAGGGCCTCAGCGGGGATCGAGACGACGAAACCGGTAGAAGGATCGTCGACATTGGAGGCGGCGTCCAGCGGACGGCTCGTGCGAAACGACTCGGTGCCCGCCGCAGTCGTGATGTCGACCACCAGGTCCACGTCGCCACCCGTCAGATCCCCAGCCAGGTTCACATAGGCACGAACCACGGCTTGGCGGCCGGCGACCAGGGGCGCAGTTCGGCTCTGGGCAGGGACCGCAGCTCCGTCTAGGTAGACCGGAACCTCGACCGCTTGGAAGAAGGCGAGCTCGGCAAACCAGGGAGCGAGCCCTTCGGACTCGTCGCAGTCCTCGTCGACTGCGGGGCCCGTGCATGCACACACGGCAAGAATCACAACAAGACTGGGGCGGACCATGGGAACTCCTTTGCGCCAGAAGCGGCACTCCCTGAGTACCGTTCGTTCTCAACATCTTACGGAACGTAGAGATACATAGTGTTCTCACTCAGAGAACAATGCCTCAATAATTAACGTTACTACTACATAAACGCAGATCCGAATGTCGAGCACTTCGTTCTCAAACGGCTGCCTTGGGGCCCCATGAAACATCCATCTGCACCAGGCATCTCACCCCCCATGGAGGTCCTGTTCTGCGCGCCCACCCTCTCCTGCTGATGTGTGGAGCTGCCGCGTGCAGCAGCGACTGGCAACAGGCGTTGGACGAGCGGGCCATCGAGCTGGGCTATTCCGGTGCCACCATGGCCGTTGTCCAGGATGGACAGGAGATCTTCTCGGGCGCAACCGGGGTCGACCGCCCCGATGCCGGCGCCCCCCTGAACGCGTCCTCCCCCATGCGCATCGCCTCGGTGACCAAGGCGTTCACCGCCGTGGTGGTGCTGCAGCTCGATCAGGAAGGCGCCCTGTCGCTCGACGACCCCATCACAATGTATGTCCCAGACTTTCCCGGCGATCCATCCACCACCCTCTCCCACCTGGCTCGCCACACATCGGGCCTCGGGGACTTCCGGAATCACCCTGGCTATTGGGACCGTTCGGAGCCCACATCCGCCCTGGATCTGCTCCAGCTCGCCTATGGGCAGACCGCCGAGTCCCCCATCGCCGGCGAGACCTTCGAGTACAGCAGCGCAAACTACCTGCTCCTCGGCTTAGTCATCGAGCAAGCAAGCCGAGACTCTTGGGAGTCCCAGGTGAGGACGCGCATCGTCGAGCCCCTCGATCTCTCCATTCGCTTCGCCGATGAAGACGTGACGCTCGTACCGGGGTTCGACTTGCAAGGCGTCGAACAGACCGACCACCCCAATGCCCGCAGCTCGTGGAGCTCCGGGTCCTTGATCGGCACGGCCTCGGACATCGCCCGATTCGGTGACGCACTGCTCGCCGGAGACCTCCTCGACGCCGCCCACATGGACGAGCTGCTCGACCGAGCCCCGCTGAACACCGGGCACACCGCCGACTATGGATTCGGCATCGCTACCGGAGATAGCGCCTTTGGCCCCTACCAAGGAAACCGCGCGTTTACCCCCGGCTATAGCGCCTCATGGAGTTACCGCGCAGACCTGGGTTCGACCGTCGCAGTTCTGATCCCGCGCGCCCCCTACAATGGACGGGCCCTGGAGCGAGCCGCGTGGAACCACCTGCTGGAACAGGCCCCGCCCTGACCTACTTCAGGTCGTCCGCCGAGTGACGCTCGTGCACCTGGTCTTCTTCCGCACCCCAGGCGCGGTTGACCTTACGACCCCGGATGACCGCCGGCCGCTTGGACAGCTCCGTGGCCCAACGGACCAGGTTGCTGTACTCGTGGACCTGCAAAAACTCGGCTGCGTCGTAGAGTTCACCGAGGGCGAGCGCGCCATACCAGGGGTAGATCGATATATCTGCGATGGTGTACTCATCGCCTGCGATATAGGCATTCGTCGCGAGCTGAGTGTCGAGCACGTGGAGCTGGCGCTTGGCCTCCATGGCGAACCGGTCGATGGGGTACTGCATCTTGCTGGGCGCATAAGCGTAGAAGTGGCCAAACCCACCGCCCAGGTAGGGCGCGCTTCCCATCTGCCAGAACAGCCACGACAAGCACTCGGTGCGCTTGCGCGGGTCGGTCGGCAAGAAGGCGCCGAAGGTCTCAGCCAGATACACAAGGATCGAACCCGACTCAAAGATGCGAGTGGGCGGGTCGGTGGAGTGGTCCATCAGGGCGGGGATCTTGGAGTTCGGATTGGCCTGAACAAAGCCGCTGCCGAACTGATCCCCTTCGATGATGTTGATGAGCCACGCATCGTACTCAGCCCCAGAGTGTCCGGCTTCGAGCAGCTCTTCGAACAGGGTGGTGACCTTCACCCCATTCGGCGTGGCCAGGGAGTAGAGCTGGAAGCGATGCTCGCCCACCTTGCGCTCAGCATCGTGAGTCGGCCCCGAAATTGGACGGTTTATACTGGCGAACTTGCCGCCACCCTCAGGGTTCCAAGTCCAGATTTTGGGGGGGGTGTAGTCAGCCATGTTGTGCTCCGTGGGTTTGCAGACCGCTGTAGTAGACACGCGCCCACCGACGGCGCGCATCCGAGACGTTCTTTGACGGCACCGAATTGTATCGCCGTTTCCACCAGGGTCGGACGACGCCTGCGGGATGTGGCTCAACCCGACCAGCGAGCAACCGTTAGGCACACCCCCATGAGAGGTATCCCGTGGCCACAACCCTCCCCGCCCACCCATCGATCTCTCCCCGAAATGCCCCGATCATCCTCTGTATTTTGGATGGCGTTGGCATCGGGCTCGGCGAGGAAGACGACGGGCCGCAGACCTCGATCATGCCCACCTTCAATCGGTGGCTCGCAGAGCACCCCAATCGGACCCTACGCGCCCACGGGGTGGCGGTCGGCCTGCCCAGCGACGGGGACATGGGAAATAGCGAGGTCGGCCACAACGCCATGGGGGCGGGCCGGGTCTTCGACCAGGGTGCGAAGCTGGTGGACCACGCCATCGCCACAGGCGCGGCCTTCGAGACCGCGGTGTGGACATCCCTGACGCAAGGCACAACCCTGCACCTCATCGGCTTGGTGAGCGATGGCAATGTGCACAGCCATGTAGACCACCTCAATGCGCTCATCGATAGGGCCCACAGTGACGGTGTCGCCACCGTAAGGGTCCACGTGCTCACCGATGGTCGCGACGTGGAGCCCAGGACCGCCCTAAACTGGGTTGCGCCCCTAGAGGCCCACCTGGCCGAGCTCTCGGACGGTGACCACGACTACGCCATCGCATCCGGTGGTGGGCGCATGCACATGACGATGGACCGCTACGAGGCGGACTGGCCCATGGTCAAGCGTGGCTGGGACGCCCATGTTCACGGAGTCGGACAGGCGTTCGGCAGCGCAACCGAGGCGATCCAAGCCCTATATAGCGCCGATCCCGAAGTCGACGATCAGTACCTGCCCGCCTTCGTCATCACCCGCCACGGCGACCCGTGTGGTCCGATTCGAGACGGCGACAGCGTGCTCTTCTTCAACTTCCGGGGTGACCGTGGAATCGAGATCTCCCGCGCCTTCGAAGAGCCCGACCTAGACACCTTCGACCGCGGTACCGTGCCCAACGTCACCTACGCCGGCATGATGCAGTACGACGGCGACGCCAAGATCCCGAGGACCTACCTGGTGCAGCCCCCGAGCATCGACAAGGTTGTCGGCGAATATCTAGCCGCCGCAGGCAAGCGCACCTTCGCCTGCTCTGAGACCCAGAAGTTCGGCCACGTGACGTTCTTCTTCAATGGCAACCGGTCCGGGAAGATCGACGAAGCCTTGGAGCACTACCTGGAGATCCCGTCCGACAACGTCTCCTTCGACGAACGGCCTTGGATGAAGTGCGCCGAGATCGCCGAGGCCGCAATCGACGCCATCGAACAGGGCTTCGACCACATCCGCATCAATATCGCGAACGGGGATATGGTGGGTCACACCGGCAATCTTGACGCGGTCCGCGTGTCGCTAACCGCGATGGACCAGCAGCTGGCTCGGCTGGAAAAGGCGGCGGCCAAGGCCGGCGCGGTGATGCTGGTGACCGCGGACCACGGCAACTGCGAGGAGATGTACACGCGCAAGAAGGGCAAGGTGGTCATGGATGCTCGAGGTCGCCCCTCGCCAAAGACCAGCCACACCCTCAACGCCGTGCCGTTCATCGTCATCGATCCCACGGGAGCTGTGACCGTCGATCCCGAGGGAGATCGCGGCATCGCGAGCATCGGCGCCACACTCTTGGCCCTTTGTGGACTGCAGCCCCCCGAGGACTACCTCCCTGGATTGGTCCGTCCCGCGTAGGTGCAACGCGTCCAATGAGGCTAGCCTGCGTGCTCGGAGGTCTCCATGGCTCGCTGGTCCTTGCTGCTCGTTCTCGCCCTCGCCTGTACCCCAAAGCCCACGGTGCCCGAAGCCGCCGGGGCACAGCAGCCGGCGGAAGCAGCGGCGACGGTGCGTACGAGCCCCATCGACTCCAGGATATATAAGACGTTCACCCTAGATAATGGTATGAAGGTCTTGGTGACATCCGACGCCACGGTGGACCTAGCCGCAGCGAGTCTAGACGTGCACATCGGACAGTTTTCCGACCCCGAAGACCGGGAAGGGTTGGCCCACTTCCTGGAGCACATGCTGTTCATGGGCACGGACCGCTACCCCGACGTCGACGACTACCGTCGATACATCCAAGATCATGGCGGTCGCAGCAATGCAGGCACCGGCCAGGAGCACACCTCGTACTACTTCTCGGTGGCCCAAGATCATCTAGAGCCCGCCCTCGATCGCTTCAGCCGATTCTTCGTGGCACCTCGGCTGGACCCCGAGTTCGTGCAGCGGGAGCGCAACGCGGTGAACGCCGAGTACAGCCTCAAGGTCAAAGATGACCTGCGCCGTATTCGAGAGGTGAAGCGCCAGACCAGCAACCCGGCCCACCCCTTCTCCAAGTTCAGCGTAGGCAACCTGGACACCCTGGCCGATCGGGGAGAGGACCTGGTCTACGACGATCTCAAGACCATGTACGCGTCCGAGTACACCGCCAGCCGCATGACCCTGTCCGTGATCGGCACCCAGTCCGTCGACGCGCTGGAGGCCATGGTTCGCGCCCGTTTCGCCGAAGTACCCACCAATGGAAAGCCGGCTCCAAAAGCTACTGTTCCCCTGTTCACCCCCGACCAGCTCGGCGCCCGGGTGCACATTACGCCCCTGTCGGATCGACGCGAAGTCACGCTCCAGTTCCCGGTGCCACCCGAGCTGCCGGTCCACGACAAGCACCCCATCGGCTACCTGACCCGACTCCTGGGCCACGAGGGCGACGGCAGCCTCTTCATCCGACTTCGGGACCTGGGCTGGGCCGAGTCCCTGAGCGCGGGCACCGACGGCACCGAAGACACCACCCTCATCAACATCTCGATCCGCCTCACCGAAGATGGCTTCACCCACCGCGACGACGCGGTGGAGACGGTCTTCGAGTACATTCGACTGCTTCAAGGACAGAAACTCCCCGCTCGCTACCACGAGGAAGCCGCGACACTCGCCGCACAAGCCTTCGCCTGGGCCGAGCCCCCGTCGCCCGTCAACACCGTGCGCTCCACCGTGCGCACCCTGCAGGACTACCCGCCCGAGCACGTGCTCGATGCCCGTTACCAGTACGGCGAATTCGACGAGACCCTGGTCCGGCAGTGGCTGGACAAGCTCACCCCGCAGAACCTGCACCTGCTGGTGGTTGGACCCGACCTAGAGACGGACCAAGTCGAGGTTCGATACGACGTCCCCTACGCCTTGCAGCCCCTGGAGCCCGAGCTCATCACCCGTTGGTCCTCGTCGGAGATCGACGCCAAGCTGACCTTGCCCGCCCCCAACCCCTACGTGGCCGAGTCCCTGGCGGTGCGAGCTGCGGCCCCCGGCGCCGCCCGACCCGTACAGATCGGAGACGACCCCATCTTGCAGCTCTGGCACCACCAAGATGCCGAGTTTGGCGTCCCCAAGGCGACCATCGAGGTGTTTGCCTTCTCGCCGCTGGCCTCTAAAAACGCCAAGGCGCGGCTCATGAACCGCCTGCTCACGACCCTGCTCGACGATAGCCTACAGACCGTTCGATACCCCGCCTCCCAAGCGGGTCTTCGCATGGACGTAGCCTCTCACGCCCTGGGCCTGCGATGGAGCGCGAGCGGCTATGATCCCAAGCTCGCGGACCTCATCGATGTCATGACCGAGCGGATCGCCGACTTCCAGGTGCCCAAAGACCGGTTCGAGATTCAGAGAGCCCGCATGGTGCGTTCCCTCAAGAACGTGTCCAAGGACAGGCCGATCAGCCAGGGCCAACGCGCCATGAACACCCTCTTCGATACTCGCGCAACCCCGGCAGCCACCCAGGCCACGATGGCCGAGGCGCTGACCCACGAAGAGCTTCAAGCCTACGCCGACGCCGTGCTCAACGGCGCCACTGGCCGCGTATTGGTCCACGGCAACCTGACCGCAGCCCAAGCGGAACAGGTGCGAACCGCCACTCGCAAGGCGTTCACACGAGGCAGCCCTGCGTCCCGCCCGGCCGTTCAGACCCGCAAGATCCCCGCCGGCGCAGAGCTGGTCCAAGACGTAGAGATCGACCACAACGACAGCATCCTGCTGGTGCAGTACCGCGGCCAAGGCGCCACCATCGAGGAGCAGGCCCGTTACCGGCTCCTGGGTTCTATGCTTCGTACGCCCTTCTTCACTGAAATTCGCACCCGCCAGCAGCTCGGTTACCTCACCTATGCCGCCTATACCTCGACCGATGTATTGCCGGGTTTGACCATGGGAATCCAGTCCAGCACGGCGGGGCCGACAACGCTCTTGGAGCGGGTGGACGCCTTCTTGGTGGAGCAGCGAGCCCTGCTCACAGACATGCCAGAGAGCGAGGTCGAGACCATCAAGCAGGGACTCATCACCAAGCTGACCGAGAAAGAGACTCGGTTATCGGCGCGCTCCTCCCGCTACCGCTCGGAGCTGTGGCTCGGGTTCACCGCCTTCGACCGCCGTGAGCAGATCGTGGCGGCGCTGCAAACGCTCGACAAGGCGGCCCTGCTCCAGACCTTCGACCAGGTCTTGCTCGAGGACACGCGAGGCCGGGTCATCGTTCGCAGCACGGGCGCGGCACATCGCAAAGATGACACCACCAAGGTCCCGTGCAAAGACGCGGAGTGCATCATCAAGAAGATGCCCGAGATGTTGGAGCGAACGCCCTAAACTGCGTCACACGAGTCGCCTCAACCCCAACGCCGTACCGCCGCAAAGACCAGTCCGATCGCCAGGAGCCAGCCGGGTAGACCACTAGAGCTGGAGCAGCCGCACCCGCTTCGGCACTCTTCGGCCGGCACGTCCAGCACCGTCTGGCTGGTGGTGCCGTCGGTCTTCACGGTGAAGCGGTCGATGACCTCTCCCCCGACCGTATGAAACTCGCCCGTGAGCTCCCCATCGGTCAGCGTGAACAGCATGGCACCATAATCTTGGTTGTACCTGACTTGACTGCCAGCTACCACGCAGCCGAAGTCCCGCAAGTCCACGCCGCCCGTCCCCATCACCAGGCTGGTGATGTCCTCGCGCCAAATGCGCTCATAGTTGTGGTCATGGCCCGCTAAGACCAGCTGGAATCCCCACTCTTCCCACGGCCACTGCATGTGGTCCCCATCGGTTCCATGATCGCCCGACGACCAGGGTGGATGGTGGGTGTAGGCCACCTTGAACGGCGCATCGCTGGCGGCCGCCGTCTCTCGGACCCGGCGGGCCTGCGCCGCGTCCACACCGGCCCCGTCGGGCTCGCAGTCCTCTACGCTGTGAACCGCAAAGAAGTGCACATCCCCGATCCGGAAGTCGTAGTAGCGCTCATTGCCAGAGCCTTCCGACGGAAGGTCGAAGTAGTCGAGGTAATCGTCGAGCCCCGTGGGATCCGAGCAGGTATCCCCCCAGTCATGGTCGCCAGGAGTGGGATAGAAGCTGCCTTCTTCCACGAATGTGCCGTAGTGTTGGCCCACACCCAGGTCGAGGCCCTCGGACGTGCCTTTGTACTTGCCATCGCTGTAGTCATTGTCGCCCACAGTGATGACAAAGTCGGGTTCCCAGCCCCGGACCATGGCGGCGACCGCGGCGGTGTCGTCATCGTCATCGCCGAAGTCGCCAATGGCCGCAAAGCGGACATCCTGCGCTTGCGCGAAGCAAATCCATAGCCAAAGCATGGATCCCCCTACAGGTCGTCGTCCGACTCTTCAGCCACCAACTCGATCTCATCCACGCTCGCGCCGGAGAAATCGATAGAGTAGGTTTCAGCTTTCAAATCATAGGTGTATCGAACGGCGAGTTCCGGACAGCTCGCCCCGGTCACCGTCTGAAGCAGCTCAGGTTCATTGCCGTTGACGTCGCGCACGACAAAGGTGTCATTGCTGCCGAGGCCGATGGCAAAGGAGCCGACCTCATCGGGGGTGAATGTGACCAGCGTGGCACCGGGTTCCAAGGCGATCTCAACCTTGGAACCATCGATGAAGACCTCGGGGGCCTCGGTGACCGTGTTGGCCGCTCGCACGCTCTCTTCGGGCCCGGTCGCCAAGATGTCGCAGAAGGCGGCCTCTAGTTCTGTGTCGGCGTTGCCCGTGCCACCGGTGCCACCGGTGCCGCCATCGCCAGCACAAGCCACAAGAGCCAATAGAAACGTTGCATGCAGAATATGGGTGTTCATGACAGTCGCCTCGTTAAGAACACCCTCCACCTAGGAGC
>JBGCER010000281.1:0-17661 GCA_045106515.1 Myxococcota bacterium
CTTCGACGGGTAGGCCGAAGAGGGCGGCGGTCTTGCCTTCGGTGGCTTCGGCGTAGCTCTTCCAGTCCAGTCGTTCGTGGGTCAGCAGGTCGAGCTCATTGCTCTGTCCGCGGACAATGCGCTCGGCGTTGTCTGCCACGATGCGCGTCAAACGCCACTTAATGTCGTCACCCACCCAGAGGTTGTCCAGGGTGCTGTACGGCAGCATGAGCATGAGGTCGCCGGCGTTGATGGCCTGCGACAATCCGTGTCGGACCCACACGGCGGTGTGTCCGCGGCGGACGCGGTCACCGTCTTGCACATCGTCGTGAAGCAAGGTGGCGTTGTGCAGCAGCTCGCACGCCGCCGCCCAAGGAACGGCCCCAGCGCGATTGCCACCCAGCGCTTCCACCGCACCCAGCGCCAGTCGGGCCCGCAGACGTTTGCCGCCGGTGGCCAAGTGCTCGCTGGTAATGATGCTCATGCGGTCGAAGGATCCGCCGGAGCAGGCCTGAAGCATGAGGTTTTCGACGGCTTTGAGGCCGTGCTCGCTCCAAATGCCACGCGGATTACTGGTCCGCACGGTCTCGACTTGAGTTGACGGCGACTGGGCGTGGCCTGAAACTCGATTCATCTCGTACCTCTGAGCTGTGGGAAGACCGCTTGCGCCAGGTCACCCCCGCCAGGCCCAACGGCATGACGAAGGATGTGGCGACGGACGTCCGTTGGAGCGCTGGCAAAGACCTTCGCCATGGAGCGGGCGACGGTTGTTGGAGACGCCGTGGCGTCTAGGTAGGCCCGCCAGTCTTGGACTGGCGTCTGGAAAAAGTTCTTGAAGAAGGTGCCTGTTTGAGCGCCGTCGAACGTCAGGAGCAAGCCGAGGCCGAGCTGATGTAGCGCATGAGTCCGCTTTTGGGCGGTCGGCCAAACAGCCTGCCACCCAGCGCGGGAGGCGTCGATGGCGCTGCTTTGCAGCCCGGTGTGGATAGCGCGTGCGACAGCGGGGATCTGCGTCAATGTGCGAGTCAGCTGGTAGCCGGTCGCCGGATGAACCCAACCGGCCGCCGAACCCACGGCGATGATGCGGCCTGGAGTGGGTGGGCGCAGGTCCATGGGGATGGCGCATCGTTCGACGTGCAAGATGTCATCGATCTGCACGCCAAGGTGTTTGAGCCTGATGCGAAGGCGAGCTTCGAGCACAGCAAGCGGGATGGGAGGAGCGGCGGCCAAGCTGGTCTCTTCCACGAAGACGTCGGTGCTCGAAGTGGCGAGCGCGTACAGGAACGAGGGCGGTTCGGCTCGGCCGGCGGCGTCTAGGTGATGATCGCTGAAGTCCATCAGCATGGCCCTTTCGGCGGACCAGGGATGCGAACGCGTACGAATGTGCAGCCCGTACGCGTGCTGGTATGCCGAGGCGTGGGTGGCCCGGGGGGTGAGCATCCCTGAACCGGTGGCGTCGACGACCAGTCGGGCCGACAGGAGCGCGCCGGAGGCGAGGGTCACGACCGCGCCCGTTTCCGAGTGGCTGACGCTCTTGACCCGATCTTCGATGAAGGTCGCGGCGGAGGCTGCGCGGCGGATCGTGGAACGCAGGGCCTCGGTATCGACGGAAATGTAGCCGCCATCGACGGTTTCTGCGCCGTCGCCAAAGTCGTGTTCAACCTCGGGCCACGAATACGAAATGCATTGTTTGAACGGGGTTTTATCCCACTGATGCCGCCAAGCGCCGTACCGGTTCGGCCAGGGGGAGTCGACGTTGGGGTCCACGACAGTGACGGTCAAGCCGGTCGCCGCAAGTGCGGCCGCCAGGTATGATCCTGCGGGTCCCGCTCCGGCGATGATGATGTCGGTAGTGGCCGCAGACATGCGTGGCTCGACAAAGAGTGTGCAGAAGGTATACAGACTTTGAACAACTTATGCAAACGTTTTGGAGTACCACTGCCATGCTGGCCCTCGCGGACACCACCGCACCGCTAGAACGGGAGTTGCTCGACGCCAAAGGGGGCTTTGCGTGGTGGTACTTGGACCTCCTCGACGATGACCACAACGGCTGTGTGCTGATCTGGTCGTTCGGTCTCCCGTTCTTACCGGGGCGAGAGTCCGCCTCCCGAGCCGGCCGGCCGATCCCATGCCGTGAGCAACCCAGCGTCAACGTTGTGGTTTTCCGTGAGGGAAAGCCCGATCTCTACGTGCTTCAGCAGCACCCAGAGAAAGACGCGGTCTGGGAGCCCGGGACCGAGGACGTTCGCATCGGGCGCTCCACCTTCTCCAGCCGTAGGGAAGGAGATCGACGAATATGTATTGCCAACCTGGACTTAGACCTGCCCGATGGCAAGGTGCTGACCGGCAGCGTGCAGGTACGCGGCGCCGCAGCACAGGTGGCTCCGTCTGAGCCGGACCCGAACCACCAGTGGTCCTTGCTGTGCACTGCAACGCGCGGGCAGGCGCGGTTAAGTGTGGATGGGGCTCCATTTTTGGACATTGAGGCTCGCGCCTATCACGACCGGAACGGGTCTGTGGCACCGCTCGATGGCCTGGGGATCCGCCACTGGTTGTGGGGTCGAGCCCCCTGGGGCGATCGGGAGCGGATCTGGTACTTGCTGTGGCCCCACACCGGCGAGCCAGTCGCGTGGGGACTAGATGTGGGTCCAGACGGTTCGACGCGCGTTGTGAGCGATCTGGGGATCCGTCGCCAGGGCTTTCGCCTGGGCCGCTTTGGCATGCCGTGGCACCGACGATTGGAGCTGTCGCACAATGGGGAGCCATGGCTGGTGGTCACCCACGATAAGACGGTTGATAACGGCTTCTTCTACCAACGCTGGCTGACGCGCACAGAGGCGCCCGACGGGTCTGTGGGCGCAGGCACGGCCGAATCTGTGCGGCCTGGCCGAGTGGACCGAGCCTGGAGCCGGTGGTTGGTGTCCATGGCTGTCGATCGGGTTGGTCGCCAGAACTCAAGGTTTATACGGCTTTTTTCGGGCGCAAAGACCGGCGATGCTCCGGCGCTGCTCGATGTGGAGTCCCGATGAGCCTCCTGCTGCTCGCGCTCGCGTGGATCCCCGCGGCGTTGGCGGGCGCCGCATGTGTTCTAACCCTGTTCAACTTGTGGGCTTGGCCTCGGGGCCGCGGCGTGTCCTCGATGGCCGGCAAGGTGAGCGTGCTCATCCCAGCTCGCAACGAAGAGGACAGCATCGGCGCGTGCGTGGACAGCGTGCTGGCCCAGTCCCATGCCGTTCACGAGGTCATCGTCTTGGATGACGGAAGCACCGACGCCACGCCGGAGCTGCTTCGAGAGCGCGCCGAGGCGGACCCTCGCGTTCGGGTGCTGCAAGGCCGCGAGCTCCCCGCGGGCTGGATCGGGAAGCCCCACGCCTGCCATCAGTTGGGCCAAGCCGCATCCGGAGACCTGCTGTTGTTCGTGGACGCGGACGTTGTTGTCGATCCGGACGGCGTCGGCCGCCTTGTGGCGATGATCGAGCGCTATTCCGCACGGGTGGTGACCGCTGTACCAGCCCAGGTGACCGGCTCGTTCATGGAGCGCTTGGTGCTGCCATTGCTGCACCTGACCTACACCTCGTGGCTCCCCATGCCCTTGGTTCACCGGACCCACGACCCCAGGTTTTTGGCGGCCAATGGCCAGATCTTGGCGCTCGATCGAGCCGCGTATGACCAGATTGGTGGTTTTGAGGCGGTCAAGCACGAAGTCGTCGATGACATGGCGATCTGTCGGCTGGCCAAGGTCAACCGGCTTCGTGTGGTGTTCGCCGATGGCAGCCGACTCGCCCGCTGCCGCATGTATGGGTCTGCGGCCCAGGTTTGGAAGGGCTTCTCCAAGAACCTCTATGAGGGCCTGGGAGAATCCACGCTGGCGCTTATCGCTGTGGCGTCCGTCTATTTTTGTGCATTTGTCCTTCCCTTTTTGGCGTTGCCCTTCACGGCGTTCGTGCCGACCCTATGGGCTCCAGTCGGGGCTGCTGTGGTGTTCAACGTGGGCCTGCGGGCCGCCTTGTGGCTTCGCTTTCGGCACCCGCTCATCGGGGTGCTGCTGCATCCGCTGGCCGTGATGGTGCTGCTCGGCATCTGCGTGAACTCATGGCGCTGGTCCAAGTCCGGCGTCATCGAGTGGGCAGGCCGGACCTACACCGCTCGGTCGGCGCGAGGCCAACCATGAAGCCCGTCGTCATTGTAGGGGCGGGTTTGGGAGGTCTTGCGGCTGCCATTTCGCTGTCGGCCCGCGATGTGCCGGTGGTGGTCGTGGAGGCGTCGGGCGGGCCAGGCGGCAAAGCGGGAGAAGCGACGGTCGAAGGCGTGACGTTCGACACAGGGCCCAGCGTTTTTACGTTGAAGTCCGTGCTCGACGGCCTGCTAGCTCCCGCCGGTGTTTCCGCTGAGGACGTGCTCACATTGCGCGAGCCCGATCCAGCCTTTGTGTACCGGTGGCCCGACGGCACGGTGTTGAACATGCACCCGGAATTGCAGGCCACAGAGGCGTCGGTACGCGAGGCGCTGGGGTCCGATGCGGCTGCGGACTTCGCCGGGTTTATGGCCTACTCCAAGGCGATTTGGGATGCGGCCGCCCCCTATTTTGTGCTCGCGCCGGCGCCCTCGTTTCGGGGCATGGCCTCGCTCGGCCCCGGAGCGCTCAAGGCCGCCTCCCGAATCGACCCCTTTCGGTCCATGCAAGCGGCCATCGATGCTCAGGTGCGCTCGCCACACCTCCGAGATGTGTTTGCGCGGTTCGCGACGTATAATGGGAGCGATCCCAGAGTGGCTCCCGCAACCCTAAACTGCATCGCCCATGTAGAAATGGGCCTGGGCGCGTTCGGGATCTTGGGTGGGATCCACCAGCTCCCCGTGGCGCTCGCCCGGGTTGCGTCGGATCTCGGGGTGAGCTTTCGCTACAATGCCCCCGTTGAAGCCGTTGAAGTCCACGCTGGGCGGGTCAGGTCGGTCCGTACGCGGGGCGGGGAGCGGCTAGACGCCTCTGCTGTCGTCGTGAACGCCGATGTGGCCCATCTCGTGGAGGACTTACTGCCGCAAAAGAGCCGCACTTCGCTCAAAGCGTCTCCCCCTACCAGCACCTCGGGATGGACGGCCGTGTTGCGGGCGCGGCCCTCTGTACGTGTGGCCCATACGGCGCTTTTCCCCAGCCAATACCCGCAGGAGTTCGTCGATCTCTTCGATCGCCGCCGGCCCCCCCAGGACCCGACGGTCTACATCTGTGATCAGGAGGTGGCTCACGGCCGGGACGGATGGTCGGACGGATCGCCCATCTTCGTGATGGCCAACGCCCCCTGTGAGGCGACCCCATCGGAGGATCAGGTGTGGCAGTCGCTGTCCGAGCGGGTGCGTCAGCGTTTGGTCGAGGCGGAGGTCGTGGCGCACGATGCGCCCATTGTCTGGGAACGCTCTCCACGTGGGCTCGCTGAGCGCTTTCCAGGTAGCCGCGGCGCCCTTTACGGTGCCGCCAGCAACGGCATGTTCTCGGCGTTTCAACGGCCTCCCAACGCGGTGCGCAAGCCAGCGGGTTTATATCTGGCGTCGGGTAGCGCCCACCCGGGCGGCGGCATGCCGCTGTGCATCCAGTCCGGACGCTTGGCGGCGGATGCGGTGTTTGACGGCCTAGGAGTTCGATGATGTTGTGGCTCGCCCTGATAGGCACGTCCATCGCTGCCGATGTGTCCGATGTCCAGCCGGGACCCCATGTGATGGTGGTCGAGGTTGCGACGCGGTCCAAGGTTCCCTTCGCAGGCACGACCGACGTGGTCACGCGCAGTTTGGTCAAGGTGGGCTTGAGCGAGCGCGATGGCGTGTGGACGCAGAGCCAGGACCTGTGCGCGGTCCAAATCGACGGGGATAGCCGTGCAACTACGGTGCTTCCCCAGGCCTTTATCGACGCCGTGCCTAATCAGACGTACCCGATCCAGCTCTCCCCACAGGGGCGCTATGAAGCGGATCCTGGACCTACGAATCTAGGCTTTGATCCAAAAATTACCGGCGGGGCACTTCCGCTGAAGGGCTCGGACCCTGGGGTGTTGGACTTCGACGGAGATGGGCATCCGGGCGGCACGGTGGTCGTGAAAATGCCTGTGTTCGGCAAGGTCAAGATGTACATCGCTCAAGCCGCATGGTCGCGGTACCACGGCACGGTTCGTGGCGGTCGAATCGAGGGCCGGGTCGAGAGCGTGTCGGTGGCGCAACGAACGCTCGGCGCGTCCATCTCCGCCTTTGCGGCCAACCCAAAGATTGAGCCGGTACCGGAGAAGAGCCGATTCTTTCTTCAGCGGCTTAGCACCGACCGACCGTGCTCCTCTTTGGTCGCGTCTTGGTCGCGTACCTACACGGCGCCTTGACGCGGGTTGTCAGTCGGTCCACCGCTCTAGCCAGCCACTGAGTTTCAGCTTTCGACGGGTGCTTTGGCTCGTCATATATCGGATCTTGCCATAGATCGGGCGCTCCGGTCCCCAGGCGCGGTCGTACCGGCCCATCACCCAGGCGATCCCGCCGTAGGAGTTCGGATCTCGCCCATCGAGGGCGTAGCGATTGTTCAGCTCGACCAAGGCGGCAAAGCAGGCCTCGGGGGACTCGGTCCAAGCGAGGACCCGTTTGCCCCACAGCATCCGAAGATAATTATGCATGATTCCGGACTCTCGGAGCTGGCGTTGGGCCGCATTCCAGAGCGGATCCTCGGTCTTACCGTCGGCCAACGTCTCCAGGTCGTACAGGTGTTCGCGGGGATCGTCGCGATGCTCGGCCAGGGTCGTGCGTGCCCACTGGGGCAGGCCGATGTATCGGTGGTGGTCGTCGGGGTGAGCCCAAGCGGTCTGCGCGGACAGCTCCCGCCAGGTGATGACCTCCTCCAGGAACGACTCCGCTCCGGCGGAGAGTCCCCACGCTCCCTCTTGTTTGCTGAAGCGAGAAGCATCCATGTTCTCGCGCTGCCAGCCGCTGGCATCGAGCACGGCCCACGCTACCTGTGCGCCGCCCACATGACCGAAGTGCAACCAGGGGGAGAGCCCGCTCGCCACGTCTTTGTCGGGATGGTTGCGCTCGGGGTAGCGCTCCAGCTTTTGGTCGAGGAACCGCTCCAGCCGTGTGGCTGCGGTGGCCGGACCGCCGGGCCGATCGGCCACGGCCGGGATGCTGTGATCGATGGGGAGGGCAGCCAGGCCTCCCGTAGCGCGAAGGGCGGACAGATCAGCCTCGGGCCATTCGGCGAGGATCGCGCTCAGGTCTGGACCGGTCTGGCGGCTCAGGCCCCTGAGGGGCTCTGGGATGGGTCGAACCGGGGCCTCGTGGCTGAACGCCTTGTGCACGTAGCGGCGAAAGTCGACGGCCCTCTTGTACACCTTGGGCGCCGTGGTCAGCGGCAGGACGCCCGCCCCATCTACGGCGATAAATCGAGTTTTGACGTGGTGTGCCGCCCGGGACAACAGACCTGGGAACCGGTAGCCGGGCCGATCGTCAGTCATGATGACGCAGGCCCGGTCGGCCAAGGCCGCCAATAGGCCCTGTCCCTTCGCGGGAGCGGGCTCGACGTAGGGGTAGTAGGTCGCGGCTGAGTCTGCGAAGAGAGCTTGATTCTCTGCCATTCCTTGGATGATGAACGCGTGGAAGCGATCGCAGGCCCACTCGTAGGTACAGTCCAGCGGCTCCAGCACCACCAGGGGCTTGCCCAAGGCGTTGGCGCGGTGCACGGCGTGCTGGAGGGCGAAGTTGTGGCTGGGGCGGCGCTCTCCGATCATCCAGTACAGGACGAAGTCGGCGTCGGTTCGCTCGGGTCGGTCGACCAAGGTTCGGAGGCGGGCGTCTGTACAGGCTTCGGTGGTCATGGCCCAGGTGTAGCGCATCCTCCGGCGGTCACGTCGCAAGGTCGAGGCCGATGCGGAGTCGGCTACAGGATGTCTTGCAGCTGCCGGTGCACCGCGGTCCAACTCACCGAGGCGGACCACTGAGCTCGGGCCTGCTCCACCCCCGCCTCGGCGGTGCGCCAGAAGGCCGCGGGCTGGTCGATGAACGCTCTGACCACGTCTCGCCACGCGTTCGCATCTCCGCTCACCACCCGATGTCCCAGGTCGCCAACCATCGCCGTGGCTGTGGGGCGGTCTGCATAGGCGAGCGGTACGCCGGCGACGACCGCCTCCAGGGCGGGGTAGGGGCACGCCACATCGACCAAGCTCGGGGCGAGCATCAGGTCGGCTTGGGCGATGAAGCGCCCAGAGTCTGCCTCGTCGATATGCAGGCTGATGGGCTGCTCATAGGCTTGCACCTTGAGGTGCTCCACGTAGACTGGGTCTGCCGCCCGACCGACAATGTGCAGGTGAACCCTTGCTTTTTCGACGGGAGAGAGCCTGGCGATAGCGTCGATGGCCAAGTGTTGCCCTCGGTGCGGCGCGAGGCCGCCTAGGCAGAGCAGCGACAGGGTCGGGCTCGACCCGCTGTCCCGGAGGCTGGGGCTGGGGATGGCCGGCGGCACGACACGAATCAGCTCGGGTGAAACGCCCAGGGCTTCAAAGGAGCGGGCGGCGGCGTCGCTGGGCAGCAGGACCCGGCGAAAGGCGGACAGGCGCGCGAGGCGTGGAAGTCCGGGCAGTCGGGGATCGATAGACGGGCTCGCCAAGTACAGCACCGCGGGTCGTTTGCACCGCGGCAGGCTGGGACGGGTTGTGAGCACCACATCGGGCTTGAGCTGTCGGGCGCGGCGCTGAGCGGCGCGGCGCATGGCCCAGCGGCTGGACAAGTCTGAGGCGCCGCAGAGATCGACCCCGAGCGCCTCTGCGGGAAGATAGCCCCGGCTCCTTCGGTATCCAGCCACGAGGTGCACATCGCCCACGAGCCGGCCTTGCTCGTAGAGGCGGCGCGCTTGGTGTGCGGTCGCGTCGAGGCCGTCGGGGGCCAGGGTGTCGGTGATCATCAGCACGCGCACTAGGGTGTGCTCCCGCAGCGAATCCCACGGTCACCGGCTGCGACCTCGCGAACGAAGGTCTCCAAGGTACTGTTTGTGGCGGGGCCGAGCTGCCCATCGAGTTGAAGGGGGGCCGGGGCCTTTCCGGGTCGTCGAAGCACGGCCGACGTGGGTCCGACGCCGAGCACCGTCGGGTCGCCCCCGAGGGACAGGCCACTGGCCACCATGAGCGACGTTGGCACCTCATCCGGGCTCGGCAGCGTTGGACCGCCTCGGCTCGCCCCAGCGAGGGCCAGCAGCGTCGGACCGACGTCGCGGGTGCTCACGGGCCAGCGGATCTGCCCGGGATCCACTCCGGGCCCGCCGATGATCAGCGGCACGATGGACGCGTCCAACCCCGGCAGAGGAGGCCCGTCCGCGTTGAACGGCGGCGTGAGGGGCTCGCCATACGTACCGACCACCGCCACAATGGCGTCGTTCGGCAGGGCGACGAAGAGCCGGGCTAGGTGGTGGTCGACCGCCGCGACTTCACCTTGATATTGGGATGTCATCCAGATTGGGTCCGACGGATCCGGGGCCGTGCCGGTGGGCACGAAGCGCTTGTCCCACGGGTCACCGGGCTCGAACGGTGGGCGAGGATCGTCGAGGTGAATCCAGGCAAATTGCCCGCCCTTATTTGTGGCGAGCCAGGAGGCCGCGGCGTCGAGGGTCACGCTCGCGTCCCTGCGTTGGGGTGGCCTGTGCAGGCCCACCAATCGGAACAGACGGCCGGGCGTGGTGGAAGAAAGGCCCTGCACGAGTGAAAAGTCGTCATCGAACTTGTGGAATCCACTCCGTAGCTCCGACATCTCCGCCGACGAGACGAAGGCGGCGCTGGGCATGGGCAGGGGGCTAATGTCGGTGTCGCAAGGGTGAGGCCGAGTGGGCAACAGGGCTTTTGCCGCCGCCAATCGGTCGGTCGTAGGGGTGACCGCTCGGGTGTATTGGGCGGAACGGGCGGCCCACGCTGCGAGGGTTCCCTCTGGCGGGAGGGCATCGGCGCGAAGCCCGTCGATGCTCACCAGCACGATCGTTGGGCCGGCGGCGGTGGGGGGGAGAGGCTGAAGGGCGGTGGAGATGGCGGCGCTCAACGCGATGGCCGCCGCCGCGACGCTCCAGCCGATCGCTGGCTTGCGCGGGAGCCGTCCGGCCACAGCCACCCCGAGTGTGCAGAGCGCACCCACGATCGCGAGCGTGCGCGCAGCATCTGCGTTTCGCACCGCCGGATGGGTCAGCAGCACGGCGCCGTAGACCGCGACCGAGGTGCCTGCGACCGCTGCGAAGCCCAGCAGGGCCAGCACCGGTCGCCGGATGGCGACGACCTGCGTCACGCACCCCAGGACCACCGCCACCGCCGCGCCCCAAGCCACTCCGGAAAACATCACGGCGATCCCATTCCACAGAGGGAGCGGGAGGTCGCCCAGTAGCCACTGGGTAGCCGCCTCGGCAAAACCGGCAGAGATCCCCACCCATGCTGCGGTTCCCCAGCCAGCTCTGTCCGTCTTGACGTCGGTGTTCAACCCGCCTCCGCGCGAACTCTACCGGAACGGGACGAGGCCGTACTTGTCCACACGCTGCAAACGTGCCAATTAACCGTGCTCAGTCTTGGAGCTTGTGATGCGCGCCCTCCTCTCCGTTGCCCCCGTTGTTCTTGCTTTGCTCACGGCAGCCACGACCGCTGTGGCCGCTGACGTGGTGGTTCCTCCCTTGGTTCCGCGTGGCAGCACAGAGGTTCGTGATGTGGCAAACATCACCCAGCTCATTGGGTCTGAGCTCGATTTCATGAGCGCCGTCGACCGTGTGGTCGAGCTCAGCAAAGTGCCACCCGGATATGGCGTGTCCTGTCTCGACAGCGCGTCATGCTTGCGTGGCATCGGCCAGAAGAATGGCGTGGATAAGGTCTTCGCCGGCACCCTTCGCGTGACGGATGCCACGGTCACGCTCGACTTGGTCTACTTCGATGTCACCCGCGGCCGATTCATTCGGAAGAAGGCGTTTGAGCTTGTGAACAAGCCTGAGACTATCGCGGACACCATGGGCGATGTGGTGAAGGAGATGGTGACCGGAGAGGCCCCTCGGTCTGCCGACGATGCGGCATCCGACAGTCTTGATCTCCTCGATTTCGACGATGACATCGAGGTGGACTTCGACGCAGACGACTTCGCTGAAGCCGCCGCCGATGAAGAAGCGCGACGTCGTCAGGCCCTTGAAGATGAGCGCCTGGCCAAAGCCGAAGCCCGTCGAAAGGCGGAAAATCAAGCGCGCGCCGAGGCGGAGAGCGCCGCTCGCGAGGCCAAGGAAGCCGAGGCGCGCCGCAAAGCGGCCGAAGAGGAGCGTCGGGTTGCGGCTGCCGAGGCCAAGGCCCGGGCGGAACGGGAAGAGCGCGAGGCGCGCGAGGCCGCACAACGCGCCGCCGATCGCGAAGAGAAGGAGCGCATCGCTGCGGCGCGCGCGCGGGCCGAAGCTCAAGCTGCCGCATCCAAGCCCGAACCCGAGCCCGAGTTTGACCCGTCGATGATCTCCTTCGGCAGCGCTGCGATTCAGGTCGAAGGCGACGAGGCCGACGAGGATGAGCCTGTGGTGACGCGCCGGCCCATGAAGGAGACGACTTACTACGAAGAGCCCGACGAGGACATCGAGCTCGACGAGCCCGATGAGCCGCGTCGACCCAAGATGGTGGACTTGGACGACGAGCCTGACGTCGACCGGCGCTCCCGCGATCCGAAGCCCGTCAAGGCGGTCAAAGAACCCCGCACCCGGCCCACCCGCACCGCCAAGTCCAGGGACTCGGGGGACTCGGATCCCACCGCGGTACAGATCGCCATCCGTGGCGGCTACAGTCCGTATTTCAACCTGGGTTTTGTGACGGTGGGTGGAGAGGCCAGCGTAGCGGTTGGTGAGTCCGGAGTGCACATCCTCGGCGGTGTGCAGGGGTGGTCGACTCAGCGCGACATCCCGGTTGAGTTCCAGCGTGATGTGGGCTCGGCGACCGAGTGGAACACCATCGTGCCGTACAACGCAGGCGTGGTGTACAAGGCCACCACCGCCAATGGCGCGCTGCGCCCCTATGTTGGCGCCGACGTGATCGCGGCCCGCTACTTCGTCCCAGCGAGCGGCGGCTTAGGCAGCTTCTCACTGGGTGCTCGGGCCCGGCTTGGCGCCGACATTATGTTTGTCCGCTCCGTTGGGCTCAATGTCGATCTGGCCCTCGGTGGTTGGGGCGGCGGAGAGTGGGAACAGATTGAGCTTGGCGTGAAGAACGCGGGCTTGCTGCCCCAGTTCTCGGCCGGCACTGTGATCGCGTTCTGATTCGCGTTTACGGGGTTTGACCTAGTGGATCCGCTCTATGCTGTGATCTGCCTCGCGTGCGGCATCGCCATTCCTGTCATTTTGGTCGGTCTGGTGATTCGTAGGGCGCATCGTCAGCTATCAACGGCGGGTGCCTATCGAGAAGTGGCACAGGCCCTGGGTCTCGCGGTCGACACGCGGGGCTGCTCCCTGCATGGGATCCGCGAGGATCGCTCGCTTTGGGTGGGGGAAGTCCTCGTCGGCGATGGCCCGGACCGCCACCGCGAAGTGCATGGCGTCATCGGCTTTCAACGGCCTCTCGCGCTGGGTCTTTCGCTGTCCGCCAAGCGTTCGAGGCGTCAGGCGAGTCAGGGTCTGAATCACCCGGAGCTCGACAAGCGCCTCGTCGTGGACGTGGCCTTCCCGGCCGCGTTGGATTGCGTGCGGGACGAGGCCGTTCAGGCGGCGCTGCTCCTGCTCATCGAGATGGTGAACGACGTCGTGGTCACCGACTCCCGAGTTCGGGTTCGCATGAAGCGGGCCCCGTCTCATGCCTCGGCTCTGGGCCTGCTGGTCGATCGCTTGGTGGCTGTGGCGGTGGCGCTCGAAGAGGCGCGCGCCGAGCTCGGGGCGGCGCCCGAGCTGGCCGAGTGGTCCCACACCTGGAAGCCGGTGGTCGATCAGTGGGGCCTGACGGTGTCCACCGATGGTCCGCGCATGAGCGGCCGACTGGCGGGCTGGCCTGTCGAGGTGGTTCCGCTGCAGGTTGAAGGTCGCTGGCGGTGCTGGCTGGCGGTGCGTTTCGGTCCAGACACGGACACAGGCTTGCGCCTGATGCCCCAACGCGAGGCCGATGGCGATCCATCGATGGGTCAAGATATCTCGATCGGAGAACCGGTGTTTGACCGGGCTTTTGTGGTCAAAGGCTATGACCCGACCGCAGTGCGAAAGCGCTTGCAGGCCCCGGTCAGAGTGGCGCTGCTCGCGCTCAACCGACTCGGCGAGGTGACCCTCGATGATCATCGCCTATTGCTGCGTGGGGTCGACACGGACCAACTCGGCGTGGCGTTGACGCAGGCCTTGGTGGTGGCTGAGCGCGTGGCGTCCACGACCGCTGAGCCCAAGGTGATCGACATTAATTGAGCGATCGTGTGCCGGGCCGCCCTACTTCTTCCGGGCGATCCGACGAACTACCGCTTCGGGCTCTGGCGAGGCTACGGACAGCTCTTCGTCGGAGGAGAAGGGTCCCAGCTCTTCTTCATCGAGGGAGCCGACGTTGCGGTCGTCGCCCATTCCGAAGTCCACCGCATCATCGATGGTGCGCAGCGCGGTCTTGCCTTCGACTTGGTACGTCTGCACGCGACCCTGTGACAGCAGCCGCTGGAGCGACTGACGGCGCAGTTCGGGAGCGTCGGGGATGTTGTGCCCCTTCCATCGGTGGATGAAGTAGTGAGCTCCAACGAAACCACCGCCGGACTGAAAGTGAGCCTCGGCGCGGCGCAACTCCCGGTGCATCTCTTGGTCCACGTCTCGGGTGGCGACGGGCGCCGGCAAAACGGGGCCGTCTTCGGCCAGGTCGCCGTAGCTGAACTCGTCGATGTGCTCGAGTAGGTTCAGGGTGCCCCATGCGCTGCGCGTGAGGGTACGCGATAGGCCCGAGCTGCCAAAAGTGGCGATCCAAGCCTTTTTGCCCAGACCTTGAATCGCTTCCATGGCCGGCGCGATGTCCAAGTCACCGCTAAATACCACGGCGATGTCGTACGCATCGCGGACCGCGAGCAAGATCATGTCGGCCACCAGGGTGGTGTCGACCATCTTCTCTTCGGTGTAGTGGATCGCCTGGTTGCAATGCGGGCAGTCGCGCTGTGTGGCTCGGCGATTGAACCGCTTGACGAAGAAGCCCGGACGTTTCTCAAGCTCGTCGAGCAAGTCGGTCAGGGCGTGGCGGTCGCTGTGGTCGTCGTGCGGAGTGGGAACGCCCGTGTAGTAGTACGCGGCGAACAGCTCATCGCCGTCCACCTCGTCTACGACCCATTCGGCCAGCTGGCCGTGGTTGAGCCACCGGTCCTTCGCCGCTCGGCGAAGGTCCTTCATGTGGTTCTTCCCATCGAAAAAGAGGGCGACGCGCATCGTGAGTTCCAGGGGGGCCAGCTGTTGCATGTGCAATAGCGCGCCTGTTCTAACCGGAATGGGCCCGTCTGGTCACAAATTGGACCGGATTGACCGTTGTTCGTTGCACTGGGCGGCGTCCGCGCCGAGCCGGGCTCAGGCTTGCGCGGCGCGCTCGGCCACTTGAGTCAGCAGGTCTTGGACGCGGCGGCCCATCGCTGCGGGCTCGTCCAGCGTGCCGTCGAGAAGCTTGGCTTCGTCGAGCAATAGCTGGGTCAGCGGCTTGAGTACGTCCTCGGCGCCCTTGTCTTGCAAGGCCGCGAGGTGCTTGATCAGCGGATGGCCGGCGTTGACCTCCAAGACTCGCGCGCTGGTGGGCACGTTTTGGTTCGCTTGCTTCAGAATTCGGGCCATGTTCGAGCTGACGCCATCATCTGCGTCGACCAAGACCGCGGCGGAGTCCGTCAACCGGCTCGACTTGCGAACCTCGGCCACCTGACCCTCCAGCGTGTTCGCCATCCACGGGAGCAGGCCTGTGAGGTCGGCTCGGTCCGCGGCGTCGTCGGACTCTTCGTCATCCAAGTCCAACTCACCGCGGGTGACGGACTTCAGTTCCTTGCCTTCGTACTCGCTGAACGCCGAGATCATCCACTCGTCCACCGGGTCCGTCAGCAGCAGCACATCCCAGCCCTTCTTGGTGAAGCCTTCGAGGGAGGGGCTCTGCAAGGCCTGCTCGCGGGTCTCTGCGGTGATGTACCAAATGGTGTCCTGGTCTTCGGGCATCTCTTCGATGTACTCGGCGAGCGTCACCAGCTCTTCGGCGGAGGCCGCGGCGCGGGTGTTGAACATCATCAGCGGCTTGATGCGGTCCCGCAGGTCCGGACCCGAGTGGTAGTAGCCTTCCTTGATGAGCACGCCGAAAGCGGTCCAGATCTTCTCGTAGGTCTCGCGGTTCGCGGCTTGGGTTTCTTCGTCACCCTTGCCATTGATCAGCTTGCCCATGTCCTTGAGGATCCGCTTGACGAGGGCGTCGCCGATTTTACGAAGAACGGGCGTTTGTTGGACCATTTCGCGGCTAACGTTGAGCGAGATGTCCTCGCTGTCCACCACGCCGCTGACGAACCGCATCCAGTCCGGGAGCAGGCCTTTGGCGTGCTCGGTGATCAGCACGCGCTTGGCGTACAGGCGAGGACCGCGGTCGAGGTTGGGCGTGAAGAGGTCCCAGGGGCGTACCGATGGAACGAAGAGCATCGCGCTGTATTGAAGCGGCGTATCGACCTGAAGGTGGATGGTGAGCGCCGGCTCTTGCCAGTCATTGCTGATCTGCTTGTAGAAGGCGTTCGCTTCTTCATCTTCCACATCTGAAGGACGCTTTCTCCAGATGGCCTTTCCATCGTTCGCCTGCTCTTCGCCCACTCGGATGGGCCAGGAGACGAAGTTGCTGTACTTCCGGACGATCTCGGACAGGCGAGCCGCGTCGGCGAAGTCGTCGCTGTCGCTGCGCAGGTGCAGGGTGATGGTCGTGCCGCGGTCTTCGCGGTCGCCCTCTGCGAGGGTGTAGGTGCCCGCTCCTTCGCTGCTCCACAACACGGGCGTGGAGTCGGGCTCTGCCGACAGGGTGTGTACGTCGACTTGGCGCGCCACCATAAAGGCGGAGTAGAAGCCGATGCCGAACTGGCCGATCAGCTCGGCGGTGGCCTCCTCGTCGCCCTTTGCCTTGGCGTCTTGCAGCTTGGACGTGAAGGCTTTCGTGCCCGAGTGGGCGATGGTGCCCAAGAACTGGACCACATCTTCTTCGGACATTCCGATGCCATCGTCTTCGATGGTGAGGGTCTTGGCGTCGACGTCGACGGCGATTCGAATCCCCGGCTCATCGGTGCCGGGCTTGCGAAGATCATCGCGTGTGACCTCCAAGAAGCGCAGCTTGTCCAAGGCGTCTGCCGCGTTGCTCACGAGCTCGCGGATGAACACCTCGCGGTCGGAGTAGATGCTGTGGATCATCAGGTCCAGGAGCTGCTGGACCTCTGCCTTAAAGCCGTGTTGTTGGGCACTCACTGTGCGCCTCCCGAGGGTGAGTGGGTGAGGCGGATCGGTAGGCACGGGGGCGTGGCTGGCAAGGGTCAGAGTCGCGCTACGGTGGGGTGCCGTGCTCAAAACATAGGATAAAAGATAATTTTTGCCGATGTGATTCCCGCGTTCAATTGGTCAAGTCGGGGTCGCCCATGGCAGTGGGGGCCGGCTTGCTCGTGCGGTTGCTGCGCACGGCGCCGCGTCTGCGCGATACGCAGGTGCAGATGTCGCCTCTGACCCGCCGCTCCCTACTGTCCGCCTCAGCCATCGCCTTGCTGGGAGTAGGCCTTGTCGGCGGGTTTGTGTGGGGTTTCCAGGCCCATCGGTCTCGCGTCTTTCCGTACGCGGTGATCAAGTCGGTTGTGACCGGTCAAGGGCCGGCGGCGGCGCCCGACACCCCTGGCCGCTGGCGCCTGCGAGATGGACGCCGGCCCTGGATTTTGGAAGACCCTACGGCCTTCACTCAAAAAGCGTTGGAAGAGCTGGGTTATGCCCAGGGTACTGTGATGGCGCCTGACGCGAGTGGCGTGGTGGTGAACAGCAAAGGCGCTCACGCAGGCCTGAACCTGGTCACCTCTGGCGACTCGGCCACGGCCCGGCTTATGGCCATGGACGGTTCCATCGTCCACGAGTGGAAAACAAGCTGGGAACAGGTGTTTCCGCAGCAAGTCGGCCAGCAGAAACCCCCGCGTCCCTATCTCCGCCGGGCTCGGCTCCTGCCAGATGGCCATCTCTTGAGTCTCTTTGTCGACAAGGGGGCCTTCCGCTTGGACCGACAAGGTCAGGTGGTGTGGGCGTGGACCGGTGGCGCGCACCACGACCTGGCTCTGCAAGACGACGCCGTGTGGGTCTTGGCCCGAGACCCCGAGCTCCGGCCGGAGGTCGATCCTCACACGCCCATGATTGATGATGCATTGGTGCGCTTGGACCCCAACACTGGCGCTCTACGCCAACGGTTCACGATCTGGCAAGCGGTCGAAGACAGCGCCTATGCGCCCTTGCTGAAAAAGGTCCGGATGCGCGGCGACGCGGATCCGCTCCACAGCAATACCGTCCGCATTCTAGATGGGCGGTTTGAATCCGTAAATCCAGCGTTTTCCCGTGGGAATTTACTGGTGTCGGTTCGACATACAGACTGGGTCTTGGTGATCGATCCGAGGCTTCAACGGGTGGTGTGGGCCCTGACTGGGCCGTGGCATCAACCCCATGAACCGACGCTCGTAGAGCCCGGCCACTTGCTGATCTTCGACAACCTGGGCACGTGGCCCCGC
>JBGCER010000282.1:0-5399 GCA_045106515.1 Myxococcota bacterium
AGCACATTCACCCCTACCGATTTGCGTCGTGGCCTGGGGGATTGACCCGCGACATCACGACCACGCCCTTGCTCAGGTTCTCGGCCCCGTACCACAGGTTGAACAGGACCATGACCCAGTTGCCGGCCGCCGAGACGCGGAGCCGCCGAGCGTCTTCGACCGTCCACGTCGAGAGGTCGCGGCCAAGATCGAGCAAGTAGTGTCGGGAGCGCAACAGCATGCCTTCGAATCGGAACGATCCGATGCCGACGTAAGTGGTGACATGACCGCCGGCTGCACCGCTCAGCGCGCCAACGCTCGCAGCAGTCACCGAAGGGCCACCGCGCGCGAGGGCGTTGAGGAGCGCGAGGTCTCGTGGATGGCAACGGCCCTCAAGCTCCGCGTGGACCCGCCGCGCCCAAGTCCGAGGCGGCAGCGAGCCCGAATTCGGCCGACGATAGCGTCACTATCGAGCATCAGCTCGTGGTCCTCCGTGAGCCCAAGACTCGCCGTATCGATGCCAAACTGATAACGAAGGCGGCCGCCTTTGCTTGTCACCCAAAAGCCCTAAATCCTAGGAGCAACTCTTGTTCTTGAACCATCGCCCTGCCCTCGTAGCCATCACCTTGGTGCTGTCCGCCCTCCCCGCCATCGCGGGCCCAGCCCAACGCGCCGAGAAGATGGCCGCCAAAATGGCCGCCAAACATGACGGAAGCGCAGACTCCAAGGTGCAGCTAAAAAAGGGCGTGGTGTTGGTCGACGGAGCTGAGCTGTGCACGATCAAGAAGGACGACGTCCGTCGTGAGAGCTTCTACGTGGTGGGGCTGGATGGCACCGAGCTCTTGTACTTCCGGTGGATCTTTGAAGACGACAACAACTACTTCGAGGTGTACGCCGCCTCCGACCTCACCACCATGCTGTACGACCAAGACGCGTTTATGGGGCACAAGCGGTGGGCGGCCGAGCAACTCTACAATGCTGGAGTGCTCACGGCGGAGGGCCTGAACGAGCCCAAGCTGGTGTCGTTCGCCCAAAAAGTCGGGAAAGAGATGACCCGCGCGCGCGCAGAGCGAGCGGCCCGCTGATTCTTGGGGCAGACGACTCGACCCGCGGGGGACCCATCGTTTGGTCTCATCTGCAACGAGGGCAAACACGGAGGCGGACTGCTCGCAGACGATGTCACCGTCGAGGTCAGCTCCGACTTCGACACGTGCGACACGTCCGTATTGGCGAAGGACCGCTACTGCTCGGAGTTCCGTAAGAACGTCGCCGAAGGGGCCCTCGGCGCGGGTGGCGGGTGGCCACCGGCAACGCAGAACGAGCGGCTTAGATTGCGAGCCTCGCCCGCCCGGGCAAGTCACCCGTCACCGCACCTCAAACCTTAGCCGCGCCTCATCACTCAAGGACTCATCGACGGTAACCACGACAGACATCTCGTAGACCCCCGCCGCATCGACGGCCATAGACTGCATGGCGCTGCCCGCAAACAACGACGCGTTCACCATCTTCGATTCCTCGGGCACTTCTACAAATGCCCAGTCAAACCAGGCCACACCACACGGGATGACGGATGCCTGGGCTGACACTGTAAAGATGGCATCTGCCCACGCAATGGCGATGCCTCCCATCCGCACCAAGGTCGCCACCGCTGCCACATCCGAATCACACCGACGCGAAAGGGACTTCGCGGTCGACTCTTCAGTGGTAGACACCGTTACCTGACCAGTCGTCATTAAGGCTGCGTAGTCGCCATCTCACTTCGTGGACGAGCGCGAGCGCAGTCAAACTCAACAAGCCTGTCTCACACTGAAAAGGAGCGGGCACCCAAGGTTGGCACGCCTTCTGCATGACTTTTGGTCACCTAACGGAGGTTCGAATGATCGCGCTGATGACGTTGATGATCGCTGGGGCTGCCGAGCAGCCCGTGGGCACAGACGCTCCCCCCATCGTCATGGCCGGAGCCGTCCCGGCCGAGACCTCGCTCCTGATTGGCGTTGGACTGGCGCCTGGGCTCTTTCGTGGAGACCCACAAGTGTCCGTTGCGCCCGGGTTGAGGGCCAATGCCGTTGTGGCGATCGACCGGTGGAGTGGCGCCACTGGGTGGGGCCTACGGGCGGACGCGGCGATCGGTAGCGGGATGTTCTGCGAGGCCACCGGTTCCGGACAGCTTAGCGCCATGGCCCTCAAGCGGATGGACAAACCACACGTTCGGCCATTCATCGGCGGGGGCGGCACCCTCGCCCTGAACGGTGTGCCGACCGTCCCAGACTGCCGATTCTTGGTATCATCCCCGTCCTCCCGTCTTCGGGTGGTGCCCTCGGTCGGTCTGCGGGGAGAAGCGGGCGTCGACATCGCCTCCGAGGGCTTTCGAGCCCGAATCGCCGTGGTCAGCCGCGCCGACACCGTCGGTCAGTTCACCATCGGCCCAGACGTGATGCTCGGCTGGGGCTGGTAGGTGGCGTTGAGTCGTGGAGAGGCCCGCCGGGTCCCGGACGGTCTACACTGCGCCCATGCGCACACTGCTTCTCCTGCTCCTCCTGCCCGCCTGCATGGCCACGCCCCCCGCGACCTGCGATGCACCTGGCACCCAGGTCGCGACCCCCAAGGCCGCCGGCTGCATCGCCATCGACCAGGGGCGCCTGCTGATGGTGCGCAACACCGGCGGCTGGACCATCCCCGCCGGCTACATCGACGCCGGCGAGTCCTCCTCCCAGGCCGCGGTGCGCGAGACCTTGGAAGAGGCGGGCGTGACCGTGATGGCCGGCTTGCCGCTGTGTGCCGTGGTCGAGTCGGGCTTTGTGGCCCACGTGTGCGCCACGCCCGACACCTTGCCCACCCCAAGGCCGGACGGCTCCGAGACCACGGACGCGCGCTGGTTCACACCCGACGACCTGCGCGCCTTACCGGCGTCTGAGCTACGCTTTCCCGCTCAGCGTGAGCAGTGGCTACAAGCCATGCAGGGGGCAGCGGCGGCCCAGAAGCGCCTAGAATCGGGGGCTCCGGCCCCGGAGTGACGGCGACGGTTGCGCCTACCCTCGCAAGCGCGCCGAGGCCTCGCGTACGCGCTCAGCCGCAGCCCGTGAAATGGTGGTTTGACAGTGCTGTTCTGCTAGGTGTCGGTCGACGTCTAAGGTCGCTGCGATGACCTGGTCTACGACCCGGCGGGCCACTGCCGCCTTGATACCCACCTTCTCCGCCAGAGCGAGCAGATGGTGTCGCGCAATGTTCGCCCCGACCCCTGCGACCGTGGTCCATCGTTCACCCTGGGCGCTCGGCGCATAGGTCAGGTCGAACCCGGGAGCGAGCCGCCAACGACCGTCGTTGTCTAACGTTCTTGAGGTGGTCATCTTCATGGACCGACGCCACGTTGAACGCGGCCAACCGAAACATGGCGATCACCTGGGATTGGTCGCCCGCGCAGATCTGATGGGTGGCGAGGAGCAGGTGCTCATGGTCATCCACGCCTGTTCACGGCGGCCCACATCGGCGTCATCGGTGCTCGTGGGGAACTTCACCAACCACCCCACCCACCCATCGGGCAGCGCGCCTTCACCGAAACGGACCCCAGCCGCTCCATCCGCACGCAGGCCGATCAGCGCCTTGGGTCGTGCACTACCAGCAGGCCCACCCGCACGCACGAGGGCCGGGTCGTACTCGAACCAAACCCTCCGACCCTCTTGGGCCAGCGTGCCCACCTCGCGCACATCGGCGGGTGAGAAGCGTAAGCGAACGCGCAGCTCCCTCACGGATCCCCCGCCCGGAGCCGACGCAGCTCATCCATCGTGGCCGGAGGCACGGCCTTGAGTACCTCCTCAAAGTCATCCAAGCGCCCAAATGCCGCGCACAAGCGCACCAACGACGAGATTTGGCCCTGCCCAGACTGCTCCAGCCGCGCCACTGTGGCGATGGAGAGGCCACTTCGCGTGGCGAGATCGGCCTGAGTCCACCCCTTGGCCTTGCGGGCCCGGCGGAGGCGCTCGCCGAGCATTCGCTCCACGTCGGCCGGGGTCCGTACGAAGAGGAAGTCATCCACACGCACCTCAATTCTGACGGAATGTCACCAACTTCGGGATGATTTCCATCAGAATTGAGTGATTCGAGCGAGGGGCCGCTCCATATTCTAGCCGGCACCCCGCCCTAGCCCCCTCACCCCTTCAGCGGCGGCCCATGGTGAGCCAGCACAAAAATCAAGGCTGAAAACCTCTCCTTTTCGGCCTGGAGAACCGCCGCGTTCGCCTCGATGGCGATGTCGGATGTCACCCCATCCACCACGGCCTGCTCCACCGTCGGCGCGCTGGCGGCCAAGGCCGACACGTGGGTCTGGTCTCGGATCGCCATGGCTTGGTTGAGGTCTTCGGCAGCGTGGGCTCGGTCTTGGAGCGCGCTATCGAGGCCAGTCATGGCGGGTATGGGTGCGGGCATTCCGATCTTCATGGACGAGGGTTCGGATCCGGTCGGAAATCCATGACCCCTGTGCCCAGGTCCACAGGCGAATGAGCTTTGAGCGCGGTAGGTGGGCGGCCGGAGGGTCCGTGAGTGCAGGCTGGCGAGAGATCGACGGGGTGACCGTGCTTCGGGGCCAGCCACGGCTGCCCTGCGCCCCCCAAGACGTGGTGAACTACCTGTCTTTTACGCTGGTCCGAGGTCGGGCCCAGTCCCTGAGCCTCGCTGAGCTGACCGAGCTGCTGCGAGCGGAACATGGCGGGGAGCGCAGCCGCATCGAGGGTCTGCTCACCTGGCTGGGGCAGACCCACGTGGCTCGGTGGACCGAAGAAGGCTTGAGCCTGCATCCAGCCACCAACCTGCAAGACCTGGCGTTTCGCTTGGCGGCGTGGGCGGGGGTCCAGGCAACGGCGACCGATGCAACATCGCTCCAGAAATGGGTGCACGAGCTGCTCAAGACCGCCACGGCGCACCCTCAGGCACTGAAGCGCCCCACCACCAGCGCCAAGACGGCGGGCGACTGGGTGCGTTCAGACTGGCCCGCTGCGGCCGACGGCCCGTCCACGCCAGACAGCGAGCCAAAGGCAGACCCACTCACCGCCCGTCTGCAGCGGATCTTGACCGCCCTCGATGGCTCGCTCCTGGAGCGCACCACCCATACCCGAGCCGTATTGTTGGCGTTGCTCGCCGGTCAACACGCGCTCCTCTTGGGACCTCCGGGCACGGCCAAGAGCCTGATGGCGCGGGCCATGTGCGCGGTTTTCGAGGACGCCACCTACTTCGAATACCTGTTGTCGCGGTTCACCCACCCCGACGAGCTCTTTGGCCCCGTGAGCATCCCCGGCCTCAAGGTCGAGGACTATCGGCGGCTCACCGAAGGCTTCTTACCCCAAGCCCACGTCGCCTTCCTCGATGAGGTGTTCAAGGCCAACTCGGCCATCCTCAACAGCCTGCTCACCCTGATCAATGAGCGGGTC
>JBGCER010000283.1:0-9359 GCA_045106515.1 Myxococcota bacterium
GTCACCGAACGACCCCTCATCCTCTTCACGTTCGGCGTCCAAGCTCCTGATTCCGCCCAACGATGGCGCGCTTGGCTCGGACTCTCGCCCCACGACCGCCACGCTAAAACCCATCGAGGCCACGTCCCTCGCTGAGCTCAATCCAGTGTACGAAGAGGCCCTCGAGGTCTTCTTGGACGTCAACCCCGACGCCGACGGCATGGACCCGGACGAGGCCCAGCAGCGCATCCAGGGGGAGATCACCGCCGCCGCCGCCACCGTGGAGACCGCCATCGATGCGCACTTGCGCTATGCCGATGGCCTGGGCCGCGGCGAAAAGGGCGCGGTTGTCGAGCGCGCCGCAGCGCTGCACGAGCACATGGCCTCGGTCATCTCGGGTGCCCCCGTGGTTAAGGGCCTGCCTCCGGAAGAACAAGAACTACAGCGTAAGGTTCTGGCGCGCATGGCGAGCAGCCACAGCCGCAAAGCGGCGGCGCTACGGGCAGACGCCACAGGCAACTAGGATGCATCCCGCGACGTGAGCGCGACGGGACGCTTAGGATACGGACGCTGCGGACCCGCTCAGGCCGAGCGCAGCGACAATCGCCGAGTGATCCGCATCCCCGATCTGCTGTAGACGGCGAAGAATGCGGGATCGGGTCGTGTCTCGAACGCGGATCTCCTCTTCGATGGGTCGCGTGAAGATGCCATGGGGCGCGCTGGTGCAAAACACCTCCCCGTGCTCCAGCAGCCCGAACGTCCAGTCTGGCACCAGATCATCGATGCTGACAGGCGCTGCGACCTCGCCTCCGCACAAGCGGCCACCCGCGAGCAGCAAGGCTCCGTCTGGCACGACGAACGCCAGCTCGCCACCGTCGCGCGAGGACACGACCATCACGCCAATAAAGAGACCCCGCACACGGAGCATGGCGCTCGACAACCCAGGAGGAAGCGACTTAATCTTCCCAGCCAACTGAACGTCAACGACCTCGCCCTTTGCCGAGACCGGCCCGATGCGCAGGCCTGGCGCATGGTCCGGTAGCGCGCCAAGGGTGCGGGTTCCGAGGACCGCAGCGATCGTGCATTCGAGGCGTTCGGCATGCCTGACGTAGCGGTCCCACTTGTCGGGGCTGGGGTCGACGACGACCGCGACGCCTAGGGTTGGCTCGCAGACCAGAAGGCATAGACCACCGCCGGCATTGAAGAAAGGCTGGACTTGGGGCACCGGAACCTCGTTGGAGCGAACATAGGCTGCTGCCCTCCACGGATCGGTGTCACCATCGGTTCAACGGGCTTGCAGACCCATTGCAGGGCTGCTCCGACTCCTGTCGGACCCGCGCGTTCCGTATCGGGCCTGGGGTGCTCACGGCGCTTCACCACCTCTTGCTGCCTTGGGAAGCGGCGTCCCAAGTATTGATTCGACAGCGTTGATGTCCGCCACACTCAAACCGCAGTCCGCGGCGAACGAACACAACGTCAGCAAGCCATTCATGGTCGCGCCAGGACCGACGACAAGGTCCATGGCGCCGTGACCGGTGGCGACCGGGGCGCTCTTCCAGCCTTCGCGCTCCCACAGGTACAGCTCGCTGTCTGACATCAGCACGGCAAACGAACGCCGACCCGGAACCACGGTATCCGTCATGCGAATGGGCACGGCTGCGTGGGGCCAGTCTTCGGAATCCGTGGCCGGGATCCGGACCCACACCGCGACCGCTTCTTTCATCCCCTCGCTTTCCAAAAATGCGCGGGCGCTCAATGATCCGCGAACGATGAGAAACTGATTCCGAAGTTGATACGCATCCAAGAACTGTTGAGGTTTAAGACTTGTATTGTGGGCATTTGCACGCGTAGCTTCATGCCGGAGCCACCGGCCCTGCTCCAGGGTCGCAGCATGAAACCTGATATTCGAGTCGGTTTGGGGACCCACGTCGGCGAGTGACGGCGGGTCTCCAACCCGCTGCACGAGAGCATCAAAGTCCAAAGGTGTGACCTCGATACTCGCCAGGATTGAGCCCGGCGCGGACACAGTGTAAGCGAAGCTAGCGAGCCACCCGATGGCCGGGATCACCCAGAGCGCCCCAAAAGCGACGCGCGACTGCGGGACAGCGCGCTTGCCCACAAGGGCCGTAAGCACGACAGCGATCACGACGCTGCCCACCACCCCAACGGCGCTCAGGGCGACCCCAGACAACGCGCTGTCATAGCCAGAGGACGCCAGCGATGACGCCATCCCAGCGGGCGCAAATGCCGCGCTGCGCGAGGTAGCGTCGACCTCTGCCGAGAACGCGAACCACGCGGCGCCGGCCGTGGCGGTGACCAGCCCGAGACACGCAGCGCCACGACCGGAGATCGCGGCCCCGATCCGCCGGCCATAGTTCTTATTATTCCGAGCATCTACGCCGGGTTCTGTGCCTTCATCGACCGGCATCGGCACCCGAGCCGAAGCGACCGCCAACCCGATGGCCGATAGCAGGAGGACGCCGACCGTCACCAAGGGGAACGGTCCCTTCGTGATGCCGAGCCCAATGGCCGCCAAAACGACGAGAATTGCCGTCCCCACCGGTCCGAAGAGTCCGACAAGGACACCGCGAACATCTGTGCGGGCCGGCGCACCAACCGTTGCGATGACCCCACCGATTCCCGAGGACCAAACCGCGAGTAGGCCGAGGCACACCAAGGAACCGCCACCAAGCCTCGGCAGCAGTAGACTCGCCGCTAAGTACCCAACACCCGAGGAGAAGAGAGAATCAACCTCCGTAAAGTTGATGACCTTGTGGGTCTCTACCAGTCCGCTGTACATCCCGAACGTGGAAACCCCGACGACCATCGTCGGCACGACGAGCCACACAGGAGGTGGAACCCGGATTTTAAGCGCCGTCAACAACCCCAGCACCAGGGTGAGCACCACCCCAACACCAAGCAGCGCCAATACCGGGAGTGTCCAAAGGCCACCCCGAGTCAGCTCAACCCATACACTCGACATCTTCACCCCCCAGTGATTCTTCCCAAAAATGTATCGCCCAAGAGCGGCGAAAGATCAGCTGATACCCTACATCTCTACCCGCGCTTCACGCGCTGGGTGAGCCGAGGTCACTTACCAACGTCACCTGGCTACCCGCCCACGCGTCATCGCACAAGCGGGGCGTGAGAATTCGACGCGCGGCTTCAGCGGGGCCCCCCCTCGCGCCTACCGCGACGCCCCGTGCACGCCGTCAATCCAGTTGCGATGGGCCACAATCCACCCGTCCGGCTCGAAGTGCCCGCCATCAAACCAACAGAGTCGAGTGTCGAACCCGCACCCCGCCCACACTTCACAGTCCCCTTCCCAGGTCTGAGTCTGCATGCAGTTCGGCTCGTCTTGGAGAGCGGTGATCGAGTCCACGATCCCCTCGTGGTTGGAGTCCGGGTTGTCGGCCGTTGTGCGCGGCCACTTCGGATCGGTGCGGCCTTGTAGGTGACGCAAGGGACGCTGGGCCGCGGGACAGTCCTCGAACACCCAGTCCTGCATGGCGCCGCCCATGGGCAAGAAGCCATCGTAGACATCATCACCCAAGCAGGCCATGTCATAGACCATGGCGCCGCCTTTGGAGAACCCGGACAGGTAGACGCCTTCCACGTCATCCCGCTCTCGGATGGCACGAGCAACCTTGGCCAAAAACCCTCGATCATCGCGCTGAATTTCGTCTTTGTTGACTCCGACCCGCCAGTCATCGCCGGGCCCTCCGCCCCCCTCTGGAAAGACGCCGATCATCTTCGATTCCTGAAGCTCAGCCTGGAGTTCCCTGTCGTTGGCCAACTTCTCGCCTTCCCCCGCGTAATGCAGGTGCACCAGAGCCGGCACGGGACCATCAGGCAAGTCATCCGGGACGTAAAGCCACGCGTTCCAGTCGTCGATGGGCAGGGCCATCACGCCCGTTGGGGTGCTGCACGCGCCGAGTAGTACCAGGCCGAGGATGGAGGCTTTCATGCATAGAGTGTGCCACGGGCCCAAGCCCACCACAGGAAACGCTGTGGTTCCTGGTTGAGCGGGGTCACTCGCGATCGCGATCTTTATGGTCCCCTACAGGTTCTCACACAGCATCGAGAAGCCGTAGATGTGGACGGGCTTGTACGTGTAATGAGCCCCCCACCCACTCCCGTTCCACTGCTGCTCGATTCGCACAGGATACGTCCGGCACTCATTGCCGCCGCCCTTGGGTCGATGCGCAATATGCGCCCATTGAAAACGACGAATCCTGCGCCACGCCCAGCCGCCACCGTCGAGCTTCACCCACTCCCGGCGCTCCACCGCGCCCTGACTCACCAGGGAAACGGCCAAGACCTCATCGCCGGGAAAGGCATTGAGGAACTGGCTCTTTGCGAGCCCACGAAGCTGTGCGGCATCACCGCCCGCGTAGCTCTCGGCCGGCAAGCGATTGGCAGCGATCTGAGCTTCACGGATGGCTTGCTCCTTGGCGATGGCATGCTTGGCGTGGGCGATATGTTGGGCCCCCAGCGCCCCTTGTCCGAGCTTCTCAAGGTAGGTGCCAAACTCGTGCTCCTGATCGGCCATGAGCGAGATCATCCCGAGCTGCTCCGCCGCAAGCGCGTCGTCTGTCTTTCGACCCCAATCCGCCGCTCGCTCGGTGGCGGTCTGCGTGGCCATTCCCATGTGATCGTTGAGCGCGATCATCCCGAATAGAATGTGCCTCAGGGCCGCTGTGACAGGCTGCGCTTCCGACAGCGCCAAGTGAGCCTCTGGGTTGGGCGCAGCCTGTGCATAGGCCTTGGCCGCTGCGGCTGCGTTGGCGATGCTCTCTTTGGCCTGCACAACGCGCTGAACCTGATCGCTCGCGCTGGTGAAGGGGGCACCGGTGGGCGGTAGCGCAACGTTGTCGGCGGCGGCCTGAAGGGCTGGAAGGTGAGCTGAAATCAACGCTCTGAATGCAGCTTCATCACCCCGAAATCCCGAACCAGAATAGGCGCGAGGGGCGAGCGCTTGGTAGGCCTGAAGCTGCTTGGCGACGGCAGGGAGGTGCGCGCGGGATGACGACTGCCGCAAGCCATCGGTAGACGCCAGGAGTGCCGCCCGAGCTCCGTCGATCTTCCCACTCTGCAACAAGGTTTCGGTGAGCCCGTACAGAATCTCCATCTCATCGTGGCTCACCAGCTTCGCCTCGGTCCAGCGTGCAGGTTCGGCGTGGCTCATCGTGGACGCTCCAGAAGACAGAAGGGCGATGGCGAGGACGCCACCCCGGACGCAGGTGAGGAATCGAGACATAGGGGCTCCTTGGACGCTCTACGCTATCAACGCCCAGCCACAGATCCGATAGAAACCTGCTTGCCTCGCCCGATCATGCGAGGCCGGTGTTCCCGGTCCCAGACGGCACAATCCCCTCACCCGCCCGCGGCGACGATTCTCCCTGTACGAGCCTGTCCGCGTGTACACATTGTCGTCTTGACCGCTGGAGGTCCAATGACTGCGCAGCCGCACCTCGTCATCCTGGGCGGGGGCTTTGCTGGGCTCACGCTCGCGAGCAGTTTACGCAAGGCAAATCTGCGGATCACCCTCATTGATCGCCGAAATCACCACCTGTTCCAGCCGCTGCTCTACCAGGTGGCAACAGCAGGATTGGCCCCCGGCGATATCGCAGAGCCCATCCGCCGAATCCTCAAGGGCCAGACCAATGTTCAGGTGCGCCTCGCCGAGGCCACAGGCATCGATCCCGACGCGAAGGTCGTGCACCTAGACACGGGTGAGAGCACCTACGACAGCCTGGTCGTCGCGACCGGGGCCCGACACCACTATTTTGGCAATGACGAGTGGGAGCAGCACGCGCCCGGACTCAAAACCATCGGCGATGCCCTGAGCATTCGCCGCCGCTTGCTCACGGCCTTCGAGCGGGCCGAGTGGACGTCGGACCCTCAAGAGCGGGCGGACCTACTGACCTTCGTGGTGGTCGGCGCCGGCCCGACCGGGGTGGAGCTCGCCGGGGCCATCAAAGAGGTCGCGCTCAAGACCATGCGCAAGGAGTTCCGCACCATCCTGCCCGAGCGCGACGCACGGGTGATCCTGGTCGAGGCGGGACCCAAGGTGCTCGGTCACTTCCCCGACCCTCTTCCGCAAAAAGCGCTGAAACAACTTGAACACTTGGGCGTCGAGGTCCGGACAAACGAGGCCGTCACCCAGCTGGACAACACATCGGTCACCATCGGCGAGGAACGCATCGATTCGTGCAGCGTCTTCTGGGCTGCCGGAGTGCGAGCCAGCCCGTTGGGCGCGGACCTCGGGGTCGAGCGAGACCGGGCCGGCCGGGTCCCCGTCGAGGCGGACCTGTCGGTGGCGGGCCACCCCAACATCTACGTCTTGGGCGACTTGGCCACGCGCGAACAAGACGGAAAGCCGCTTCCTGGCGTCGCGCCCGTGGCCATCCAGCAAGCCCAACACCTGGCGAAAGACCTCAAGAAGGGCCGCAGAACCCCCTTTCGCTACCGGTCGTACGGGTCCATGGCCACCATCGGGCGCTCCAAGGCCATCGTGGACATCGGACCGGTGCAATTGTCAGGCTTTTTCGCCTGGTTTGTCTGGGTTTTTGTGCACCTTATGACCCTGGTCGGCTTCCGAAATCGCCTCGTGGTCTTCGTGAAGTGGGCGTGGTCGTGGTGGACCTTCGACCGCTCTAGCCGGCTGGTCTGGCAAGGCGAGACCGAAGGAAAACCTACGGCGCCCCCGCCGACCTGAGCGCATCCCACACCGGCAGCAAGGCGTCGAGGACCGGCTGGTACGACCGATCGATCTTTGGCGTCTCAGTCTTTGGGGCAGCGAAGCCTGTCGAGGCCCAGACCGCGTCGTACCAGTGTGGGGCCCACACCCCATCGCTGGGTCGAGGACCGGGCGACCAACGCAGCATCGCCTCATCAAAAGGGAGCTTCAAAGAGCCACAGAGCCTAGTCAGCTCCCCGCGCGGATCCTGGAGCAGATCCGCCGAGTCCAACACGATCACCGGCTGCCGCAGGTGATCGCGCACGTAGGTGAGCAGCCGCCACTGCTGCAAGAACCCGAGATCTTCGGGCGCGACCTGGGCTCGACGACGCACATACGAGGCCAAGACCGCCGCCGGGTCGCGAATCAGAAATACATGTTGCAAAGGGTGCATCCACCCAAGATCGGCGTCGTCGGGCACGTGGTGCGCCATGTGTTTTTGATACTGCACAGGGGTGTCACAAGGGGCCGTCAGCGCAGCGATGGCCTGCGACGTCTCGGTGGGTTGGGAGCGCAAGATCTCGTCCCTCCCCGGATGCTCCAGTCCGGTGCGCGCCAGGTAGGCCGCATAGAGCGGCTCATCCAAGACCGACGTATCGCCTCGACTCTCCCACGATCGCATGAGCGCGGTGCTCAGGTTTCTGGGCCCCGACCACATGGCGATCCGCCGGGTCAATGGCCGACCTGCCGGGCGATATCTGCGGCGTAGGCGGCCCGCAGCTCCGCCGTCACCGGGCCGAGCGTGCCATCGCCGATGCTGCGGCCATCTACGCTGCGTACATGGGTGAGCCCGCTGAACGTACCGGTGACGAAGACCTCGTCGGCGCTGTAGACCGAGGTCAGGCTGAAGTCGCGCTCCTGGGCCACTCGGCCCCCCTGCCGAGCCAGCCGCACCACGTTGGCGCGGGTGATGCCATGCAAGCAATATCGACCGGACGACGTCCACACTTCGCCGTCGCGAACGATGAAGAAGTGGGTGCTATTGCAGGTCGCGACAAAGCCTTGTGGATCGAGCATTAAGCCTTCGTCGGCTCCGGCCTTCTCGGCGGCGATGCACGCGGTGACGCAATTGAGCTTGCTGTGGCTATTCCACATCGGGTCTTGAACATCGGGACGGCCGCGGCGGACGTGCACGGTCATGAGATCAAGGCCGCGGGCCACAACCGCCGGATCCGGCACCTTGTACTCTGCGGCGATCACCACGGTTGCGGTGCCCACATTGACCGATGGACCTTGAAAAGGCGTGCGCTTGAGCCCCCGAGTCACCATGAGCCGAATGTGCACCCCTTCCACCATGCCATTGGCGTCGACGGTCTTCTGAACGGCTTGGGCGAGAGCGTCGGGCGTGTAGCCGATGTCTAGATCGATGGCCTTGGCCCCTTCGAACAGCCGGCGCAAATGCGCGCGCAGGTACGGCACGCGGCCTTGGTAGACGCGCAGCCCCTCCCAGACCCCATCACCCATCAAAAATCCGCTATCGAAGACGGAGACCAATGCCTGCGCTCGCGGCACGAGCTCACCGTTGAGGTAGATGAGCACGCTGTCATTGCGCACATCGTGGGCGTGAGCGTGGGGTCCGCTGGTGGTCATAGAAAGTCCTCGTGGGGATCGCCGGGAGGCCTGGCCTAGTACTCCCGCAGTGCCTGCGTCTTCGGTCCAGACGGCAGCTCGATCGCCTGCCCATCCGAGACTCGGAACGCCCGCACACTGTGAATGAAGACGTTCCCGCGCTGTCCGGTGTAGCTGTAGGCAAAGTGCTTGGCCACGATCACCTTTTCGCCACCGACGATGGTCATCTCCACCGTCGGCGGATGAAATGGGCCAACCCCTGGGTACCGCTCCAAGATTCCGTCGAATGAGCTGTAGGCCTTCGTGTCCGTCAGCCGATTCACTTGGAAGTCGCGATCCCACAGCTTGAGGAAGGAGTCGACCATGGCGACAGCCTCGGCATCGGTGCGTCCCCCTTTTGGGGTGTAGCCATGCCAGCTCGCGACAATGGCCGCGATGACCTGACCATCAACGATCTCTTTGCCATCCACCGTCACTCGATTCAACCGGACTATGGTGCCCCGATCGTGCGCGAAGCTCGAACGCGTCTCCAAGATCACGAGTGGGAAGTCATCGGACAGCGACGGTCCCGTGACGAGGCCGGCGGGTACGAGAGGCGTCGGCTGTCCCCCTGGGCCCGCCAGTGCGCATCCGGACAGAAGACATAGCACCCACATCATCGACATAGCGACCTCCAGATTCAGCGCCGCAAAGGCGTCGCGTCGAAGGACAGACGGTCTGGCGCCCTACCGCTTACACCCCACGTCAGCCCTTGGCTTCTTGGACATCGAAAACCCGGCCTGCCGCAGTCCGCTCTCCCGCGCTACCGTGCGGCCGAATCGGAGGCCCCATGACCATCGCCCAACACCTCGACGCCCTGTCCGTGTACGGAGCCGGCGCGCTGCGCATTGTGCCGAGGACCGGCGACGACGAAGTGCAGCTCGGCGATGGTGGTGGCCTAGAGATGCAGTTCGATACCCTGGGTCGCGGGCCGATGATCGACGTCTTGCGCGACACCGAGGTCACGGGGATCACCCTCGCCGACGGCGAGTTGGAGATCGAAGCCACCCGCCCCGCCCCTGGGGCCCGC
>JBGCER010000284.1:0-31712 GCA_045106515.1 Myxococcota bacterium
CCCTAAGGTCGGCTCAGTCCTCTTTGCCTCGTCTCACCTTCAGCGAGCCCTCTTCGTGCTGGCAGTCAATGGGTGCACTGCCCACTCTCATGAGGTTCGTCTCTCAATCGCCTCTCCACCGTTCACCCACAGCCCTGTCCACTCCCCGACACCTCGAAAGGTGACGTTCGGCCCAGCGGTTTCACACGCTCGGTCCTGTTCCGACTCCGTGGTTTCTCACCACCTTGTCGGCTTACTCCAGTGCTGCGCTCGCAGGTTTGTTGCACCCTGCAGACGGTCATGAGGTTCACGAACGCTTGAGCGTCGATCAGACCGACTCCCGAAGGGGCCGTCCCGTCTCACTCTCCCGTTCGCGCTCGAACCCTACGAAGACTTCATCATCGGCAGCCGTACCGCGTCACCGCGGCCAATACCTTCTTGACGTTACACCTGCGGAATCCCGTGTCCGGTCAGCACCGGAACCCAGGGCCCGCCCTCGTTGAAGTCAAGTGCTCAAACCTACCGAAGCAGGCCTCCACAAATCCGAACCGCGAGGTGCGCGGCCCGTCTGCCACCACGAGGGTGACAGGACTCGACGTTTCGCAAGCGGCTCCCGACCCGAAGGTCGACAACATGCTGCGATCGGCACTCAAAGAGTTGCTCCACAACCCGGCCGTGAAGCCGGAGCCATTTCACAAGCTCTTCAGGCGTAGCGTTCGCCTTCAAGGCTTTGCTCCACCGATAAAGTCACTGCTTTCAACCTAGGTTAAAAGCGGTCGTTCCTTCCATGGGCTTTGATCCCCTCCGAGACATACACCTGAACCCGATACGCCTGGCGAGCAGCCAGCTTCCCACTCCGCACCGCTGCGACGTGGGGATGCTCCAGCCCGAAGGCTAAAACATCGAGACGTGGACCCTACCTAGGTCCCCGCCTCACGCGATCCCCTCCAAGCACGCCAATACAGTAAACTGCTTTGCCGGGCTCAATCACCGACCCGAGGGCCTGTGACCGCGAACGGTCCATCCAGGTTTTAGACTCTGGTGCGTCGTGCGCCACCCGAAGGGAAGCTCACTTCACACCAAGGCCTCGGCCGGCTACTGTTGCCGTCCAACCCGGTGGGGTTCGAAGAGGTCTATCCAAGTTCAGACTTGACTTCCTAGCGCCCGAAGGCGTTTCGAAGGTCGGTCTCCATGGGGTTTTTGACGTCAATGATCGGGCCAACGGTTCAGAAGAACGCCGAAACGAATCCGGCCGTCGTCCAAGTTGTCGGTCATCACCAGGCTTGCCTGATGCTCCCCGTACTTCTGCACGCGCCGTGCCAACCTTCTGCCACGATAGAACGCCATCAATTCTTACACCAACCTTGATCCCCATTACCCATAAGTTTTCCACAGGCCGAACCCAGATAGGCGCCGCAGACGGGTCCACTTGTCCACAGAGGTCGGACTAACGCCCGCAATCGCACGAGATCGCAATGGGAAATGAAGTTCCCACCGTCCTGAGGCTCGGCTAAGGCGCTTCGACGATCGGCACGCTGAGGTCCACCGCGCGGCGGCTGGGATTCCACACCACGTCCCACGCGCCAGGGGTGCTGGGCATGTCCGCGGCCCGGCGCAGCTCCAAGACCTGGAAGTCTGCAACTTGAAGTACAGCGCGCCCCACCCGAGGCGGTTCGAGCTCCAAATAGGGCAGCACCATATTGGCTTCTGAACCATTCGGACCCGACACCCACTCGGGCTCAAAGGGGATCACGATCTCGCGCCAGCGGCGACCCACATCCAACTCCACTCGCACATCCGCGACGACGGTGGAAAACGGGTCGGCCGTGGGATCAGTATCGAAGAAATCATAGGTCACAAGACGTATATTGGACGTTGCCGCCCCAGTCGCCCTCGCCCGCAGCCGAATGGCGAACTGAGGGACAGGATCCAGGGGCGTCTGCCCATCGTCGGACCACAGCCGATGCTGCACGAACGGAATCCGAGCCACCGGCCGCGTGAGCACCGGCCCCTCGTCGAAGCCGTCGCGCTCCAGCTCAATGACCCACTGCCCATCGTTGAGTTGTAGGAGACGCTCATCGGCGCTGTCTAGGGCCCAGTGGGTGCCCTGATTCACCCGTCCGTCGGCCAGGCCATCGCGGATGATGCCCCATCGGAACAGGTCGCGGCCCACAGACACGTCGATCGCCGCTTCGCTGTTCAGGCCCAGGCGTGGGTCGACCAACCCCAGAACACCGAGCTCGGTCACGCTCTCTTTTCCAGCTTTGACCTCGATCGTTTCGAAGGTGGGCTCCTCGTTGACCAACAGAGCTGTGTGTCGGTCCCAGCGGATCGCCGCCGGCACCGAGCCGTCAAAGAACCCGGCCTCGACGGGTCGAATCGAACCATCGACGCGGTCATACTGGGCTCCAGGTTGGCTGCGATCCCAGATCCCGCGCAGCAGGGAGCGAGCGTCATCCCCGGCGAGAGGCACGGGCCGATAGCCTACGAGCTCCACGGGGATCAGGCGAGCCTCGACCAGGGTGTCTGCATTCCACACCGTTCGCAGGGTGGCGGACGGGTACGTCGCGAGGAAGTCCTGATCGAAAACCAAGTTTCCAAGACTATGAACAACCAGCGCACCGTCGTGGTAGGACGCGCCCTGCAGCACGTGCGGATGGTGGCCGATCACGAGGTCCGCCCCCGCCTCGACCGAGGTGGCGGTCATGGTGTCCACGAACTTCGAAATGCCAGCTGCAAACTGGAAGCCACCGTGAATCTGCACCACCACCACATCGACTTGGGCGTCGAGTGCCGCGATACGGCGACGGGCGTCGTCGGAGTCCCACTTTGCGGCACCACCGTGGCCGCGCCGGGCCACCCAGTCTTGTAGCTCCGGGTAGACCGCCTCTAGGGAGGCCCACGCGGCGGCAGCCTCCTCTTCGCTCAGCTGGCTCTCGACCTTGGAGAACACGCGCCACGCCGATCCCGGTCGCCGAGGCGCGACCGGAGCGCTCAAGGTCTCACCCTCAAAACCCCAGGTGCGGGTTTCGTACAGCCACTCTTCGGTCTCGGGCACATCGGCGGGTTTCGCGTCGCCATCGACCGGGTAGCGATCGTTGACAAAGGAGCCATCGACCGATGTAAATCCGATAAAGCCCACGGAGAGACCATTCACCTCGATGATCAGCGGCTTCATCGCTTCTTCGACGTCCATCCCCCCGCCAAAGCTCGGCAGACCCGCGTCGTCTAGAGCGTCGAGCGTGACCTGAACTCCGGGGTCGAGCCAGTCGCGAACATGGTTGTTCGCAAGGTCGACCGCATCGACGCCCATGGACTGCAAGCCCGCAGCCGAGCCAGCCGGTGAGGCCAGCAGGAAGCGCTTGCCGGGGTAGGCATCGGCCGGATCGAACGGGCCGAGAACCGATTCGAAGTTGACGACGCTGATGTCCGCTGCAGCAAACGCGGCCGCAAGGTCGGATACCACCGCTCGCGAACCCGCCTCGGCATCCTCGAAGGGAACGAGCGGTGCGCCCTCGGTGGGAGCCTGGTAGCGACGCCCAAACATAACGTCGCCCCCCGCGTGCATCGCCCAGTGGGAGTCGCTGCGGTACATCTGCACGGTCACCACCGTGCCCAAGTCCTCTGGGCCGAGCACGACAGGTTCCGCGAGCAAGCCCTCGGCCTCCACCACACCGATCAGCGGACCATTCGGCAGCTCCACGCGTAGTGTTCCGGATGCATCGGCAGTGAAGACCTGGTCTTTGATGGTAAAGGTGGCGCCGGCCGCTGGCCGCTCACGGCGGTCAAAGATCTCGAGCTGCACCGCTGTGGGCGGAGCTGGCTTGCAGGCCATGGCCGTGAGCAGGAGTAGATTCCGCGAGTTCATGTCGCATCCACCAGGGTGTCGTCGGGATAGAGCACCAACTCAAAACAACCGAGGCCATCCGCTCGGATTAGATCACTTCGAACCGCCTTATTTCTGAGCTTCCGTCGCAGCCTAGACAAGGCCGCGTCCCACTTGTTTCGGAGCTGAAACGTATCTCCGTCCCCCCACAAGATGCGCGCCACGGGTTCCCACTCGACCGGCGACCCCACCATCGCCAGCTCACTGACGATCCGTGCTGATAGGCCCGTCAAAACCACCGCCGGCTCCCCTTCCCTGTGAAGGTGCACGGTATCGAAGCGATTGACGAGTCGAATCGGCGCGCGCACGCCAGAACCCAAGCGCGTTGCCTGTGCCGTGCGAGACAGAGGCATGGCCACCAAAGTGAAAGAGCGCCCGCCGCAGGTCAGCGTGTCGCCCTCGCCCACCGGGCGCTCTTCATCGCCGAGCCTGGCCCACCACCCGCTGCCTGTACTCCAGAAAACGGCATCGGCATCGGCGTTGTACTTGGGCACCAGCGTCGGTTCGGGTTCCACCACCAGGGAGCAGACACCGGCGAGGATCCCGCCCCTCCACCCTTCAGACTCCAACGCCATCACGGCTTCGGGAAGCTCGACGTCCAGGACCTGGATCGTCACACCTGGCGCCAAGTGAACCTGCTGTCCCGCGCAGAGTGTGAGCTCGGTCAGAGGTTTTCTCGCCGTCGCAAAGCGGCCGCGCAACGCCAATAACTTTAGCTCTTGGCCTCGGAGGCTCACCATGGCGTGAGCCTCGCTCACCCGAGCATCGCTGACGCACAGCGCACTGGTCCACAAGCGACCGATGAGGTCACCAGGTTCTAGCTCGTGGATGGTCCCGTCCGGCACCTGAATACGTACAAAGGCTCGCATGGTCATGGACTAACGCACAGTGGTGGGAGGTACCTTTGCATGGGTCTGCTACGCCTTCTGCCGTTCGACCACATCTCGAGCCACCGCAGCGGCGCGGCTCAATCCGATCCGGCGGTGACCCAAGTCGGCAATGAGCTGATCCGCACGGTTGCGGCGAGTCACGGCCCCGATGTCGAAGTTGGTGCGAATGACTTTCCAGACCTGACCCAGCGGAGACGAGGCCCAGCTCGACCGACCCGCCGGTCCACTGGCGGCCCGAGCGGACTGAAGCAGCGCTTCGGCATCGAGGCGCTGTTCATTGTCGGCGAAGTCTTCCACGCGTCCTTCGAGACGACTCAAGATTTCGCCTTTGTCCAACGCCGACAATTCGATGGCTCTCAGGCTGCGTAGCGCCCGAGTCGCGCGGGCGGGCTCGCGCTCCAACGCATCGGTCAAGAGCGACTTGACCCGATCGACCTGGACCCACTTGTAGACCAAGTCCAACCCCGTGCCCTTAATATTGGCTGCGCCGAGGATCCGAACCTCAGAGCCTTCAGCGTGCACCTCGACGATCCGCTGGGTGATGGCTGTGCCCTTGATGTTGGCGTCGCTCAAAACCAAGACTTGAGCACTGATCATGGCTAGGCCCGCCTGCACCACGGACGCCGGCACGACCCCGCGATGTTTGCGCACCTGCTGGAGCCAAGCCACCTCGGCGAGCCACCCATCGATGGTGGCGTCGAGGTCACGAGACGGAGTCCGGGGTGCGGGCGGCCGGTCCACGGCGGCGGCGTCGAAGATCTTGGCCACCCGTCCCACGACGCCATCGGCCCCGGGCAATAGGCGACGCACGGCCCCTTCGGCTTGTGGCCGACTCAGCAAAGGCCGCCGCAGGCGATCGCTCATGACCCGAGCCAGCTCGCTGGGGTCGCCGAGTCGGGCCATCCATCGAGGCTTCAGATCGGTCTCTAGCGCCTTTCGCCACGCATGAACGAAGGGCGACACGTTCGTTCCGATGACGACCAGCAAGTCCACCGGAGCATCGACGGCAGCCACCTTGGCGAAGATCGTCTGCCTGGGCACTCGGTCCCGACGATTGTTCACCACCAAGACTCGGCGCTCCAACAGGCCCGCGTCCGCCCCGGAGCCGTCAAAGCCAACGCGAACCCAGTTCGACAGGAAGCCCGCACGCTCATTCGCAGAATTACCTACGATATAGCTCACTTTCTTGTTGTCGATCTGAATAGGGCCATACTCTTTGAGCACGCCGAGGTCGGGTACCACCGAGTCCGCCATCGCCCGAAGGGCCACGTCGGACGGCACACCCAGGGTGCGAGCCAACGCCACCACCAGAGCGATGTTGCGAGGGTGCTCTTGGTAGGGGAACCGCGCCAACAGGTCCGGCGGCAAGAGCTGCCACGCTTCGGGGGTCAGCGCATCGAGGCGAGTCCCCCGCAACCGCGCACGCTCGGCCAAAATGGGCGTCATCGACTGCTCGGTCGTGATCGCCCGAGCGTTATAAGGAAGGACCTCGGCAATCACCTGGGCCACGTCGATCCCGGACGGCCCTTGGATGTCTTCGTGGTCAGGGTAGGTATTGGTGATCGTGGTCAGGTCATCGCGCATCCATTCACGCTGCAAGATACTGACATACCGTGGGTTGAGCGCCATGCACTCCCACAGCAGAACCTGCACGCCCATGCGGTCCGCCAAGTGCAGGACTTCGCGTTGCTCGACGATCGAGGCACGATCGTAGGGCCGGTAGAGGAAGACCTCCACCGGATCGCGGCCGGGCAGACCCATGACCATCATGGCCTCATTGCCCGTTGTCTTGGACAGAACGCTGTACCCCAGCTCTTGGAACACAGCCGCCTTCAGCCTCTCTACACCTGACTTTCCGCGAGATCCCCAACCACCGATGACCAAGGGCAGCCGCCTGCGCGCCCGGGTGTCCCAGCGCCGCCTCAATCCCGCGGTTGTGGCCCATCCAGCGCCGAGCACGGCGGTGAACACGCCGAGTTGGGGCAAGCTATTTCCATCGAGCGCAAGGAGCTCACGCGCCCCAGGAATCGCGGTCCAAAGCGCCTCAACGGTACCGACTGGATCGCGAAACACCGACCAAGCATCGGCCGCCAATGCGGGAAGCAGCGGCAGGGCCGGAACGACCGCCTCCGCTCGTTGACGATGCCGGCGAACCCGAAATCCTGCGCGGGACATGGCGCGATCATAGCGTTCAACTCGCTCGGACGCAGGACCTGCGCTCGCCTGGTCTCGCTCGCGGGCCAACCGAACATATCTGGCCTGAGCGGCGCCCAATCGCGACGTCGCTCTTCGGGGCGTGACCGTCATTCGCACATCGGGAAGTGCGAACACCTCCAAGCGGCCCCGGCGCGCTGCCGCTGCCGCCCAAGACGGCAGGGGCAAGTCCGGATGCCACCACCGAGATGTTGGCGTACAAACTGGGCGACCGGGTACCGCGGTGGGCGTCACCTCGGCCATGCCACCGGCAGGCGCGAGCAGGGGCCCGCGAGGCACCCGATCGATAATATGGGAGATCGCCTGCCTCTTATCCGTTCGAGGATGCATAATCTCATAGAGCAAACGCCAGATCGCGGGCGTGGGCACCGTGCCGTGCTGGATCTGGTAGCCGCCAGGCACGGGGGTCGCGGACAGGTCTCGCGTCGACAGCGCGACCACCGCCAACACCTGGAGCATGGCCTCTTGGTCGAGCGCGGTGCGAATCGTGAGTTCTGCACCTTCACTCGCATCTTCTGCCCAGCGAGTCACCTGATCCCAGACGCTCGCTCGGGCGGGATCTCCCGCATTGTGCAGGCCTAAGGCCACCGCAGCCGCGTCGGTGCGGGTATCGGGGGAGACGTCGGGATCTTGGATCCACTTGTCCAAGGAGGGCGCCCACGCCTCGAACCGCTCGTGGGCCACCGCGGAGCCCAATAGACCCGGCCGCTGACGGTAGACCAGCCCCGACAGCACGATGGAGACCATCTCTTCACTACCGCGAAGGGCCTCACGAATGAGGCGAATGCCCACGCGGGGATGGGCACCCAGGTCGATGGCAGCGAGCGCGCCCGCAGCGCGTACCTGGGGGCTGGGTTCACGACCTCGGACTAGTCCGATTAATCGTCGAGTATCCGCCTGAATTGGCGATGCGGCCAAGCCGGACACCACGGCCATGCGCACATGCTCGCTCGGATCATCGTGCTCCGCCACCCAGGCCACGATGGGCCACACCTCGCGGCGAATGGCGAGCCGCAGCGCGCGGGCTCGGAAGAGGAAATGGTCTGGGTGGGCATCGTCGTGGCGCTCCACCAGCACTTGTCCCAAGATCTCAGCCACCCGGACGTCGTCTTGGGTGCAGCCAGACCACGCTCCCAGCGCTGCCGACTGAACCCACGGGTCGGACCGCGCATCGACCGCCAAGGACAGCAAACCCTGCCGCTCCCTGGCGTCTCCATCCCCCGTGCAACAGGCGCCGACGCCGTACAGGGCCGCTTCCCGTAGGGTCCACAGCTGCGATTCGTCTTGCCCAAGCTCAAGCAGGCGCTGGCGCACGCTCCGCAGCCGAGTGGCCTCGGAGACCGACACATTCATCGCCGCGAGCACCCGACACAAAAACTCCACCGGTTGGCGGGTGTCGTGAACGCGGCGAAGGAGCCGATCTTGCAGGGCTTCCTCATCCAGATCGCGCCGAAGTGCCCTTCGATCGCCACGCCTAGCGCCTCGCGCTGCTAGAAGGTCCACCGCCTCGCGCAAGGCCGTTCGCCGCTGCTCTTGGCCATCGGCGACACGCAAGGTTTCCCGTACCAGGCGTGCTCTCGATCGCTCATCGGCGAAGGCCGTCAGCCGCTCGTCGAGCTCCGCCAACAAGGCGCTCACGTCGTCTACAGCAGTGCGGCGAGACAAGGTGCGGGCCAGATCGCGCAGCACCCCGGCACCGGCCTGTCGCGTGATCTCAGGCAGGCTTCGCTCAAAGACCGAAGCCCAGTGGTTCGCAGTGCTCACGGGATGGCCTCGCTTCCTTGTGGATCCGCAAGAGACTGCTCCGGGTCCGCCTGATCTAGCCCCTGACCCACCGGCCAGCGCGCATTGGCAAGGTCCCAATAGCCATACTCACCCGCGTGTCGCGCAGGCTGCAAGGAGGGGCGCACGTCCGCTAGGCCGCGGGGCGGACCAAGGCGAGCCTGAATACCGACCATCACCGCCGATTTTCTGTCGGTCGGTCGCCACCGGGCGCCGGCCCAAGGACGGAAGCCCGTGCGCACGCTGGTCCAGGGCATCCAAGCGGCGCGAGCTTCGAGGTACAACGAGGCAAAAGGATCTTTCCGCCAGTCATCACGGAAGCGGACCTCGAAGCCCGACCCCAGACGGCCCCACACTCGGGGTCGCGCGAGGTCCAATGAGGCATCGGCCCCCATCAGATCCACCGGGTGCACATCATTGGGCGCATTGGACAAGGCTCGGATCCCGAATCGACCCACCACCCAGGGGCCAGCGCGGTGGCGTACGGTGGTGGACAGTCCGAGCACAGCGGGATGATTCTCGGCGTAGCGCGACCACAACAGCGACCGATTGGCTGGGAAACTCAACGCGGCGTCGAGGCCAGACCGCACCCGGCCCATGATGCGAACGCGCGTTTGAAGGGTGCCGCCCGCCCACAGCGGATGGATGATGCGCACACCAAGATCGGCTCGTGAAGCCAGTAATGTTCGATCGGCAAACGGGCCCACCGAGACGTCTACGTCGGCGAGTCCATAGACCTTGGCCCGACCGTCGTGAAGGCGCGCATCGCCCCCAAACTGCAGCGCACCGATGGTCACGCCATCGAAACGTTGCTGTCCAAGAACGCCGACTTCACCCCACAGGCCACCGGTGAGACGACTCTGGACGCCCGCTTCCAGCGTCAGGGCGGGCGGAGCGCCAACCGGTCCCCTGGCCTCGGCGGGGGTCCACTCAGCCGAGCCCACGGTCACACCCGCAACCACTGCATATCGGGGGGTTCCCGGAGGCAAACCACCGAGTGGTTCTGGAACGGGAGTCGCCTTGAGGGCGGGGAGCGGTGGCAACTCATCGACCGCCTGCTCCTCCAGCAAGGCCCGCCGGTCCGCGCTCGCCATGGGACCTCCGCGACGCGCGCGTCGAGTCGACATGCGAACCCAACTCGAACCGCTCACCCGAACGGTGGGGCGGACCACACCTTTGGCACGGATCGGAACGATGACCTCACCGAGGCCCTTCACGACTTGCTCCACCACCTCGTCGCCGACCCGCACCTCGACCTTGACCGGCTTGTCCGATCGACCCCGGAGCTCCACCCTGAGGGCTGTCGGCCCCAATATGGTGGCGGACAGGGCACGGCCGGGGACGGCTTCCCATGCCCACCGCTCGGTTCCTGGGGTCTCACGCCGATCCCAGAGCACCTGTGCCAATGCGCCGCGGGGGGCCACAACCTGTAGGTATAGAGGCGCACCCCTGGGCAACCAGATGGCTTCAGGCACGCCCCAGCCCGAAATGTCGACCTGGGCGACAGGATTGCCGTACAGGTCCTCGGCCAAGATCCGGCAGGGGCCTTCCGTTCCGAGCGACTGCACCAGGCAGCGCACATTCACCGACTCGCCAACGCCGCGACCCGGCCATCGCAGCAACCATCCAGGGCGGAGCGGCACCGCGCGGTCTTCGGGCCACGCATCGGGGAATAATAGAGGAGTCGTGGGATCTTCTTGCATGGGCCACGGCACGACCATCCGGCGGCCAGCGCCTCGGACCAGGTGGATCGAGTCCCAGGTGGAGCCCAATTTCAGCACATCCATCAGCGGATGCTCAGGGTTGCGTTCCGTGGCGAAGAAGGATTCGAGGCGTTGGCGCGGATCGGGGATCTGGCCACCGAGCAGGGCGCGCCTCCACCATCGCACCGCTTCGGGACCGCGGGTCTTGAGCGCCACGTCGAGCATGTCGCCTTTGGCGGCGCTGCGCACCCGGTCCCGGTCTTCTTGCACCATAGCTCCGCTGACCCCGACCCAGCGTTCATCGAGGGGTAACCACCGATCCGTGCCGAACACTTCCCACTCGTGAGACTGCTTGATCGACATACCGAGCGGACCGGACAACCCATCGGAATTCGGGTCCAACTCCTCGGCGCGCAACAGATCCCGGGCCGCCTCCGACGTCGCACCCATGCCCGCCAGCAGCCCAGCGCGCTCGATGAGGGCCGCGGCCCGTTCGCTATCCGAGAGGCTCAGCGACAGGCGGCGCGACAGGACGCGCACCTCATCGCCACCGGTCATCACCGGAACGAGCGCAGGTGGGGTCGCGGGGTCTTGCCAATCCGGCGAGTCAGCCAGGGCATCCAGGGGTAGGGACTCAATCTCGGGCTGCCGGACACGCACGGCGGCTGGCGCAGACACCTCGACTCGCCATCCCGACGAAGACGGCAGCGGCAGGCGAATAGTGTCGGACCACTCGCCCCCATCGGGGTCGGTGCGACCGGGCAAGTTGATGCTCGCGGCGAGCGACCACGACAATGCGGTTCCATCATTGCCAATCGCTCGCACGCTCACGGGAACGCCGGTGAGCGGCACGGAGACTTCGAGCCGGCTGGCACGTTCCGGGTCCGTCCTCGCTTGATAGCGCTGGGTGTCCGTGAGCACCTGTAGGTAGACGAGCGACCGAGAACCATCCCCCGACGGGCCTTCTGCGTGAACCCAGGCCTCGCAGCCTTCGGTGGTGATCTGCGGAAAGGAGGCCTCGGCAGGGCCCACCCAGCGCAACCGGTGTACACCGGTGGGGCCAACCGTCGCGAAGGACTGGGAATCCAGGTTAATTCTGCATATTCCGTTGGGCTCATGGGGCTCGATCCACATGGCGAGCTCATCGGGCTTCACCGGACGGCTGTCGGCGGTGAGCGCGCCGGTGGGCGTCCAATGAGCGGCTTCGGGCGCAGCAACAGGGCCGCGCGGGCGCATGAGCCAGGTGCCCTCGCCGCCGATAGACCACGCGCTCTCCCACTGACCCCTATTGGGCTGGGTCCAGACCTCGACTCCGGGCTCGGTCACCTTCTCGCCTGTCCAGGGCTCTGCCCGGTGCACTAGGCCGCGCACCAGCGCGTCGTGGAAGGCACGAACGCGGTGGACGCCGGGACCCAAGCCCACCTGGAAGCTTCGTGATCCATGAATGCCACGGCCATCGGCGTAGATCCGGGGAACGAGCGCCAGGCGACCGTCCACAACCTCGATGGCTTGGGCTGGCGCAGAGGGCAGACAATGCGGCACATCATCGATGACCAAACACGCCTCGGAAGCATCGTCGCCGATGACCCGCAGGTCCATCCGGAGCCGCCCGGGACCGCGCACATCAAGGGCATCGCCCCGGAGCATTTGCTGCCAAGAACGGTCCCCAACCTCGACTTCGGTCCGCTTCGTCTTGACGGAGTACAGACCGACTGGATGGGGCCCTGGCGGGCGCAGTGCCGACCAGCGAAGTGCGCTATCCCCCGCCCACTCCCTGGCTTCTGGGGTGACGAGAACCGCCTGGGCCTCCTCGACTTCGCCCCGGTATTCCGCCAGGGCCCAGCCCCATGGCGAGGAGCTGGTGCGACGGCGGCTCACCGAACAGTCGGGTTGAGCCACGACCCAGCCGCTCCAGGTCTCTTGGGTGCTGGGCACGATCTGCCACGTGCCCACCAACGAGCCCGGCGACACCAGGTCTCCAGAGATCATCACGCCGCGGCTAATACCAAACACCTCGGGTGTGATCCGCGTGCGACAGGTGAGGCGAACAGGCGTTCCATCGTCCCAGGGCACCCACAGGGCCTCGCGACCATCGTCGAGCACCACCGTCTGCACATCGATGGGGTCGAACTGCGCCACCCGCGGGTCACGCCCCGCCATGGAGAGCTGAGCCAGCAGGAGCACTACCATGGTCCCGCCATGATCGCGTCGGACAGCGCCTTGCGGTACTTCCGGACATTGCGGAGCTTCGCCCTGACGGTGGGGTTGAGTTCGAGATGAAGGAACCGGCCGCTCGGCAGGATCCGACCTTGAGCATTGAGCGTGGCTCCCAAGGGTAGGTCATCGGCCCCGTACACGCCCACCACGCCAAGCACGGACTCGAGCCGGCCGCCGACGGCCAAAGGCGGACGTCGGCTATCTCCGGAAGACACGATGGCGTCCCACTTCTTGGCCGTCACGCGGGCGAAGCCGTGCACCTGGACAAACCGAAGCTCCCGGTCCCCCGAGGCCAAGCCGACGGTCATGGCTTGGAAGAGGCTACCGGGCTCCGCGCTGACGTCGGCCGGGTGCACGGAGTCCTGACGCACCTCCTCATCTTCCGCGCGAAAACGATGATATGTAGACCACATTCCGGCACGAGCACCGCTCTCTTCGAACAACCTCAGCGTGATGTTGCCCGTCTTCAGATCGAAGAAGGGATGCGGAGCTTGCCAGACCAGCGGACGCGCTGGACCACAGCGATAGGCCAGGATGCCCGCCCCAAAAAACTCTGCGCCTTCTCGAAGAAGCACCAGCGTCACCCCGTCGGAGGTGAACACATCCAGCCGCAAGCCGACCCCGGCGAGGCGCTCACGCTCGACTTCGATGACGGAATCAGAACAGCGGCCCTTGTCCTCGGCGAGGGCGCGCGCCGCTTGCCGCACGGCATTGCGCTCAAACACCGTCGGCGAGCGCCAAACCGCCCCCTCATGGCGCCAGGCCAACTCTGGTGGCGACTTAGCGAGGGCTGGCATCACCCCCATCAGCACGGCAATGGCGATCGGCCAGCGCACTAGCGAACCCCTCTCAGTAGCGCAGGACCAGAGCGCACCAGACTGGGCTCACCGTCGGATTCAGTGAGCGCGCGCAGCCACATTGTGGGCCCGTCGACGTGAGTGACGCGCATGCGAACCTCCTGCACCTCGGCCCCTATCTTGAAGCCGACAGGTTGGAGCGCAGGCAACCGGCCGTCCGGGTCTTGCAGCATCTGCCCGAGGGTCTCTCCCGGCTCTAGCACGATGGTCTCCGTCCAACTCCCGCCCGATCCGGCGCGCTCCCGCGAGCGCGGCGACAAGCCGCTGAGCTCGATCTTGAGCGTCACGGGCTGGTCCGCAAAACCGCCCAAAGACAACCGATGACCCGGAGCCGACACGTCGACCGGGAACGACAGCGTCCGCCCCTTGTACAGAGGCCAGGCTTGAACCGAGCGATGCGGGTTGTCGCAGGCAGCGCTGTCCCGACCCGCGACCCAAACCGACGAAGCCGGTGGCCCTTGAAGTCGAATTCGGCGCGCCGGACGCTGACCCACTTTTCGGATCTGCTCGACCCGCTGGAGCACCCGTCCGCCAGCAACAGGGCGCCCATCGAGATCCAGCCGCCATGGTTGACCGAGGCTCGAGCTGGACACCGTGTGCAAGATCGCCGTGAGCTCGCCATTGCGAAGGCGAGTGGCGGCTCGGTCCCAGGACACCGGCGACGACACGCCTTGCAGGTGGCGGCACCAAGCGCGTCCGGACGGAGCGGCTCCCGGCAAGAGCCAGGTTCGCTCCATTCCGCGGGCCCGCGGCACGGGATCGAGCATGGAGTAGCGGCGCACGGTCCCGTACGCTTCAGGATGAAACTGCTCTAATCGAATATTGGCTAGGACCGGCCGGATCTGCCGGGCTTCCCGAAGCGCGTCGACGTTGGACGGCGGCAAGCGGTGCCATGGCGACAGCGAGTCTCGCCAATACCGCAGCCGCCAAGGGCGGAACCGGGTCGGATCCTCACGGCCGCGCGGTGGGCCTTGCACCTTGGCGATGACCCTGGCGGCGGCATCGGCGCGCACCTGAAGCCGCACCACATCGGGACCGACCTCGAAGTCGAACTCCAGAGGTTCGCCGACCCAACCCCCGTCTTCGCTACGACGTTCGAACGGCGCCGGCACCACCGGCACGGCGACCTGGATCCGGTCCAGCACAGTGCCGACCTTGTTCAAAAAGTCGACGTCGACCGAACGAATCGTCTGATCGGACATATCGGGCAGGTCCGGCCGAATCACCAAGCGCATGACCGGGTTGCCCAGGGGAACGTTCACCTCATAAGGCTCGATTTCATCGGGGCCGATGGCGATCGTGGGAAGCGTGACGCGATCCGGCCCTGTGAGGGTCAACTTCTCAGAGGACCATGGCGCCAATACCTGAATGGGCACGCCGGGTGTTTCGGCGGCGAGACGGTCGGGATCCGTGCCTTCCAAGGCGGTCACAACCGGACCGAGCACTCGGCTTGAGGTGTTGCGAATGACCAAGGTGGTGGTCACGTCGGTGATTTCGAACCGCGCACCTTGAGCCCCCCCCGCCAGCGGTAGAGCCGGCGATGGCGCAGGGAGCAGGTAGGGCTGCGGCAAATCCTCGGGAATGTCGGCTCTTCCCTCGACTTGTAGAAGCTCCAGACCATCGGGGACCGAGAGCCGGAACACGCCTGGCCCCTGCACATGTACGCCGATGGCTTGGCCGGGCAGGAGGTATGAGCCCGCCGTGGGCTGCTGGGTCATGGTGATGGGGGGCTGAGTGCGCACGAGGCGCCGGAGCTTGGGCTCCCCTCCTCCATCCAATCGATACGCCAGAGATCGGCGTGGCCTGCCCAGCGCCAAGGCTCGCTCCGAGGGGTCCAGAGACGACAGATCAGCCACGCCGAGCCGCTTGGCGGTGAGCTCCCTGGCGCGCTCGTCTAGGTCGCCAGCGGCGATCTCTGCCGCCGCTCCACCGAAGGCGCGGAGCAATAGAGGCGGGCCGTCCACGGGCGCGCGAATGTGGAGCTCACCGCCGCCCGGAAGCACGCGAGCCACCGGCAGGCGCGTATTTCGAGTATCGCTAGCCCACGAGCCATTATCTTGCAGCAACGCCGAAGGTCGCCACGTACCGCCTCGAACTGGCCACGCGCTCACCCGCGAACGCTCCCACACGCGCTCGCTGCGCCGAACGTCACCATTCACCGCGACCCATGAGACTTCCATCACATAGTCGTGGGCTCTGCGGCTATCGGGGGGCGCGTCATTTTGGACGAGCGTCGACGACACCACAAGAACCTCGGTGGTCTCAGGCTCAACCGCAAAAATCATGGTCTGGCCCGGCGGCAACTCCACCGCATATCGACCATCGAGCCGGTGGTCGGGCGCCTCGATTAGGGCGGACCACACCACAAGCCCGAGCACCAGCACGACCAAACACGCGGCGAGGACTCGCATTACGGTGTTCATCGGCGCTTCCAACAGCCAGGAGCCTGGTCCCGGATCGCACCTGCGAACGCGACGCACACGGTGTCGCGCCGCAGAAGCGCGATGCCAACTCGCAAATCCCCGAGCAGCACGACCGGCCGCCCCATCTTGCCAAGCGCAGCCACCGACGCCGTGGTCGGGGCTTGTAGGTGCTCGTGCAGCTCGGCGAGCGTCACTTCGTCCTGGACCGGGTCGTCGAGCTTCGCGCCCAAATCCTCGATAGTGCCCTCACGACGTTCGATACCTTGCAGGCCGTACCAGCGCTCCAACCGAACTCGGTCCTCGGTGCCCTCGACTTCCGCGAGCACATCTTCGCGGAGCCACACCGTCGCAGCGACGCCTTCGGAGAGCGCCTCGGCGTAGCGGAGCGGCTGTATGGCTGCGACAGCGGCGGGCTCAAGCACGCGTCCGTCCGCCCGACGCCATCCGGGGTAGCGCTCGGTGAGCGCCTCTCGCAGCGCCGCTTGGGGAGCCGGCGCATCCGCGAGGGCTTCGCCCGCCTCGGCCAGCACCGCCGCCGGCGGATCGGGGACCGCGATGGTCAGTCGTCGAACCGACGTGACCTTGGCCACGACCCCATCGACGGGCCGCATCACCTGATGCAAGACTCGGGTGGCGGCGTCATTGGGCGCCAAGTCAGGTCCAAGGCGATCTTCGAGGCCCCGAGACCGACGAAGTTCCCACCAGACGGCGCGGGCGTCTAGGTCCTCGCCCAGGCCCAGCGCCACGCGGCGCGCACCCGGCTCATCCCCCGCGCGAGGGGCCACCACCACCTGATCCGTAGCGCTGCCCGGACCGAGCCACAGCCCCCCAAATCCACGGTGCAGTTCATCTTCGACCAGGACCCATCCAGGGATCGGCTCGGTCACCGTGTAGGCCTCGACGCCCACCCGTGCGGCCGCGAAGGCCAGACCCGGCGGAATGGGAGCGCCACGCTCAGCGGAGCGGCCCCGGGCCACAGCCAAGTGAGCCAAGAACCCGGCCCGGCTATCCACGGCTTCGGCCTTACGATCGCTGTCTCGGTGGGGCCACAATTCGACGGTCGGAGCCGGCTCGAACGTCGCCTCCACCTCGTCCACGTTCACTCGAAGTACGCCGTCACCCGGGCGAAGCCGTTCCCAAAATGGTTGGCCTCGAACCGCTTCATCTTCGAAGGCAACGGGGATGGGCTGATCGCTGCCGGCCAGCCGGAGCGCCGGTCCGGTCTGCCCGCGGCTCACCACGGAGGTGGCAGCGCCTTCTGCGGCGCTCAAGACCAACACCGGCCGGTTCGCCGCGCGCTCGGTCACCTGCTCGACCAACTCGGCCAGGCGCAGCTCGCTCGCCTCGCCATCGACCTCGGCCATCACCACGCCCGCTGCCGTCCCCGACTCCAAGAGCCACGCACCCAGCCACGCCTGATCGGGCTCGGACCGAACCGAAGGCAGCACCAACAGCGGCCCAGGTCCTCCGCACCACCACACCTGGGTCCCGGGTACATCGGGGCGCTCGGGGCGTAGGTGGGCGCACTCTTGTCCGGCGAGGCCCCGCACGGGCTCTACGCGTACCCCTTCGAAGGTGGTACCGACTCGCCCGGCGTCCAGGCTACCGAGGGCTCGCACCAAAACCACCGGCGAAGCAAGGGTAGTGGAGTCTTCCCGAACCTCTCCCGCAGCCAAGATCAGCGAACCCGCAACCGCCACCGGCTCATCGCTCGGCTGCACCGCGGGGGAGCGAGCTGTCGACGGAAAGAGAAGGGCCAACACCGTAGATGCAGTGAGCCCGACGCCCGCCCCAGCACCCAAGTTCAGCCCCAGCGGAAAGAGCACCCGCCCCACCGGTCGCAGGTCCAAGCATCGAACCGCTACAAGGGACGACAGGAGGTAGCCAAAGCCGTACAGATCCCAGGTGGCCACGGGGAGTTCGAGCTGCAATCCGACCCAAGCGAACGACAGCTTGAGCACCCACGCCATCGCATACATGGCGACCAAGCGCCGACTTCCCGAGAGTTCGACATTCCGGATGTAGGGCAGGCTGGTGATCACCCGATACAAAGCGAACAATACGACGATCTCAGCGACCGTCGACAGCAGCTTGGTGGGTTCGAGAACCAATAGGCCGAGCAGGGCCGGCGCCAAAAGTCCCCCGGCGTTCCAGCCATACCGCTCGGCGGTCCACGTGGCGACGACCGCGGTGGACAGCAGCAGAATGTAGACCTTGGGCACGGCCAAGAACGCGCGGGCAATATCTTCAAACGATAGGAAAAAGCTAGAGAACTCAAGACCGAGCAGCGGCATGACCACCAGGGTCAGCATGCCTACCGTGACCAAGGTGGTGCCACCGATCTGTCCCAGTCCACGGAGCAATCCTGGTTTCCAAAAGGTATTGGCCAGCAGCGGCACCAGCACGAGGCCGACGCTGAAGAAGCCATCACCCGCGCCGCTGGGCAGGAAGGGCCCGAGGATCAGCGCGAGGCCATCGGAGGCCAGGCCCTCGACCAGCAATCGCACCGGAACCGAGGCGCCGACAAAGAGCAAGAATCGCTCGCGGCCAAAGACGCGTGACCACACGCCAAACCGTGGCAAGAACTCGCCGGCCACCCAGACGAGGGCGTAGGTCAGGATGGCTTCGAGTACCAAGGTGGCCGCGCTGGCCGGGGCCACCATCGCGATGGCGCCGAGATACCCAGGCACAGCAAAACCGGCGAACACGCCGCCGATCCGCTCAGTCCAAAACCAAGTAACGACCAATCCCACCAGGACGGCCGTATGGATAGCGAAGCTCTCGATCATGAAGCGAGGGAAACTCGGGGCAACGTGAACACGACCTGAACACCACGTCCTGGACCGCGAATGAGCCGCAAATCAGAAAATCGCCTGCGCGCTCGCGCGAAGGGTATCAGGTCTGAATGCAGTTCGGCGGTTTCCGCACCATCTCCGAACGCCCCAATCATCGCTTCATCCAACGTCAGCCCACGCCAGCGCACGCTCACTCTGAGCCCCGCCCGCGCATTTCGAAACACCACCTTGGGCGTTGCCGAAGACGAATCCGCCCGTGCACCCATCTCAAGCAGGTCCTCAATTCCCCGCCGGAGGTCTTCGGGGTCTGCCATCACAGTGGGCACATCTACGGGACTAACCATCTCAATACGGCCGCTGGAGACCAGGGCCTTTAGGGCCTGCACGGGGCAGGTCCCCCCAACGGTGCTCTGGGCTCGGCGCTGGGTTCCATGCTCGATCCAGACCACGACCCCCGTGGGAATCTGCCCGCCCACACCGGTCACACAGACCACGCGGCCCACTTCAGGCCAATCCACACGCAGCGTCTCTCCGCTTACAAAAACTCGGCGCATCCGACGAGACAGGTCATCGGCACCGGAGCGGGAGTGCACCAGCTGCCGGACCGACCCGGGCACCTCTTCATCAAAGAGGTCAAAAGCCGCTTTAAAAGAACTGTTCTTAAAAACGAACCGACCGGCGCGATCCGCGAAGGCCATGGGCAGGTCCATCTCTTCGAGCAGCTGGCCCTGACGACTGCGCGCCTGAGTGTTTCGAGCGAGGGCGGAGCTAATAGCATCTAGTTCGCGGTCCATTCGGAGCAACCAGCCAAAACTCCCACCCGCTGCACCGTTCGACGCGGACTGCTCATCGTTCCAGCGAGCCAGCTCCTTCAAGGTCGCCAGCGCCGGCGCCAAGTCTCCATCGATCCAGGCCACAATCCAGAACCCGAGCCGGACCGTGCCTTGGTGAACGGGCACGATGGAGGCGCACACCGTGCTTCGGTCTACAAGCTCATCGCAGCGCCCTTGACTGGCGAGCCGCTGGAGCCCAGCTTCGGTCATCTGATCGGTGCGAAGATCTTGCTCGCTCAGTCCGAAACCACCGATCACCCTCGGCTTGGAGCCGACGGGCGCCTCGACGTACAGCATTCGGTCTGTCGGAAGGTGGTTCCACGTGAGAGCGGACAAGCGGCGAAGCACAGAGTCCGCATCGGTCCCGCCCTCGACGCGCTGTGGCAAACCGACGTCCGCTCGGGCCAACTGGAGCGACATCCGGCGGATGAAGCGGGCCGTCCGGGACCGGAGACGCAAGATCTCGGCGAGAGGACCGACGACCGCCGCTGCCACCAATGGCACCAATGGCAGCTCGATCACCCCGAAGAGCAGCAAGAGCAGCGCGATGACCGAGACGAAGGCCGGCAATGCTGCGAGCCAAGCTTCGGCGGGAATCCACGGCTCAGCATTAGCTACGAGAGCGCCAATAAGCACGAGCAAGGCGCATAGTGGCAGGAGCACACCCAGATGAAGACCCCACCGAGGCGAGCGGCTCGCCAAGGTCGCCACACCCAATCCAATGGCCTCCCCCCAGGTCAGAATCACGCCATCGACGCCCACCGCCACAGGGTGCGCCCAGCGGGGGTCGGTAATGCCCAACAGGACGACCGAACCCTCCGGGACCACGGTCCTCACCTCGCCACTGAGCAGGGCCCCCAAGGGGATCCGAGGCAGAGCCTGCGCCTCGGCTCCACGAAGCGGCGTCGACAGCGCATCACCCTGGCCGCACCGAGCCCATTCACACCACGCGCTGCCGACCGCATCCGACCCCAACCCTTCGACCACGCCACGGGTCATCGGAAGGTCCACCGTCAGCGAGGATGGGGTGAAGGGTGCGACCACCGCGCTCGTCGACATCGCCCATGGGGCCTGCACCAACTGAAGGCGCGCCGCACTCCCAGCCGGAGCCACAGGGGCATCGCCCGAGGCCGCCCGAACCAAGCGGTCGGCGGGCTCCACCACCGCGACTTCTTCTACCCCAGCGGCGCGCAGCGACACCGCCACGTCTTGCCATTGAGCTTGGGTCCAGGGCAATGGACCGTACAGGTCGACCGCCTCAGCATCCACTTCGACCAAGACCGCGCGCGCCTGTAGGGTGGAGTCAGGCCACAGGCCAGAGAGCTGACGTTGAACGCCTCTTTCAAGTGGCCCGAGCACGCCAATCAGGACGGCGGTCACCACCACAACCAACCCGATGAGCACCGGGAGCGTGGCCAAAATGGAGCGGGGTTGGCGAGAAGGCGGCACGATGCCTCGACGGACGAGAGGGGAGCCACCCGTATACCTGCCCAGCGGGTCAACGTTCATTGCCTCGTCCGTACACCTACCGCAAGCGCAGGCTTTACCCGGCGATTTGAAGGGGGAGTGCCGGGCCTCGCCATAGGTGTCGGATCTGCTAGCCCCCGTCCGTAGGCCCCTCGTCGCCCGTCTTGAAGTCCGAGGCCCGCAAACCGTACTGCTTCATCTTCGTGTACAGCGTGCGCCGGCTCACTCCAGCCGCGTCGGCCGTCCGCTCCATATGGCCCTGGCAACGCCGCAGTAGTCGATGCAAATACGCTCGTTCTACTTGCTCTATTGCGCGATCATTATTGTCTTTGAGCGGCAGGCGCTCATCGATGAGGAACCCACCAGCGCCCTGCTCTTCGGTCCGCTTCTTGCCGGTGAACTGAGGGGGGAGGTGATCGACTTCGAGTCGACGGCCGCCATGGGTGATCACCCACCGCTCGCACATGGCTCGAAGCTGCCGCACATTGCCTGGCCAGTCGTAGGCGAGGATGACTTGCAGCGCCTCCGAGCTGACCGAGGGTGGCTCGATCTCGTAGTCTTGAGCGATCTCGTCGAGGAAGTGGCGCATGAGGAGCGGCACGTCCTCACGGCGCTGCCGCAGGGCGGGAAGGAAGATGGGGAAGACGTTCAAGCGATAGTAGAGATCCTCTCGAAAGTCCCCTTCCTCCACCGCTTGTTCGAGCTTGACATTGGTCGCAGCTACGATGCGCACGTCCACGTGGATCTTCTCGCGCCCGCCAACCCGACGAAAGGCCATCTCTTCCAAGACGCGCAGCAGGTTCACCTGTACGTTCAGCGAGGTCTCCCCCAGTTCATCGAGGAATAGCGTCCCCGTGTCCGCCATCTCAAAGAGCCCTTCTCGACGGCCCACCGCGCCCGTGAACGACCCCCTCTCATGACCGAAGAGCTCACTCTCAAGGAGAGACTCGGTAAACGCACCGCAATTGACCGAGATGATGGGACCGTCTTTTCGGCGACTGCGGCGATGAATGGCCGAACTGATCAGCTCTTTACCCGTGCCGGTCTCGCCTCGGACCAGCACTGTCGCGTCGGTGGTTGCCACCTGCCGTACTTGATCAAAGACCTGGAGCATCCTCGGACTTCTCGTCAGCATGTGCGAGAAACCATACCGATCGCTCATCTGCTCGCGCGTCTGTTCGAGCGCTCGATGGGTGCGCAGCTCGTGCAGCGCGCGCTTGAGCACGTCCGAGAGCCGATCGACCTGCTCGGGCACGCCCACGTAGTCCAGCGCGCCTCGCCGCATGGCCGCCACGCCCTCGTCGACCGTCACCACATGGGTCAACGCGACGACCGGCACCCCCGTCCGCTCCCGGAACAAGTCGATGACCCGGGTGCCACGTACGTCGGGCAGCTCCAGATTCGCCAGGACGAGATCCGGGCTCAAGTCATCGGCCGCACTCAGGGCCTCACGGGCCGTGGACGCCAGGTAGATCTCCCGCTCCGGCGCCTGGAGCGCGCGACGTACGGCCTCGCGGCTGATCTCCCCGGCCTCCACCACCAGAACCCGCTCGACTCGCCCAAGGTGCTCCTCACGCATCCCGCACCTCCTCAAAGAAGGCCAACCGCTGACCAAGGACGGCAAACCGGCCTTCTCGCCACGCCAAGGCGGTAGCCTGGGCATTGCCCACCCGGTGATCGCGCCACCGCGTCAAGGGGTGCTCACGCACCGTGCATGTGGCGGTGGAAATCACCATCTGGTGAGAAAAGACGCCGATGACTTGGCCGGGCTCATGGGCACAGGCCAGGGCCTGGAGCCGCGGCATCACCCGGGCCACCAAATCGAGGAGCGTCTCTCCACCCGGCACCTGCGCCGGCCCCGGGTCGACCGCCCACTGCTGAAAAAAGGTTGGATGCCGAGAGATGGCTTGAGCGGCGGTGAGCCCTTCGAGCTCACCCTGATGAAGTTCCGCCAATGCAGATTCCACCACCGGCGCATCGTGAACCGATCGGGCGGTGTCGAGCGCCCGGCTCAACGGCGAGGAGTACACCCCCGCCAAGGCGCCAGGCAGCGAGGTACTCAGCTGAGCCGCCTGCGCGCGTCCCACGCTATTGAGCGGAATATCGGAGGAGCCAAGGAACCGGTTTGTCGCGTTCCACTCGGTCTGGCCATGGCGGACCAAGAGCAGCACGACCGACCGTTCGGTCCGCGCATGGGTCCACGGCAGCAACAGCTCACGATCGTCCACGAGGCTCCAAAGCACCCCTGTGTACCAGAGGCGAGCGCGCACGTTGCACGTTCCTGACCCGGCGTCGTGCCCGGTGGCGCTACTGTCTGCCTATCCTGATCCGAGGTCCCGATGTCCAAGCCCAATGATCCGCTGAGTCCGCCTGACCCTTCGGCCCCCTACATTCCGCGACTCGTCGATCCCGCGCCCTACGACCCAGACACACCGCCGCCCGCGCCCGTCGCGGAGCCCCGACCCGATCCGGTGGCCCTGGCTCGTAAGCTGGCAGCGGAGGCCAAAGCTAAGGCCGCCGCCGCCACTCCCAAAGAGGACCCGGTCGCCCTCGCCAAGCGCCTAGGCGCGCAGGCCAAAGCCAAGGCTGCGGCGGCAGCCGCTGCCGCTGCACCCCAGGAGGACGCGGTCGCCCTCGCCAAGCGCCTCGCCGCTCAGGCCAAGGCCAAGGCCAAGGCCGCCGCACCCGCACCCGCACCCGCACCCGCAAGCGGTGGGCTGGACATCATGAGCCGGGTCGGCAAGCCACGGGCAAAGAAGCGCACGGCCGCCGAAATCTTGGCAGAAGCCCGCATCAACGAAGCTGCCGAGGCCGCCACCCCCGTCGAACCCAGTGCCCCGGTCGCCAAGGCCGCGCCGACTCGCACCAAGGGGAAGACCGGGCCCAGCCCCGCCAAAGCCGTGCTCGACGTGTTCAAGAACGCCACCTTGCGCGAAGTGAAGCCCGTTACCAGCGGCGCCGCGTTCAAGGCCGTGTGGTCCGCCCACTTGGCCCGCGCCCAAGCCACCGAAGACGCGGCCTTGGCCATGTGCGCTGCCAGCATCCTCGCGGCGGTGGAACGCGTCGGATCAGCCGGGGTCAGCGCGGTCGAGATCCGCTGGGGTGGGCAGCCCCACGCCGTATTTGTGGAGTCCGCAAGCGGCGACCTCATCGCCACAGCATACCCCGCAGGCGTGTACCTAGCCGGCGTCTAGCCCACGACTACGGCGGCGACGTGGGTCGTCGACTCGCCGCGAGCGCCCTGAGTTCCCCTTCGCGGATCTCGTATTTCGTGGCGCAATAGTCGCAGTTGACCGCGGCACCGCCGTCTTCATCTGCCATTTCGAGCAGGGCGTCGGTGCCCAAGCCTGCGAGAGCGTCGAGCAATCGAACTCGGGTGCAACTACAGCCCCAGAACACAGGACGAATGTCCAGAACCTGGACCCTCTCCCCACGAAGACTCCCCTCGTGAAAGTGCTTGAGCAACCGGTGGGCCTGCTCATCGGGGAGGTCTCCCCACCTGGACACGAACGCGCTCGGCTCATGATGGAGATGGCCCGCTTCGGGCGGCAGACGCTCTACCAAAAGGCCGATGGCTCGGCTCACGCGGCCGTCATCGTCGAGTTGCACCTCGGTGCACAGGGCCCCGCTCACTTGCGAAGAGTCCGCGAGGTGGGCGTGAAGTGCGGTGGTGATGGAGGCATCATCGATGGAAGTGATGCCCCGATAGACCTCTTTGTCCCCATTATATTTGGCGACCAGCATGAGCCCATCCAGGGACTCGCAGTCCGCGTCGCTGGGCACCTCACCGATGAGCCGCCCGCGATAGCCGTGGGTGGGATCGAGCTCGCCCAGGAACCTGACGCCCATCTTCTGTAGTGCGGCCTGTAACGCCAGCTTTTCTTCACCCTTGGCATAGGCGGCGAGCAGCAGGGTCGCGACGGTACCCTCCGCGGCCAATCGAGCGGAGGGTCCGGTCAGCTGGTGCGCTTGACGGAGCTCGTCTGCCACCTCGTCCGCCTCGACCACGATGACCCGTACCCGGCCTTCATCACACAACGCCCGCGTGATCCAGGAGCCGCCGTCCGCAGAGATCTCAGCCACCACCACCTCCGCCCCCGCAGTGCCACGTCCTGCCGGACGCGGCAAGTGCGGCCCGAGCACACCGCGTTCTATTTGGGGGTCGGCGTGCCTTCTCGATCGACCTTCACCGGCGGGGGCTCCGGAGCAATCGGCGCCTCACGAACCGGCACGTGCACGGCCATAATATACTCTTGTGGGCGATAACAGTGGCCGGAAATACAGGACTGATGCTGCATACGCACGAACAGAGTCTGGAGCCCAACCGTGCCCGCTTGGGCTTGAACCGGCAGACGCACGACGATGTCATCATCGTATTGCTCGCGGGCCGTTTCATCGCGGCCCTCGACCTGTTTCACAATGCCAGGGGGCAGGTCCGCCGGCCCCACGGTGAGCGCGGACCGATTCGACACCACCTCGACCTCTAGGTGCTCTCGGTAGACCGTAAAGCCAGGCTGAAGATCGAGCACGAACTCCACGACGCCGGGCTCCGTGCCGTAGAGCACCACGGGCTGCTGCCGCCACACTAGGGGGTCGCCGGTGGAGGACCGAGTCTGGCCCATGTGAACGGGGGTGGCCCGATACGCGGGCTCCTCGCCGGGATTGACGACCGTGCCGGCGTACGGATCCTCGCTCGCAACCGCGAGAGGTGAGGTCAACATGAGCAGCAGTGAGTACAGAGAGCCCTCCGGACGATGAAGAGGTACAAGCCTCCACCGGTCCCCGCAAGTCCTGGCATCGGACTGTGGAGACCCCTGACACACTTCGACATTTGACAGACCTTGGGGCCATGGTGGATTTGCGGTCGGTGGCGGTGATTATTCCCGCTCTAAACGAAGAAATTAGCCTTCCCGGCGTACTGAAGAGCCTGCCGGACGGGCCGCGCGTCATCGTGGTGGACAATGGCAGCACCGACGACACCCAAGGGGTGGCTCAGCGCGCAGGGGCCACCGTTGTGCAGGAACCACACCGCGGCTACGGATCGGCGGTTCTGGCCGGGATGAGCCATTTGAGCGCAGATCCTCCCGTGGTGGTTGTGATCTTGGACGCCGACCACGCCGACCGACCCGAGCTGTTGCCCCGTCTGGTCGCACCGATCTTGAACGACGAAGCCGACATGGTGCTGTCCGACCGAAGCCGCACCGCAGCGCCCGGCGCCATGTCCATTCCGCAAGCTTTCGGCAATGCCGTCGCCACGAACCTCATGTGGGCCGTGAGCGGGCATCGGTATCGGGACATGGGTCCCTTTCGAGCCGTGCGCTGGGCCTCGCTCACCGCCATGCAGATGCGGGACCCCACCTGGGGGTGGAACGTGGAGATGCAGCTCAAAGCCGTGCACCTGGGCATCCGCATCCAAGAAATCGCCGTCCCCTACGGCGCCCGCCGAGGCGGGGTGAGCAAGATCAGTGGCACGGCCAAGGGGGTCGTCAAAGCGGGGGCCAGGATCCTGTGGGCTGTGGGTCGATACGGACCGCGCCCCACGTCCCTGAAGTAGGATCGTTGCGGAGGTGAGCATGCGACGAGCGAGCATGGCCCGGAGCGCGATGTGGATGGCGGTGTGTTTCGCCCCATGGATGGGCTGCTCCGATGACGCGCCCACCGACACGTCCTCGGACACCACCGATGAAACGGACGTGCCAAATCCCGAATTCGAAGCCGTCACGCGCCTCCCGTCAGTCGACCCTCTCCCAATCGGGATTTGGCCAGTTCAAGGCGGCGTTTTAGAGTCTGGATTCGCCCCACGACGTCTGATTCAAGGGGATCGGGACGACTTCCACACGGGCCAAGACTTCTACGCCGACAAAGGGACCCCGGTCCTCGCCACCCAGGGCGGCACCGTATTCCGGGTCCAGCCGACCGATGGCGACCGGCTCTCCAACCGCGTCATCCTGGCCCACGCCATCCCGTCCTTCGAGTGGCAGGGTGAACCCATCGACACGCTCTACACCTTCCACGGTCAGCTCGACACCATCGACGTGGTCGAGGGCGACGACGTGAGCGCCGGCGACGTCATTGGCACCGTCGGCGACACGGGCGGAGTCTCGACGCCTCACCTGCACTTCGAAGCTCGCTTGGGGACCCACTGCAGCTTGGCCTTCTCCACCGCCAATCCCGAGTCGTCCTGCGCTCGCTCCTACGACCCGGCGGTCAATCCGCTTCGCATCCTACCGCGTGACCAAAATCTAAGCTTTGTCCTCAACTTTAACGAGGAAGACAGCTCGGAGCTCTTCGTGCAGACCCGCCGGAACGACCAAGACTGGAGCCGGGTGGAGACCAACTTTGGAACGCTGGACTTTGACCTGCGAACCGGCATGGACGCCACATCGGCCACCGCCATCGACAACTTGGACTTTGGTTGGGTCAAGATCGTGCCGGACTCCACATCCGGCGAAGGCGGTCGAGCCGCGTGGCGCCTGCAATTCGCCGAGCAGCCTGCCTGGGTCGAGGTGATCGACATCGATGGTGAAGGTGAGCGCTGGGTGGCGCCCGAGTAGGCGAACGGGCGGCACAACCAGTCCGGGTGGTGCGCTCACATCGAGGCGTACTACACTGTAGGCCCCCGCTCTGCGCTCCCCTGCCCCGGACCCTCCCTCATGCCCCTTCTTCAAGGCCCCCTGCCTGAATCTGTACGTTCTATCCACATTCTTGGCATCTGCGGTACCGCCATGGGCGCGCTTGCCGGGATGCTAAAGGACGCCGGCTTCGTCGTCACCGGCAGCGACACCGGGATCTACCCACCCATGTCGGACTACCTGGCCGGCCTCGACATCGAGGTCATGCCGGGCTGGAACGCCAGCAATCTGGACCACAAGCCGGACCTGGTTGTCATCGGCAATGTGATGCGCGCGGAGTATGCCGAGTCCGCCGCAACGGTGGAGCGCGACCTGCTCTACTGCAGCTTCCCCCAGCTATTAGGGGCCCTGTACCTGGAACAATGCCATAGCACTGTCGTGGCAGGCACCCACGGAAAGACCACCACAACGGCCATTACGGCGTGGCTGCTGGAGTCCGCCGGACTCAACCCTGGCTACCTGGTCGGCGGCCTCGCCAAGAACTTCGTGCGGACCGCCCGCGCCGGCGCCGGCTCGCACTTCGTGATCGAGGGCGATGAGTACGACACGGCCTTCTTCGACAAGAAGCCCAAGTTTCTACACTACCGACCGAACACCGCGATCTTGACCTCGGTGGAGTTCGACCACGCCGACATCTACCGGGACATCGACCACGTCACCGAGAGCTTCCGCGAGCTCATGCAGATCGTGCCCGAAGACGGCCTTGTTGTCGTGCGCGGCGACGACCCCATCGCCATGGAGGTCGCCTCCACCACCGCGGCCCGCGTCCAAACCTACGGCCCCGGCCAAGAGTGGGACGGGCGCATCGAGCGGGTCGACACCACCACCGGCACCATGCACTTCACGGTCAGCCGGGCCGGCGAGCTCGTCGGCACGTTCGAGTCGAGTTTGGTGGGCCAGCACAACCTGTACAACCAAGTGGCCGCAACCGCCGCAGCCATCGAAGCCGGCGCCACAGCCGAGCAGCTCGTCGATGGATTTAGAACGTTTGAAGGTATTAAGCGCCGACAAGAAATCATCGGAGAGCCCGGCTCGGTCACGGTCGTAGACGACTTCGCCCACCACCCCACCGCCGTGCGCGTCACCCTCCAAGCCTTGCGCCAGCGGTTCGGCGACCGCCGATTGTGGGCCATCTGGGAGCCTCGGTCTGCCACCTCACGCAGGGCCATCTTCCAAGCCGAGTACGCCGAGGCCTTCGACGCCGCCGATCAAGTGATCGTGGCCGCACCCTACGACCAGAGTCGCATCGCAGACACCGATCGGTTCTCCGCCGAGACCTTGGTGCACGACCTGACATCGAGGGGCGTGGATGCCCTCACCTTGTCCGACGCAGCCAGTATCGCCGGCACGATCGCCGCGCGCGCCCATCCCTATGATGTAGTGGCGATCCTCTCCAACGGCGGCTTTGATGGGGTACACGGGACTCTGCTCGGACTGCTCCGGGCCCGTTTTGGCGACGAGAGGGCCAGCTCCACCGAATGAGGTACTTGCTCCCCCTACTCTGCTTCGCATGCACCCCTCCGACCACCCGCGTCGCCGGGGTCAATCTGCGTTTGGTCACTCCGTCCGCCGTCAACGCGACCGAGGGATCCTCGCGCTTGGTGGTGCGAGTGTTCGATGAAGCCGGCGGCGTGGTCACCCAAGCCGAAGGCGATCCATCGCTAGGTGTTCCTGTTCCGCCGATTACTTGGTTTGGCCCACAGGAAATCGAAGTCACCGCCCAGAGCAGCTCCGGAGAGGTGCTCGCCGCAGCGCGAACGGGCCTCATCGATATTCAACCGGGCGACGAGCGAGAAATCGCCACGTTCTTCCTGCCCATCAACCAGGCTATTCCCTTGGATTGGACCCCAAACTCCAACCGGGTCGGCCACATCGCCGCACTGGCAGATGATGGGCGAGTCTTACTGATTGGAGGCCGACAACCCAGCGCCGCGGTGGTTCGGACGGACTCCGAGTGGTGGGATATCGAGGCCGGATTCGACGGAGAGGGTCCGCGCTTGAACAATGGCGCCAGCCGAGCTCGCTGGACCGCCTTGGACGATGGGGCCCTGATCATCGCCGGCGGAGACACCCAGGGGGGCTCCAGCGATGCGGTGTTCGCGGTCAGCGCAGCCAAAGATGAGATCCGGGACCTGGACGTATTGGCCACCGCCGTCAACGCGCCTTGCGTGGCGTCTCACCCCTCCACGGGGGCGCTGATCTTGGGCGAAGGCCTAGGATATAGCTATTCTGCCCTTGGACGCACCGGCACTCTGTCGGGACTCGACACCAATGGCATCACCGAGTGCGTGGCCAGCGAAGACTTTCTGCTGACGGTCGGAGAAGCCGATCGCTGGGGCGTGTTCGACCTCCGCGACGCCCAATCCATCAACGACCTTGCCGGCGCTGTGACCTGGCTTGACGCGGTGCCGCGCCTCGATGGCGCCCACCTGGTCGCCCTGCCAGACGGGCGCTTCTGGGTGGGCGGGGGCTTCGGCTTCGCCGCCAGCGCCAGCACACGGATCATCACCCCCCGAGGCGCTGAAGTGCAGCGGACCGAAGACCTCGAGCAGCTGCGCGTCTTTGGCCACGCCGAGCTCTGGCGCGGTGAGTACGTGATGCTCGCCGGGGGCTACAGCGATGATATCCAGTTTGATCCCGTACAAAATCTGTCTATCCACCACCCTGACGATGGGCCGACCTTGAGCATTGATGTGCCGATGCGCACCCCGACCGCGGCGGTGCTCACCGGCGGCGCCGTCTTGCTGACCGGCGGCCTCAACCTGAGTGGCGAGCCCGCCGGCGCCTATGCCGTCATGCCCTGGGTGAGTGAGTGATCCCCGTCCATGTTCCGCCCCCGAGCATCGAGCTCGCCCTCCCGCAACCTCCAGCCTGGAACCGAACGCCACGGGAGGAGCGAGTCGATCCGGGCGAGGAGACCTCGGACTTCAACGCCGGCGATATCGAACTGAAGATCAGGCTGGGATTCGGCGGAAATAGCTACTTTCCGCAGACCTTGGTGACGTCGTTCTTCAACTGGTTCGAGCTGCAAGGCTGCGTCGATGTGGGGGTTTGGGAGCGCGACTACCTCACTCTGGGTCTCGGCGCCGAGCTTTGGCTGGGCCGCCCCTGGATCCCCGAAGCCGTGAGCCCGCTCACGAGCAGCGCAGAGCAAGAGCTCGACTGGCGAGCCACAACCCGTGGAATCGCGCTGCGCGGCACCGCCCACTACACCTTATTGTCCAGCTTTGACCCCTATGCTGTCGTGCTCGTCGGCCCCACGGTAGACACGGTCTACGCGGCCCGAACGGACCGCGCAGCGGTGGGGCGCACCACCAGCGGCGGTCTGCGGATGGGCGCTGGAGGCGGGGTCAACGTGGTCAGCAACGACCGAGTAATGGGGGGTTTAGAGCTTCGATATCTGGTATCTACCCGGTTCCGGTCTGGCGTGGACATCCCCATCGAGACCGAAGACGGCGTGTCCATCGACCAGTTCACCATCACCCGGTCCCAGCGCCCGCCCAGGGGGTTCTCCTGGGTCGCTTTTGTGGGCGTGAGGCTGTAGGTAGGCCCATGTTTGGCGCCCTCGTTCCAGCCCTCCACACGCCTGTGCCCGGACCCCAGTCCCAGGCCCACGTTGATGTGCTCGCCCGTCATGAATGCCCGGCGATCACCGCCCGACGCGCCCGCCGGGCCGCGGCCCTCGGCACGGCCAGCGATGACCCCATCGTGTGGGCCGACGCCACCGGCGCCAATGTGCGTGATGTCGACGGAAACGTCTTCGTCGACCTGACGGCCGGGTTCGGCGTCGCCACGCTCGGCCACCGAGATCCCGAGATCGTCGCTGCGGTCCGCACGCAACAAGAGCACCTGCTCCACGCCATGGGCGATGCCTACCCCGATCGGACGCGCATCGAGCTGCTGGGCGCCCTCGACGGCGCCGCCCCCGGCGAGCTCGGTCTGGGCATACTCGGTCTGTCCGGGGCCGATGCCAGCGATGCCGCCGTCAAGCCCGCCGTGCTCGCCACGGGCCGGACAGGGGTGCTCACCTTTAC
>JBGCER010000285.1:0-4288 GCA_045106515.1 Myxococcota bacterium
TGTGGCAGGGTCGGGACACCGAGGACATCGAAGATATCGAAGACATCGAGCAGCTCGACGAACTGGTCGAGCTGGAGTCCCTCGAACCGCTCGACGTGGCGCCCAAACCCCAGGTCCCAGGCCAGTGGGTCGAAGCGCTGCAAGACACCATGGCCTTGCTGCACGCCCCCAACGACGACTCGGACGCGGTCGCCCTCGCCCACGAAGCCAGCCGTGTCCAGTGGGCCACGGTGGGGCTCGCCGAGCGCTGGGCCGGCTTCCCGAGCCCCATCCAGGTGGCCCTCCTTGGCCTGCTTGGCGCTCGATGCCGCCGTCTGTCCGAGCACCTCACCATCGATGTCGGCGCCAAGGCCGCATTGTCCCGCCTTGCCGATTACCAGCTTCAAGCTGGACTTGCCAACGTTGTGGCTCTGGTGCCTGACCACGAACCCGAGTCCGGCAACTGGACCCAGGATGCCCTTCATTGGTGGGAAATGCTCACCTCTGGCATCGAAGCCTAGTCACGGCCAAGGAGTCGTCATGACCACATTCCCGCTCCTGACGGGCGTGCTGACCATCATCATGTTCTCCGGCGTTGGCTGGGTGTTGTGGACCGAGGGCCAGATGGTCTGGGCGGGCCTGTCCTTCCTGTTCGCCGCGATTCGCCTCATCCTCTTCGCAGGTCAAATCGTGCGTTTGCTCCAGCGCCGCAGGCACGCCGCCGAAGACGCGCGCGCTGCCGAGGACCCGGGAGCCGCCATGTCCGCTGACGTAGACGCCAGCTAGCCCGCATCCGTCATGACCGCTCAGCACGAACCGCAGGGAGGTCGGAGCGAGCCGGGTTCTCGACGAGCGAGGGCCTGCCGGCGTGTCGAGACCCGTCAAGGGCCCGAGCGAAGGAGAGGGCCCGGCGCAGCCCGAGATCCCAAGGTGCAGTGAAGTGCGTCTTGAGGGATGGGGGCTAGCGCGCCCCAAATCCGTCTACGACGTCCTTGAGCGTGTCATTGTCCGCATACAGCTCCTCGACATCAGGGCAATCGAGGAGGCCGGCTGCGGATAGAGAGATGAGCGAGCCACCCTTGCGGTTGCGCTCCAGGTAGTCGGCGAGAAAGGCGACAGCCTGCTCTTCACGGTCCGGCACGAGGTCCACCAGCTCTTGCTGGACCAGCGCGTAGACGAGGGCGTGGGCGTACCCCAACAAGAATCTAGAAGCCATGCCGCCCCCTACCCACCTGCGGCCGACGCTGCACGTGCTACAACCCGCACCACGGAGGCCCCATGGCCCGCGGTCGAGATTCCCATCAGGCGCGCCTGGCCGCCACCAGCGCCCTGGGCAAGACGCTCACACGGCGTGCGCGGAGCAAGTGCGAGCTCTGCGGTGACTCCGATGGCCTCAAAGTCGTAGAAGTGCCTCCTCTACCCGAAGAGCCCTCCGATGACTCGGCCCTGCTCGCGTGCGAGCGCTGTCGTCGAAACTTGACCGACACCCTCGATGACGCCGGCACCCTGCGGTTCCTCGAAAACGCCGTCTGGGAAGAGCTCCTGCCCTCCAGGTTGGCGGCATACATCCTCGTACAGCGCCTGGCCAAAGACGAGGTTCAGTGGGCGAAAGCCCTACTTGAGCAGGTGTGGGTGGACGAAGACCTCCAGCAGCGACTGGACGGCTTGAAGTGAGCCAGGACTCCGATGCTCAGGTCTCGGTCGACAGTGACACCGATGTGGCCGCTGGCGACGGTACGGTCGTCCCCCCGCTGCTCCTGATCACGCTCGGCCTGCCGCTCTTCTTAACGATCGCGTGGTTCTTCATGCGGTTCACCAGCGCGGACCGATTCGGCGGAGTGGTGGTTCCGAAGCGGGAAGACGGCGAAGAATAGCGACCCTTGAGCGGCGCTGATTGGATCCGATACCGATCCACACTTGCCGATCCGTATTGAAAGTGATTATCACTTCTTAATGAAAGTGATTATCACTTGCACCCTCAACGGTGAGTTGGAGCCCTCATGATCGTCTGTCTCTGCGAGGCCGTGAGTGACCGCGACATTCGTCGCGCCATCGACGATGGATCCAACACCCTCCGCGACATCAAACAGTCGTGCGGCGCCGGCGGCCAGTGCGGAAGTTGCTGCAACGATCTGCGCAGAATGCTTGAAGCCCGAGACGAGACGCCCACTTCCGGCGTGTCCAGCCCCGGCTCCCTCCTGCTGCGCCGCTAGGCCGGGTTAGGCGGTCGCACACCCGGAGCGACCATGTCCGTCAAAGCTGGCAAGCCCATTATCGACGCCCTAAACGAGATCCTCGCTGGGGAACTCGCCGCCATCAACCAGTACTTCTTGCACGCCCGGATGTGTGACAACTGGGGCCTCAAAAAGCTCGGCAAGAAGCTCTACGCCGAGTCTATCGACGAGATGAAGCACGCGGACCAGCTCATCGAGCGCGTCCTCTACCTCGACGGCCTCCCCAATGTGCAGAAGCTCGGACGCATTCGCATCGGCGAAGACGTGCGCGAGGTCATGGTCTGTGACCAAGCCCTAGAGCTTGACGCCATCCCGCGCCTGAACAAGGCCATCGCCTTGTGCACCGAGCACAATGACAACGGCACCCGCGCCCTGCTGGAAGCCATCCTGGTCAGCGAAGAGGAGCACCTGGACTGGCTTGAGAGCCAGCTGCACCTCATCGACACCTACGGCGTTGGGCACTACGCCGCGCAGCAGATGGGCGACTAGGGCCCACATCCCTCTCGACCGCTCGGCACGAACCGCCGGGAGGGATGCGGCCTAAAGCCCCTCCTCGTCATCCTCGTCGTCGTCGGGCCCACCATCGCTCGACGGCGGTTCAGTGGAGGCCGGCGTGCGGCGTACGAAGCGCTGGGCCTCGCGGTCGCCCTCGGTGAGAACCAGAATATCTGCGTCGATCCGTACGTTCCGCGTGACGGACGGCCCACCGGGTAGCGTGAGCGTCATCTGGACCTCTCGGTCGCTCGGGACCGAATCCACAACATAGGGCACGCGCACCGCTCGGCCCATCCCCTGCTCCACCAGGGCCTCTGGGGTGTAGGTGAACGTCATCTGTTGGGCGAGGGACGCCCACTTTCGACGACCTTCCGGAGTTCCAGCCAGCGACGCCGGTGGCGCCTGCGGGTCCAAGGCCCACGAGCCCCACAGGGCTTGATGAGCGGGTTCGTAGCTCACCTCCTCGATGGTCACATCGAGCTGGGCGGCGGGATCGGCGTCCTTGGCGTCTAGGTACTGCGACAGCGTTGATAGCCCGTGTCCGACGTAGTCAATTCGAATCTTCTGCTCATTCATGGCGTACTTGATGCCGCCGTCGATGATCTTGGGATCGGCTGCGAAGTACGAGGACGTGGCATCGAACTGCATGACGTCCAAGAAGCGGATCGCCTCTCGGGTGGCCCGGTCGTACTTGTCCTTTGACTCGGGTCGGAAGGTGGCGGCCAACTCGTAGGCCGCCGCTGTGCCTTCGGCGTAGCAGAACGACTGCATCGCCGGGAGTTCGCCTGGCAATTTGTAGTATCCACCTACATAATCCGGATAGGGCGACCGAGCCTCGCTCCACTGGTAGTTGTCGATCATCCAGTCGGCGACCTCCAGCCCGAAGGCTGCCGCGCGCTCGTCGCCGGTCACTCGATACGCCTGCTTATTCGCCATCACTGACCACGGACCGAACTGCACCAAGTCCAGTCGATCCTCATTGGTGTACGTGCTGTGAGGCCACCGGCCCGTCGGACGCTGGCGAGCCGCCCGCTCACGGAACCACGGCTCGTAGTAATCCAGGTACTTCGGGTAGAAGTCGAGCCACTCCTTTTCGTCGAAGTACTCGGCGACCTCGCCGAGAGCCAACGCCGCTTCACCGGGAACGATGTCGTTCTTCTGTTGATAATACGGGTGCCCCATCGGCACATGATAAGCGTTGAACCGTCCATTTGACTCAAGCTGACTCAGGACGAATGTGGCCATCTGCCGTATGTTGTCGTCTTCGCTGTGGTCGCCCGTCGCTTCAGCCCATGCGACCCAGCCCAGCAGCGCCACCGCCACCGTGCCGAGCTTCTGGTTCGGCACCTTCTGCCCTTGGGGCACCAAGGGATACCGGAAGAGCATACTGTCTTTTGCCGGATGTGGAAGGATCTGGTGCGGCACATCCGTGTCACGGACTGCGTACCGCATCAACCAATCCATTGCCCTCTTAGAACCGGACAAGTAGCGAGCATCTTTCCGATAGCGCCAGGTATCCGCCAGGTCGCGCGTGGCCAAGATGGGGCGCACCTCATTGTAGCTCGTAGAATATCGGTTCT
>JBGCER010000286.1:0-3269 GCA_045106515.1 Myxococcota bacterium
CTACAACCAGATCGAAGACGAACACGGCCGCATGATGACGGTCCACCCTGGAGATGTGGTGGCGGGCGTGCGGGGCAAGCGCGACGCACTGCGCGGCTACTCGGGAGACGTGCCGAAGCAGGTGTCCCCCGGCGACGTGCTGCACTTACTCAACTTGGGCGGTGTGATCGGGCGCTGCACGTCGAGCAACCCCCAGGTGGGCGAACCTTGCCGTGTCGAGGTGCTCGGCTCCATTCAGCACTTTCCAGAGATTGGAAGCCGGGTAGGGGAGCCTGCCCACATTCGCCAGGGTCCGGTGACCCCTTCGCAGACCTTGCAGCCGATGCCACCCATGGTGGTGCTCGCGGGCTCGTGTATGCACGCCGGAAAGACGGCAGCCGCGTGTGCTCTTGTTCGAGGCGCGACGGAGCGCGGCCTAACGGTGGGCGTCGCCAAGGTCACAGGTGTGGCCCTGCGCCGAGATGTGCTGGAGATGCTCGACCACGGCGCTGCGGTGGCCACGACCTTCGCCGACGCGGGACTGCCGTCCACGTGCGAGGGAGACGTGGTGGCCGTGGCCAAGGGCTGTATGAACCACATCGCGAAGACGCGCCCGGATCTGATGGTGGTGGAGCTCGGCGACGGCCTGATGGGCACCTATGGCGTGCGTCAGATCTTGGAAGATGCCGAGATCCAAGCGGCTCTTGGGGCCGTCGTGCTCGCGGCGACAGACCCGGTCGCAGCGTGGGGCGGTTCTCTGCTGCTTCAAGAAATTGGCCTGGAAGCGACCGTCATCACGGGTCCTGCCACGGACAATGACGCTGGTCGATCGAGCGTCTTGGGCCGAGTCCCCAGCGCGATGGTGCTCAATGCTCGCACCCAAGCCTCCGAGCTGTGTGAGGGCGTGCTCCGGCAGCTCGGCCTAGTCGAAGCGACGCCCGTGGTGCGGCTTGCGGTCGAGGCTCGGGCGTGAAGCGGATCGGAGTCGTAGGGGCCACGGGGTACGTCGGTGCCGAGGTGGTTCGCTGGGTGATGGCCCATCCGGAGCTGTCTGTGGATGTGGTGGTGGCTCGGTCCTCTGTGGGCGAGCGCTACGACACGGTGATGCCCGGGTTGCTGGGGCTGTGCGACCTGCACATTTCTGCCTTCGATGGTCAGGAGTTGGCTGAACTCGACGCCGTGTTTCTGGCCTTACCGCACGGCGTGTCCGCGTCGATGATGGACGCGCTCAAGGGTGTGCCCGTGGTGGTGGATTGCGCGCGTGATCACCGCCACGTGCCCGGCTGGGTCTATGGCCAGCCCGAGTGGAGCGCCGAAGCGCTGCGCACGGCGGACCGCATCGCCGCGCCGGGGTGCTTCGCCACGGCCATCGCCCTGGGGATCGCACCCTTTGTCGCTGCGGGGATGGTGGATGGGCCCGTCATGATCGCGGCAGCCACAGGTTCGACGGGCTCTGGCGCCACTCCGAGCCCAGGCACCCACCACCCGCTGCGCGCCAATAATCTTCGGGCGTACAAGGTGCTCAAGCACCAGCACGTGCCCGAGATCCGGGCCTTCTTGGCCGGGCTGGGCACGGCTCCCGAGCTGCACTTCGTGCCGCTGTCCGCTCCGGTGGATCGCGGCATTCTTGCCACTCAGTTTTTCAAGTGTAAACCTGGCTTTGATGCGGACGCCGTACTCGCGGATGCCTACGCCCATCACCCCGCCATCCGGATCCGAGAGGGCTCCCCGGAGCTGCGCTGGGTGAGGGGAACGGGGCTGTGCGACCTGTCCGTCTACCGAGACGAGGACACCATCGTCGTGTTGTCCGCCATCGCCAATTTGGGCAAGGGCGCCGCCGCCCAAGCCGTCCAAGCGCCGCGTGTGCGCCTTGGCCTGGACGCGGGTCATCCCGTCCTGCCCCACCTTCCATGAGGACTCCGATGCATCTGCTCAACAACATGGGCCCTGCCGCCCTTCCGGTCGAGATCCACTCCGCCGAGGGCGCGCTCTGCTGGGACACCGCCGGTCGCCAATATTGGGACTTCTACGGGGGACATGCTGTCACCCTATTGGGCCAAGGTCACCCTCGATGGATCGAGGCGATCACTCGCCAAGCCCGTCAGCTCTCGTTCTTTACGACGGTGGGGCCGGTGCCGGTACGGACTCGCGCGGCGCAGAAGTTGGCGGAGTTCACAGGGATGGACCAAGTCTTTTTCGTGAACAGCGGCAGTGAAGCCAACGAGGCGGCCTTGAAGATCGCGCGGAAAGCGACCGGTCGGCCCACGATCATCGCCATGGAGAAGGGGTTCCATGGGCGAACCATGGGATCTCTGGGAGCGACGTGGAAGTACGTGGACCAGCACGCGCCCAGCCATGGGCATACGCGTTTCGTTCCGTTCGCCGATATCGAGGCGTTGACCCAGGCTCTAGATGAATCCGTCGCCGCAGTGATCATCGAGCCGATCCAGGGAATCGCCGGGATTGTGGAGCCGCCTGCTGGATATCTACAAGCCGTCGCGGCTGCGTGCAAGGCGGTGGGCGCCCTGCTGATCGCCGATGAGATCCAGTGTGGCTTGGGGCGGACCGGCGAGCCTCTCGTCCACACCTCCCAAGGGGTGAAGGCGGACATTGTTACCGTTGGAAAGGGGCTTGGCAACGGCTTCCCCGTGGCGGCGTGCCTATTGACCGAGGCCTTGGCGGCCACGGTGAACCCTGGGGAGCACGGCACGACCTTCGGCGGCGCCCCCATGGCTTGTGCGGCGGTCGAGGCTACCTTGGACATCATGGCCGATGAGCAGATCATGGAGAAGACGCGGGCGGTCGGCGAGGCGCTGAAGAACGAATTGTGTGCGATTGAAGGTGTGGTTGAGGTGAGGGGGGCCGGCGCCTGGATCGGGGTTCAGCTCGACCGGCCTGCGGGTCCCGTCAAGGCCGCCTTGCTGGATGCGGGCTTCTTGGTGGGCACAGCCTCCGACCCCATGGTGTTGCGACTCGCGCCGCCGGCAACGGTGCCGCTGTGGGCGTGTCGGGTCCTCGGCGAGGCTTTGGCCACGGTGTTGTCTCCTAGCGCCGCAGCGGTGGCGGCCAAGTGAGCCGCCACTTCCTCACGGGCATGGAGCCCGGCGCCGATGGCGTTCGGGCTTTGGTGCAGCGGGCCTTGGAGATCGAAGCGGGTTCGGCGCCAGAAATTCGACCAGGAAAGCGCGTTGTGGCCGTGTTCTTAAACCCGTCTCTTCGGACGAGAACCTCGCTGGAAGCCGCGTGCGGTCGCCTGGGGGTGCAGCCGATCATCTTGCAGCCCGGCACCG
>JBGCER010000287.1:0-2855 GCA_045106515.1 Myxococcota bacterium
CCCCCCTCCCAACGTCTCACACCTAGCGCCCTGCCCCCCACCGGTGAAAGTCTTACACCTAGCGTCCTGCCCCCCCTACCCAGCCACACACCCCACGCCCAAACCCAACCGCCAAAGCCCCAAAACCCCAAAACCCAATCCCCCCCCCAGCCACACACCCCATGCCCAAACCCCCACCCCCTCCGTGCCCCCTCTGCGCCTCCGTGCCTCCGTGGTTAACAAACCCCACCTCAAACCTCTATTCTCCCCCAACCCCAAAGTCTTACACCTAGCGTCCTGACCCCCTAATCACACCAGAGCCCCCAATTCCCACCGCCCGAACCCCTCCCCCCGGGTCCCTCCGAAACCTCCGCGGATCTCCGCGCCCTCCGCGTCCCGCAGACCGGACCTCCCCAATTCCCCAAATCCGCCCCCAATTCCCCAGGACCTACGCCAGTTCCCCAAGAGGCCCCATCGCAATCCGCGACGCGCCCTCCCCGCCGAACTCGTTCATGTCCTCCCCCGCCAAGTGCCCCAGCGTATTGAACAGATTCGACACCTGTCGATTGTTCCGCGAGTCCCCAACACCGGGGTAAATCACCGTCCGCCCAGCGGTTTTCAGCCCCATGTGGAACCCGCCCATCATCAAGATGGGCCACTCCGACGCCGTGCTGTGGTGCTGCTCGCCATTGTCCGACATCACCACGATCACCGTGTGGTCCAGCATACTGCCCTCAGCCCCCACTTCCGGGGTGGCCTGAAGCGTGCGCGCGAGCTCCGCCGCCATCGACACATGAGCGCGGCTGACCTGATGGATCGCGTCTCGATACGCCGGGTTGCCCGCCGAACCATGGTGCAGGTCGTGTCGGCCGACGCCCCCGATGATGCTGCTGTAGCCAAGGTCAAAGGCAGACCCCGTGCCAGACGTGATCACCGCCACATGAGTCAGGCCACCGACCAACGCCGCCGTCGCCAGATCAAACTGAGATTGCAATCGCTCCAGCGGACGCGTGGAGGTGTACAGCGGGTTCGTATCGGGACCCGCCGGAGACACGTCCTCGAGCACCGACTCCATGTCCACCAAGCGAGCCTGTCGCTGGCTCACGGTTTCGAGCGAGGCCAGGTAAGTCTCGAGCTTGGCGCGCTCGTCCGAGCCTCCAGAGAAGGCCGCCTCGGCGCGTTTCACGTCGACCAGCGCAAAGTCCAACAGCTCACGACGCTCTCGGAACGCCCGCTTACCTGCGGCCGAAGCCACCGATCCGAACAGGTTGGTAAAGGCCATCGACGGGTTGATCACCACCGGCGCGGTGCGGCCCGCACCATAGGCGCAGGTGCTGTGGGCCAGGCTGCCCCGAGACGCGTCGATGCCCACGCGCACTGCATCGAAGGGAGCATCGCCTTGCACCTGGGGGAGGGCTGCGAGCACGGCGTCGATGGTGGGTCCACCGGGCATACCGGGGCGGGATCGGGTGCAGCTCAAAGCCCCGTGGTGGGTGGTATGCCCACCTCCCGCCACCTTGGATGACAGGCCGTGCAGCACCACGCTATCGGCGACCAACGACGGGTCTCCGCCATTGGTCTTCAGCGAGTCCAGCGCGATGGCGTCCCCCAGGTCTCGCTCGGTCACCTCGATGGGCGCGGAGTGTCCGTACAGGTTGTAGAACCACCGGCGACCGGTCGGGTCTCGCGTGGCTTGGGCGGCCATCGCGGCCATCGCGGCCGGCGAGTACATCGTGATGGGCTCGATGCTGTTGCCCTCGACAACAAAGACGAAGCGGCAAGGCGCATCGCCCTCACCGGCGAGCGCCTGGCGGAAGAAGGGCAGGAAGAGAGAGGCGCCAACGCCGAACCCCAGGCCACCCAGAACAGTGCGTCGAGAGATCATTTCCCACCTCCATCGGGCACATAGCGGTAGGTGGCGGCGTCCGACGTGGCGAGCGCCCCGAGCATTTCAACAAAAGAACCGTCACTCTCGTCGTAAGCGGTCTCCATGGCCGTCAGGGCACACGCATCTTCGCGGGTCTCATCCCGACCCATGAAAAAGCGAAAAGACTGGCGAATAAAGCAGCGTTTTACCGCATTGGACTCGGCGAGCGCCGCAGTGAACGCCACCGGTCCATCATAGGAGCCGTCCACAATGTCTGGCCTCCACGACGCCTGAGCGGCGTCGTCGACCACAGTCGAGCCATCCGGGCCGGCGCCATGATCGGTCGCGCGCAGGAAGCCCGCGTGGTTGTACAGCTCAAAGGGCTTGCCCAAGCTGTTCATCCGGTCGTGGCAGGCCATGCACTCAGTCCGCGTCTCGATGTCCGCCTCGACGCGTTGGCGAGCGCTCAGGGTGCCGTCGGACGGCTGAAGCTGGGCCTCGACCATCACGCTCTCCAGCCCCGGCACGTCCTGGCAGAGCAGATTCTCGCGGATCCAGTGACCCCGAAGCACCAAGCTCGCGCCGTCCTCGAAGTTGTCTCCGTGGGCCGCCAGCCACGCCGGGTGGGTCAGCGCGCCGGAGCGTTCGTCCTCGGGTAGCTCCACCCATTGGGCCTCCAGATCCCCGGCGATATCCCCGGTGATTCCATAGACGCGGTTCACGTCATCAGTGGACTTGGAGATCGAACTACCGGCGTACGGCAGGTTCGCCGCCACATAGAAGCGCCGGGTCGTGAGCAGCGTCTTGAGCACGTCTTTGTCTTCGGCCACGATCCGAGCGACCGTGTCGACGAGCTGCTCCAACAACACCGGCTCATTGCCGTAGTAGCCAGACTGCAGATTCCCATAGCTGGCGTTCAAACTGTAGGGACTCCAAGGACCATTTCCATCGAACTGCGATGTTTTGTGCGGCGTGTCTTTGAACTCGTTGGGGAAGGATTGCACATCCA
>JBGCER010000288.1:0-14829 GCA_045106515.1 Myxococcota bacterium
GGTGGGCGCTGGGAGTCTGCTGACCGAAAACAAAGTATTTCCGCCCAGATCTGTCATCGTCGGCCGGCCTGCTCGGGTGGTACGAGAACTTTTAGAGCAGGACCTGCCGAAGCTTCGACATGGGACGGAACACTACGTTGAAGCCGCTCGGGCGTACCGGGCGCGCGGACTGGATGCCCGGGAGACCCCTTGATCGCGTTGTGGTTCTGCTTGTGTGCGGCGCTGGCGGCGGACGCCCCCACGATCGACCTCTTTCCCCCCACGATCTTGGAGCAACAGGCTCTGGCGCCATCCACAGATCCGCAGGCGCCCGCGGACCCCGTGGAAGAAGAAGAGGAAGAAGAAGAGCTCCCACCCATCAGGCTGACCCCCCGCCAAAGAGAAGCGGTCGAACGCTACAAGTCCGGCCGAAGGATCCGCACCCAAGGGCTGGCGGTGGGAGCGCTATCGGTGATCTCGACCTTGGTCGGCGTCGGCTTTGTGAGCCGAGGCATGGCCTGTCGGCGGTGTGCAGGCGGTCTGCAAGTGCCAGGCGCCCTCGCGATTGTGGCTGGAGCCGTAGGGATCGAAGTTGGAGCCGGTATGACACTCGCCGGCGCCGAGCGGGAGCGCAAGAGCCTTCAGCGCCTCATCGGGCGCCCCGTTCCAGGAGATGGAGTGGTCTTGGGGTGGACCCTCATGGGGTCGCAAGTCCTGCTTCCGGGCATCGGCGGCGTCGCCGCGTGGGGGGCCGCGGCGCGCCAGATCGCCGTCAATGACCGGATCTACAAGCGGCTCACCGAGAACGAGGGCCGATAGGGCTCAACTTGTCAGGGTGGGTGACCGATCTCCGGAGCCGGAGGTCCGATGCGCCTGGTGCTCCTGCTCTGTGTCATGTCTGGGTGCGCCAGCGTGCCACCGCCCATCGAGGTCTCGATCAGCCCGGTCGGGGCGGACACGCGAGACGACCTCGTCGTGACCGTCCAGGGCTCCTCTCTGGCAGAGATCAAGTGGTACCTGGACGACGAGTGGGTGCGAGACGTTCAAGGGGACCGCGTTCCCGCCTCCTTCACCGAGCGCGGGCAGACGTGGCGTGTACAGGCCGTCGTGACGGTCGACGGCGGCACCAGCGAGGCCAACCAGACGCTGACCATCGCCAACGCACCGCCGGTCGTAGACGTCACGCTGGGCCCAGCCGAACCCGAGAGCTCCGACGCCTTGGTCGTGGCCGCGGTCGCCAGAGACGCCGACGGCGATGACCTGAGCACCGCCTACTCCTGGTACCGCGATGATCAGCTACAAGACGACTTAAACGATGACCGCGTGCCTGCGGATCGCATCGCGCGAGGGGAGACCTGGCGGGTCGAGGTGCTGTCGAGCGATGGCGAGAGCACCAGCGCGCCGGCATCGGCTCAAGTGTCGGTGCTCAACGGCGCCCCGGTCCTCGTCTCTGGCGGAGTCACCCCCGAAGCCCCCCATCGCGGCGAGGCGATCACCGGGTGGGCCGAGGTCGAAGACCCGGACGGCGACGGCCTAACCCTGCGATGGGACTGGTATATCGGTGAGCAACGAGTGCAGTCGGGCGAGTCCAATACCTTGCAACCCGGCATCCACGAGCGCGGGGATCGGGTGCGCGCGGTCGTCGTGGCGACCGATGGTCTTGGCAAGGGAGAGCAATACACAGTCGGCGAGGCCATCGTTCGCAACTCATCGCCATCTACGCCGATCGTTCGAATCGTCCCCGCCGAGCCAAAGCCCGGCGAGGCGCTACGGTGCGAGCTGGCACTCGACGTCTTCGACCCCGATGGAGACCCGATCCAGGGGTACGACGTGGACTGGCAGGTCGATGGCCTGACCGTTTCAGGAACCAAGGGCAGCCTGGAGAATGACACCATCCCAGCCGGACGCACGCTGGGGGAGGAGAGGTGGAGCTGCGCGGTGCGCGCCTCGGACGGAGAGACGTGGGGTGCCTTCGGATCCGCGTCCGTCGAGATCGCCGCCGATGGCTTTTCATCGGCCTTCGTCGTGGCCGGTCGCACGGTGCGCTGCGCCTCGGTGGTGGACACTGCGAACGCGTCGACCTGCGAAGGCATCACCGTCGACGGCAAGCGCTTCCCCAATGGGATCCGGTGTGGCTTGGGCTGGTCGGCCCAGGCATCCCCTTGGACAGACCACGGTGACCTCTGCTCACTCATCACCGGTTCAACCGCTTTTCAAGCCGACTACCAGTGCTCAACCAACGCCGACCGCGTCACGTGGGTCAGCGGCGCATGGGGCACCCGGGCGGACAATGGCTACACCGAGAGCCTGCAGTGCTACCGATGAGCCTCGCCGACACATGCCCCGCCAGCGGCGTGACCGCCTGAGGATGTAAGGGCACAATGGGTATCCATGACAGGTCGCCAGAAAGGTGGCTGTTCGCGAAAGAGGGCCATCGCAGACTCTCGGCCTTGCCACCGGCCTCAGACTTGCCCACACTATGGGCATGCTCCGCCTCTTCCCCGTGCTGGTCTTTCTCTGTGGCTGCGTCACCACCTCGGTGACGCCGGACCTCGTCGAGGATCCCCTGGTCGAGGATCCAGGCGAAGACCCCGCCGATCCTGCCGCGCCAGTCTCCGATGCGGGCGAGGACTTCATGGCCGCTCCGCTTCAGCGAGTGGAGCTGGACGGAACCCGCAGCTTCGATCCCAATGGGCTCACGATCATTCCGCAGTGGAGCTTCATTCGAGTGCCCAAGGGCAGCCAAGCCACCATGGAGCGGGCCGACGACCTACGGCCGCACTTCTTCGCTGACCTAGTTGGAACCTACGAAATCGAGCTAGGCCTTCAGAACACCGACGGTCTCAAGGACAGCACTCCAGATCGGGTCGTTGTTGAAGTCGTACCCACAGACTCGGTGTACGTACAGCTCCGCTGGAACACTGAGCTGGACTTGGACCTGCATCTCGTGCCCACAGGGCAGTCGCTGTGGGGCTTCGACGACTGTACGTGGTGCAACCCCAACCCCGAGTGGGGCGTGCAGGACGTGGTTGTCGATGATGCCTCATTGGATTGGGACGTCATCGACGGGTTTGGTCCCGAGACGATCACCATCCAGGCACCGGCTGACGGACGCTATACCGCCTACGTCGATGTGTACGGACAAGGCGGCCTTACAGACTGTCGGGCCGGAGGGTGTCCCCCCACGCTCGCCACTCTGGACGTGTATATCGATGGCGCGCTGGAGCATACGGCGCAGGTCGAGCTCGATGAGGCGGGCCAGCTGTGGCAAGCCGTGGAGATCGACTGGCCCTCGGGCATTGTGATGCCGATCGACACCGTGGACTGGACCGAGCTGGACGACTGCCAGGCCGAGTAGTGCCTTGGGATTGGCTCGAAACTCCCGCCTCGCCCGCGCGTCGAGGAAAGATATCGTTTGGTGGAACAATCCACCGAGCCCACGAGGTCGACGCGCGGGACGAAGAGAGAGCGTCGAGGCCTTCATCGGCCACTACGGACCGGTGTTGAGGAGAAACTGCGGATTTCTGCCACAATGCCCAGGCTAACCACGGAGTGCCATTGTCTCCCGACGGCGTAGCGCGCCTTCTACGCAGTATAATACCAGATCCCTTCGTCATCGCCATCGGGCTCACGGCCGCTGCCTTTGCGGTGGCGCTGGTGTTCAGTGTGATTTGGGGCGAGGGAACCCCGATGGAGCTGGTCCAGGCTTGGGTCTCCGGGTGGACCCCCGAAGGGGCCCCAGCGAACGCGCGGCCCATTGGCGGGCTGTGGTCTCTCCTGACCTTCGCCATGCAGATGTGCTTGATCTTGGTCACGGGTTTTGTGGTGGCGAATACCCGACCGGTTCAGCGGATATTGGGTGCGTTGGCATGGTTCGCCACGGGCCCACGAACCGCCATCGTGCTGGTCGCGTCCGTCGCTATGAGCCTTGCGCTCGTCAACTGGGGCGTGGGGCTCATCGCAGGAGCACTACTCGCCCGAGAGGTGGGCTTCTCCTTAAAAGAAAAGGGGATTAAGGCTCACTATCCTTTGTTGGCAGCGGCGGGGTACCTGGGGCTCGCGGTGTGGCACGGCGGACTCTCAGGCTCAGCCCCATTGAAGGTCACGTCAAAAGCCAACCTCGATGAGGTGCTGGGTAGCGCCTTGTCGGCCCACATCGATGTGCTGCCGCTTACCGCCACCATCTTGTCGCCACGAAACTTGATTGTCACCCTTTGCGTGGCCATCGTCATGACCAGCATTTTGGTGTGGCTCGTGCCGAAAGACCCCGCAAGTCGCACCGAGGCGCCCGACCGTCCCGCATCAAATGCGGACGAGGAATCTTGGGCCCCCGGCATCGCAGGTCGCTTGGAGCGCAGCCCGTGGGTCAGCGGCATCTTGGTGGTGCTGATCACCGCGTGGTTCGTGCCGTGGCTCTGGCAAGGCGGGTGGCGCGCCCTCTCTCCCGACAGCATGAACCTGTGCTTCCTAGGCGTGGGGCTGGCTCTGGCTGGGGGCCCCGTCGCCTATATGCGGCACGCCAAACGGGGTGCGGAGGCCTGCGCGGGAATCATCGTGCAGTTCCCGTTGTATGGCGGCATCCTCGGGATCCTCGCCGCCGGCGGACTGGTGGGGCTCATCGCCGATGCCCTGCCCACCTCGGCTTGGGGGTTGTCTTTGAGCACCTTCTTGTCCGCGGGCTTGGTCAACCTATTTGTGCCGTCCGGGGGAGGGCAGTGGACCGTCCAGGGACCCATGGTCATGCAAGCCGCGGCCAAGAGCGGGGTCGACCCAGGTCGCGTGGTTCTGGCGCTCGCATGGGGAGACCAGTGGACGAACCTCTTTCAACCGTTCTGGGCCCTGCCGCTGTTGGGCATCACCGGAACCAAGGCCGGAGACCTATTGGGGCCGACCATGCTCGCGGGTGTGGGCGCTGGCGTGGTCTTCGCCGCAGGTGCCGCCCTGTTCTGAGGCATCCCATGCAGGGTCCCAATGCGATACGCACCGATCCTGTCTGGAGCGCCCATGTTTGCCCTCACCGAAGACCAGCAAGCCCTCGCCGAAGCGGCTCGCACCTTCTGCACCGATCTGTTGTCGGAAACGCTGGAAGAAGACGATGAGGCCGAGCGGTTCCGCAAGGAGTTCATGGTCTCTCTTGGTGAGCAGGGTTTGTGTGGCATCCCTACGCCCGAACAGCACGGGGGTCTCGGCCTTGGATATCTGGACTACAGCATCGTGTTGGAGGAGATCGCCAAGGTCAGCGCCAGCTACGCGGTGAGCGTCGCCGTTACCGGACTGCCCCAGGTCATCTTGACCCAATTCGGTACCCCTGAGCAGCAAGCAGAGTGGTTGCCCGGTCTCGCGGCTGGCGAGCTCTTGGGCGGCTTCGCGCTGTCGGAACCCGAGAGTGGATCGGACGCGGGCAGCCTGCTGACCTCGGCCGTGCGCGACGGCGACGACTACATCATCAATGGCACCAAATTCTGGATCACCCACGGTGGGTACGCCGATGTGTACATCCTCATGGCGCGTACCGGTGAGCCGGGCCCCAAGGGCGTGAGCGCATTCGTGCTTCCGGGGAATATTAAAGGTCTATCCTTCGGAAAGAAGGAAAAGAAGATGGGAATGCGGGCATCGCCGACGGTGGAATTAGTGCTCGACAATGTTCGCTTGCCCCAGAGCGCGCGGGTGGGCCCGGAGGGCTTCGGTTTCACCGTCGCCATGGCCGCCCTCGACAGCGGCCGGATCACCATCGGCGCCACGGCCGTGGGCATCTCCCAGGCCGCACTGGACTACAGCGCGCACTACGCCACCCAGCGACGCCAGTTCAAGCAGCCGATCATCGACTTTCAAGGCGTCGGCTTCATGCTCGCGGACATGGCCACTCAGACGGACGCGGCTCGGTTGATGGTCCACCGGGCGGCCTGGCTTCGCGACGACGGCCGGGACTACAGCAAGGCCGCAGCCATGGCCAAACTCCACTCCACCGACACCTGCATGGCGGTCACGACCGACGCGGTCCAGGTCTTGGGGGGCTACGGCTATGTCCGGGAGCACCCCGTGGAGCGCTACATGCGTGACGCCAAGGTCATGCAGATCGTCGAAGGCACCAATCAGGTGCAGCGGGTGGTCATCGCTCGTCACCTTAAGCGCGCTGCCCGCGAATGAGTCTGGGCATGTGTATAATCGAGGGACCTCCTATGAGGGTCTGTGACTGGATATGAAGGCCTGCCCCCAGTGCGGTTCGACCTACTCGGACCGTATCGAATTTTGCTTCGTTGATGGTGTAGTACTCGACGTTTCGGCCGTTGCGCCGTCCGCGTCCGACACTGCGGATCCTTGGGATGTACCGTCGCCCGCGAGCTTCGACCTGCCGGCCCCTCCGCCCCAGGTGCACCGAGCGGCGCTTGTGCCCACGCCATTGGCCCCATTCGCGTTGCCACTCAAGCAGGTGGCATCACCGCTGAACGTGGCGCCCCCACCACCCACGGCTCCAGCCGCACCGCCTCCAGCGGCTGTCGCACCGGTCGCCGCCGCCGTGTCCGGGGTGAGCTCACCCGCTCAAGGCACCCCCTCTGCCTCCCCCGAGGTTCAAACCACACCGAGCGTGCTTCCTACTGCGCAGGCGCCGAACAGCGGGGGCGCTGCTGCACAGCCGGCCTCTGCCCCAGCCAATCGTGAGGGCGCTGCAACCGGCACCGCGAACGACGAAACCAAGGCCGTGCCGGCTTGGGTGTGGTGGGCTGGACTGGGCGTGGCTGCCGTGCTGCTTCTGGCCGCTATGTTGTTCGCCGCCGGAAGCTTGGGGGTGTTGGGCGCTGCCGCCACGCGAAGCAAGAACCCACAGACCGCCGAAGCGAGCGCCCAGAGTGAGCTTCCGCCCAGCGTCACATCCGATGTCCCTGCGCAGAGAGTGGTGGACCCCGCGGCAGACGACGAGCGATTCCCAGCCGAACCCCTGGAGATCGGAGTCGTCGCGGTCGACGGCCCCGGCGCCGCGCCCCGAGCCTTGCCCTCCAACAACGACCCTACCGAGGACGACACGACTCTGGTCGGCTCTCCGGTCGACCCAACCCCCGCAGGCACGACGAACCCGCCTACACCCTTCAACAACCCCGACGTTCCTGCAGGCGTCCCCCTCGTGGTTGGCACCCTGGAGCGCCCCACCAGCCCGCCTGTGCAGGACCCTGCTGTCGGTGACGACCCCGCGACCCCGCTCACCGCAACTGACCCCGAGGACGCTCCGGCTAGCACGGACCCCACGGTGGCCGAGCCGGTCGAAGACCCGGTGGAAGAAGAGCCGCCTCCGCCCGCCAACGCGGGCACGGTGATGGTGTTTTTGCAGGGGGAAGCCGAGGGCCTGCAGCTCATCGTCGACGGCCGGCTACGGCGCGGCACATTCCCACACACCCTTCGGCTCGCTCCCGGCTCACACCGGTTCCGCGTTCAGGACAAGTCGGGCAAGGGCTACGAGATCGGCCAAACGATCCAGTTCAAAGGCGGAAAATCCGCCAGAGTAATGCTCATCGCCCCATAGGGATCGCTGCAGCCCACCGCTGCGAGCCACGATGGCTAGCCCCCATCCCTCATGACCGCTCCGCACGAACCGCAGGGAGGTCGGAGCGAGCCGGGGTCTCGACGAGCGAGGGCCTGCCGGCGTGTCGAGACACGTCAAAGGCCCGAGCGAAGGGGAGGGACCGGCGCAGCCCGAGATCCCAAGGTGCAGTGGAGTGCGTCGTGAGGGATGGGGGCTAGAGCTGACCGGAGAGCTGTACAGTGGCTCCGCCGCCACGGTTCGGTGCCACGGTCAGGGTGGTGCGTCGAAGGGTGCGTTGGCCAAAGATGTGGTTGATGGCCACAGTGGCCGCGTAGTAGCCACCCGCCGACAACGCGATGTGCTCGGGCAGCGAGCTAGCTTCGTTGCCTGTGAGGCCGACCCAACCGGCGGTGACCGGCACGGCCACGGCCATGGCCATGGCAAAGCTCTGGGAGTCTCCGCGCTTCAGCGATGGGTAGCCGGGGAGGGGGACCAGGGCATCGAGGCCAATCTTTCCGAGGGAACCGCTGGAGCTTGAACCCTTGTCCTTGGGCGGCTTGTCCGCCATAGCGACCGTGTCCTTGGCCGGCTTGTCCTTGGCCGGCTTGTCCTTGACCGGCTTGTCCTTGGCCGGCTTGTCCGCCTTGGCGACCTTATCCTTCGGAGCCTTGTCCTTGGGAGCCTTGGCGACCTTGTCTTTGGGACCCTTCGTCTTGGACTTGGACCCACCGGCCGCCATCAAGATGCCTTCCGAAGCCTGGCGGTTGGGCACGTTTTTCAGGCCCATTAGAGAGTCCAACGCCGGTAGGAGCTCGCTCGGGTCTCGGAATGCTTGCAGCGGCCGAGCGCCCGTGCGGGGGCCAGTCGAGGAGGCGCCTCGAAGCACAACGCCGGAGTCCGAAGGATCGATGGTGACAATCCACGACCAAGCTCCAGCCCGTTTGGCGGCGGACTGCGCACACGTGAGGTTCTTGGGTGCGCATTTCTGGGCACTCAAGCGGTCATCGATCGAGAGTCCCCGGGTGACACCGTCATCGCCCGCGATCTTGACCTGGGGATAGGTTCGCAGAGCCTGCTCGACCCAGCGGCGCTCTTCGTCCGGGCCCACGACCACCACTTCCCAGACCGGCTGGCTTCGCCATGCGCTGGCGGGCGCCGGAGCGATGTCTTTGAGATCATCGAACCCCACGATGAACTCGCCTTGAGGGATCTGAAGCAGGATCCCGCCTGCCTCGGTGGTGACCACTTTACCCACCATGGTGCGGCCATCGGTCATGGTGACGGTGCGAAGGTCCGTCGGCACCTCTTGGGCCTGGGCGCTGACCGCGCTGGTCAGGCACAGACCGGCGATGAGAGCCAATCGAACGGAGAGTGGCGGGGAAGTCAGCATGCTCATTGTCCGGCCGCCGGGGCAAAGGTGGGACAAATCTCGGTGCCATTCGCGCCGCTCACGACGCTGATAGAGGCGCGATACCCGTAGTCGTCCAGCTCGCCACCAGAAGGTGTGGAGTAGCCGGAGATTAGAACGCCATAATTGCCGGGTTCCACAGGGAGTCGATGGCCACCAGCGACGCCTCCCAGGCCCATTCCCGCTGTTGCATCCTCAAATTCGAGGCTGGATGTGGGGAGCCCGCACGCGTCCAATCGGTACACGACCATGTCCCAGCCAAGGGCAGGCTCGTCTTGTTCGAGCCACAGGCAGAGAACCCCGCTCTCCGTCACCTCGATCCTAAGGGTGTCGATGTCGCCGGACCACGTGCCGTCCGCGGTCGTGGCCAGCGAGCCCGACTCGCCAGCGCAGGCGTCACCGAGCACGTCGGAAATCGTTGGCGCTTCATCGGCCTCGTTCCAGCCGACGCCCGAGAGCACAGCCGAAAGGTCGAGCCCATCTCCGAGGCCCAACGTCTCTTTGTCGAACCGCTGCGGGTTCGTTGCCAGATCCGCCAGCAAATCGCCCTCACCCTCTTTTAGCAGGGTGATGTTCATGGACTCAGCCAGCTCAGCCCGAAGCGAACCCGAAGCCGCTCGGTCGGGGCCGTCAGGCAGGTTCGAGTAGTTCGGCCAGCCGCAGGCGACAGCACAGACAATGGGTACGAGTCGGATACGCATATGGGTTCATACCGCAGCGGGCCCAATAGGCCAAGGTCCAGTCGCTCGCTGTACCTATGTCAATGGGTTACCGACCCCGGCGTTACCGAGGGTGTAGTTTGGCCGATCAGGGTTCTTCAGATCTAACGATCCCCAAGAGCGATGCAGGCGCTGCGTTTCGATTGGAAATGTGGGCCTCCAACGCCGTGCTTGGCTACTGGTGGGTTCTCGCCCTTGCCATCGCAGGCATCCTCGCTGGCGTGGCGGTGTACGCCGCTTGGGATTCGTACAACACAAGCGCCCAGCGCAGCACGAGCCTAGAAACCTCGCTGGCCGTGCGCTCGCTCAACGAAACCTTGCTGGACGAGACCAAGATGGAATCGATCGAGTGGATCACAACTCCAGAAGGTCGCTTTCGCCAGATGCAGCTCACGCACACCCTCGGGTATATGGACCGAGATCCGTGGAGCTACCCGCCCAAGGTCTACGTGCCTTTGGCAGCTGCGCTGGAGTCCCACGGCAAAGAAGACATCGCCCGCGAAGACGCCATGCTCGAGTCGGCGGACAAGCTGATGGGAGCCTACCAAAATGGTACGGGTCTAGCGGCATATCAGGCAGCTCTGTACGCCTCGACCCTCTACCAAATGGCCGGCAATGAAGAGGGCGAGGCGAAGGCCCTAGCAGCGGCGTCGCAATCGTCCGATGATATCGTTCGTTACGCTGCAATCTCACGGCAGGCTGCGCTCAAAGCCCAGGCGGAAGACGTGGAGGGAGCCGCAGCGCTCCTTCGCCCCCTGGTCGCCAAAGAAAACGGCTTCACCGGCCAGCGCGCTGCGCTCACGCTCGGGGCAATGTTCGAAGCCGCAGAGCGCCCGGGCGATGCAGAGATGGTGTACCGCCTGCTGCTTTCCGAGTGGCCCACCAGTGCGCTCGGCGATGAGACTCGGGACCGTCTCGAAGCCATGGGCCTCGAAGTCGACGCCCCCGTAGAGGCCGAGATGACGCCGACCGAGCCGGGCGAACCCGCAGAGCCTACTGCACCTGCAGAGCCCGCTGCGCCGGTCGACGGTGGGGCAGGCGAGTGATTTGGCTCGCAGCGCTCGGCGTCTTGCTGGCCAGCGCCGCAGATGTCCGACTCATCGACCCCGCACCCGCTGATCCTGTCGAGGCCAGATATCCCGGCAGCTTTGACGGTCCTCCCGTTCTGCATTGGACGACGGACCTGCCAGGGCGGCGAGTCAACGCACCCAGCCACGCGGAGCGGGCCCGACCGGTGCTCGTTGGCGATGAGATCTACGTGGGCGCCGCAGGAGGCGACGCCCTCTATGTGCTCTCTCGTCGAAATGGGACGTTAATTCGTTCTTATCCAGCATCTGGCGCAGTGGACGCCGAGCCGGTTGTACTGGACGATCGCGTCTACTTCACCGACACGGCCGGTGTGACCTGGGCCTATCTGCTGGACGGCACCTTGCTGTGGAAGCGGGAAGGCGAAGCGCCCCGGCCCACCAAACCAGCGGTGCGTGACAACCTGGTCCTGGTCCGGGATGTCGACGATCTGGTTGTGGCCTTGGACAGCAAGTCCGGGGAACTCGTGTGGCGCTACCGGCGCAAGAAAGACCCCTCGCGTCAGTCCGAGCTCACCCTCTACGCCGCCCCCGAGGTGGCTATCGCCGACGACCGCGTGCTCGTCGGGTTCTCCGACGGCGCCCTGGTCGCGCTCAACCTGGTGAGCGGCGACCTATTGTGGGACCTCGCGGTGGGTGAAGGGCGGTACCCAGACATGGTCGCCCCGGCGATGATGTCTGGATCCACAGCGTTCGCGTCGGGGTATCTCTCGCCATTGATCGCGTTCGACCCAAAAACCAGCGCGGTTCGGTGGAGAGCGGAGATCGGAGCAGCGGCCCAGCCCGTGATGCTCACCCAAGAATCGGGGGTTCTACTGCTGCACCCAGGCACCGACGGCGTTCTGCGGGCCATTGACCCCACCGCTGGAGATGTGCAGTGGACGTGGGATAGCGGTCGGGGCGCCTCATTGGTGTCACCGGTGATCACGCCTGGCGGCATCTTGATCGCCGGTACCGGCGGCTCGCTCGCCCTGCTCGACCCCAAAACGGGGCAGGGGACCTGGGCATGGCACGGGGACTATGTACTCAATGGCCTATCTGCGTCTCCCTCCATCGATGGTCGCCAGATGGTGTTCACCACCAATGCAGGTCGGATCACCAGCATGCTCGTGCCGCAACAGACGCTACCGACGCCCGCATCGAGACGACCAGAATCCAAGTTCAAACTAGCTAACCCCACAAAAGACAGCTGGGGTCGAGACCGCTAGGCCTCAGTCTTTGAGAGGCACGAGCTCGACGGTGAGCCCCATGGCGACCGCTTCTGCGCGCAGGGTCTGAGCCAAGTCCTCTCGCACCGGTGAGGCGAGCAGCACATTGTCCTCCAGCACGACGGTGCTGGCGCCTTCTGGGCCTCCGCTCGGCCAGCGCCACATGTCGGGCCCGAGGCTCTGCCAAGAGAAGGCCGACTCAAAAAAGGCAATGGGAAGCTCTTCGTCCGCGGTTCCAGTCACCGTCACCCGAACGGCCCCAATCGCCTGACCAGCGGGGCTCGTGGCCAGCCGGTCCAGGTCGTTCGCATCTTCGCTTGACTCGACCCGCAACCGATCATCGAGGGTGCCGTTGGCCCAGTTCAACGCCACCATCACCAGCAGTCCCACAACCAATAACCCGCCGACGATGGCGATGATCGCCGTGCCAGGCAGCTTCGGAACCAAGATGTTGGGTGCGTCGCGATCGCTCATCAGCGCCCATCGCAGTGCGTGTCGAGGGAGCCCGGGGAGCCGAAGCCGAACCCGATCACCCGGGTGGAGACGCACCAGTCATCCGGCGAGTCATTGTCTCCAGAGCGGATGGCCGCCGGGCTGAGCTCAACGCTCGCTGCGTCTTCAAAATCGAAGTCCGACGTCTGGACCGCATCGAGCTCGGCCTCTGCCAGAATCGAGACTTCTGTACCTTCAACCTCATGATTAGGTAGAACATCTACGCAGTCCACATCCTCCACACGACCGGGGGTATCGGTGCCGCATAGCAAGACTGGCGACCCGCCGGGCGTGATCTGCCCCCCGGAAAGCACGATAGAGACATCGGCAACCTGGACCCTAAGGTTTTGAAGGTAGAGGGTTGAAGGTGTATTTCGCTCCGCAAGCTCCACGTAGGCCGGAATCGAAGCGCCATCGCCGGGGTGAATCTCGGTGATGAGTACAGAGCCGGCGGTCAGCAAGTGCTCATCGATGGTGCCGTCGCAGTCTTGATCGATGCCGTCGGATTGCTCGCGAGCATTCGGAAACACGCTGCGCTTCGCGTCGTCGCAATCGGTGTTGTCCGCCACATGACCCACTGGAGATACGCACGCGATCACCGACGCGTTGGGGTCGCCAAACCCGTCGCCATCAGCGTCAGCGAACCAAGTGGATGCATCGGTGGCGTTGTTGTCCACCTGATCATCGCAGTCGTTGTCCAGCCCGTCACAAACCTCAACCGCTGCCGGATTGACGCTCGGCTCAGTGTCATCGCAGTCCGTGCCGCCGGCGCGAGCGTCGATGGCCAGATCTTGGTCCCAGTCGTCGGACACGAGAGCCTCAACGGAGACGACCGTGCGTTGGCCGGCCCACAACAAGACGATGTCTTGTTCGATGGGCTCGAAGCTAGTGGGCCGTAGGGTGATTTGAGCCTCAGCCGAGCTCCCGGCACTGAGCTCGATAGAGCTGATGGTGAACACCGGCTCGGCGGTCTGCAGCACCACGCGAGTGCGTTCGGTGCCCGTATTGGTCAGCGTGAAGACCGTTTGCGTGTCCACGCCAAACTGGATGGGCTCAAGCTGCACCGTGCTGGATGCAACGGACACCCGGGGCACCGGCACAGCCAGACCACCGGAGCAGCCGCAGAGGAGCAACAGCACAGGCAGCGACGGTCGTGGTCGAGAGTTGTTCACGCGGTCACATATCCAGTTGCAGCGCGAGCGGGCCTACGCCTGGCTATCAACGAACACGCAAGAACATCGCCAACGTCCGATAAGGTATATTATGTAAAGTAAGACAATACACCGACCCAGCCTAGTTCACCGCGGGTCCGACCCTCTTGGGTTCTTCATCCGTGGTCCGTTTGGTGAACGCCAGATTGGGTTTGTGTCTGCGAGCGTGGGTCCACCAGCCTCCGAGACCACTGGGCCTCGCCAAGCCGTCTACAGCGCGCGCGATCCCATCGGAGTCTGGCAAGAGCTGACCTTCGGCATCCAAGAGGCCTCGCCACTGCCACCACCGTCCATCCGGCCACTCCATGAACACCAACGCAAGTTCGCTCCAGCCCACTTGCGCATCTCTGCGCCGCCAACGGACTCGCCCGATCACGCCGACTGCGTCGGGCACAGACTCGCCATCATCCCAACGGGCCAGCGCCGCGATGACTCCTTTGACCGGGATCTTTTCTTCCGCGAATGGCTTCAGCGGTACAAGGGAGATGGCATTTCTACGCACGACCAAGGCCGTGGTTGGCGCTCCTGTATTTAGGTTGTTCCGGACCAATTTCACAAGGCGCTCGCCGAGCACGTCCTCGTCAGGCCACCAGGGCTCTGACGGCTGAAGGGTCTGGATCCGCAAGTTGACGACAGGCATGGGCGTGCCCCTACAGGCTCTGTCGCGCGGCGGCAAGTCATCGCGGACGCGCGAGGATCAGGCTATGGTGGCGCATGCGCAGGCTCTGCCCTCTAGTTTTGCTCGCGGCGTGTACGGGCACAGTCGATGTGGACCCGACAGATTCGGACTCGGATGTGGCGCCCTGCGACGATCCCGTCGCCTTCTATGTAGATGATGACTACGACGGCTACGGAGTCACCTCCACGCGTATCGAGTCATGCCGCGACCCTGGAGATGGGTTCGCCACGCGTGACGGCGACTGCGATGATCTCGACGATGACACCTTCCCCGGCGCTATCGAAGGGTGCGATGGGCGGGACCGCGACTGCGATGGTCAGGTCGACAACGACGTAGTGGACGCCCCAGAGTGGCGCCCTGACGCCGATGGTGATGGCTTTGCCGACGCGCGGCCCACCTCTGGCGTGAAGCAATGTGAGGCCCCTGCAGGCTATACCCACAGCACCACCGCCTTCGATTGCGATGACACGTCTCCCCTGGCCTATCCGGGCGCCGACGATCCTCCGTGCGATGGGATCGACCAGGACTGCAG
>JBGCER010000289.1:0-5734 GCA_045106515.1 Myxococcota bacterium
GCGGGCTCGACGGCCTGGTCACCTTTCCCTGGGGCCTGCCTCACGTGCATTTCAATGTGTGGCTCAATGGTGAGCCCATCGACCCGTTCCCCCATGATGGGTTGGCATCAATGTGGGATGCCGGCGAACGTCCGGAGCCTCCCGCGGGCATGCAGCCCGAGACGCTGCGGCCTTCGACGTACCGGAGCGAAGGCGTGGATGCGTTGATTCGCTCGTGTAAAACCGCCCATGTGCGGGAGCGGCTCCAGGCCATCCCGACCTTGGCCATGCGGGCTGGCGAAGCGATCGCCGAGCGGAATTACTACCCCACTCGCTTTACCGAATCGCCCGACGTGTACACCGAGCGATACCCAAGAAGTCCAAGGTTGGACTTGCCGTTTAGCTTCGATGACTTCGGCGGCGTCACCTTTTTGGACGAGATCTAGCGGGGCTTTTTGGGCTGACGGGTGATCTGGCGAGGCGGTCCGCCAGACGTTGAAACTCCAGGCCGAAGCTGAATATTCCGGCCCGCCGCTCGACCGTGTTCGGTGGCTCGGGAGGTCTTGACCGAGGCTCGCCGCCCCGTCCGCAGGTGCGGATAGCGCCGACGCACATAGGCCGCGGTCTGGCTGTCTTTGACCTTGACGAGTGCGGTTTCGGCGGTGTTCAACTCCCGCTGGAGCGTCTCGCGGAAGCCCACCAGAACGCCGAAGAGGTAGCGGCGGCGTTCGGCGTTTCCGTTCAGGCCCTGGCTTCGCCGGTGCTGGGCCCACAGCGTCTCGCCGGTGTCTCTCAAGACGTCGTGTACATAGGCGGCGATCTCAACGTGGTGAGCCGGGCCCATGAGCTCCACGATCCGCCCCCACGTGCCTCGGGTGGGTCGATAGGCCTGCACATAGATCACCGAGACGCCAAAGTGCTCGCCAAGCAACCCCGCGAGCGTCTTTTCCCAGGGGTCAAAGCGACCTTTGCAGGGGCCGACCTGGCGAAATGTGCGGGCCTCATCGGGGTCGGTGAGCGACAGATCGTGTTCGGCCAGCAGGCGCCTGGCGGCTCGGGCTGCGGCGGCCGCCTCGTGGGGTTCGGGGCTGTCCGCCAGGCGCAACAGGGCTTGGATCCGCCGCACAAGCCGTTGCTCGACCGGGTCTTCGGCCACAGGAAGGCCCGCGGCCCGGGCGTCGATCCCGCGGTCTCGGCAGACCCGCCGAAAGGATGCGCCATGAGGGGACTCATCGTGGATGCCGAGCGTCTCGCGGACGTATTGGTGGGCCATCTCGTGGCGCAGGACCTCGACCACCTGGCCCCAAGGTGCCGCCAACACAAAGGCCCGCTGCAAGGTCAGCGTACGCCGACCGGAGTGGAATTGTCCCAGCGCGCCGACCTCGTGCAGGCCCAAGGTGGGCGGCCGCATGGCGCCTTCGAACTGCCGGGTGTTCTGCCGACCCCACTCCGCGTGCAGCTCCCGGATGAGGCTGCGTTCGAGCTCAGCCGAGAGGTGGTCGTCCACCGAGTCGCTCGCGGTTGTGGGGTTGACTGAGGTCGGCATCGGCAGGACCCACCGAGACGATGCCGCGAGGGTTGATGCTCGGGTGACTCTCGAAGTAGTGGCGCCGAATGTGTTGCATATCGATGGTCTTCGTGATGCCAGGCACCTGCGCTATCTCGCGGGTGTACGCCCATAAATTGGGGTAGTCCACGATTCGACGGCGGTCGCACTTGAAGTGCGTCACGTAGACCGGATCGAAGCGCAGCAAGGTGACGAAGAGCCGCACGTCGGCCTCGGTGAAGCGGTCGCCGCACATCCATCGGCGCGTGGACAAGTGCGCTTCCAGGGTGTCCAAGTGATCGAAGAGCGCGTTGGCCGCTCGCCCGTACGCCGCTTGCGTTCGGGCAAATCCGCACTTGTATACGCCGTTATTCACCCGGTCGTAGATGGGCGCGTTGAGGGTGTCGATCTCGTGCATCAGGTCGTCGGGAGACAGCCGCAGGTCTGGGTTCTTCGCGATGCCTTGGAAGGCGGCGTCGAGCTGGCGGATGATTTCGGACGACTCGTTGTTGACGATCTGACGCGACGTTGTGTCGAACAAGATGGGCACGGTCACGCGACCGGTGAAGTCATCGCGGGCGGCCTTGTACACATCCTTGAGATGAGTGGCGCGGTGGTGCGGATCGGCGACGACGCCCGGCCCGTCCTGGAAGGTCCAGCCGTCTTCGCCCATGTACCAGTGAACGACCGACACGGAGATTGCGTGCTCTAGACCCTTGAGCGCCCGCGTGATCAGCGTGCGGTGGGCCCATGGGCAGGCGTAGCTCACATAGAGGTGGTACCGACCGGCCTCTGCGGGGAACTCGGCGTTGGGGTCGGCCGAAATCTGACTGCGGAAGCTGGTGGGCGTTCGGTCAAATTCGCCGGATTTATTTGCTGGAAACTTGTTTTCTCGATGCCATGTGCCATTGATGAACATGCCCATGATTCAGTCCGTAGAGGGGGCTGGAGGCGCGTCCGGGCGGTCGGTGGCGGGGGCGAGCTGGTCGAGCCGTGTGATGACGTGTCCTACGACCGACAGCGCCTTGCGTCTAGCCTTACGGGCCTTTGCCTGGGGGACGTCGATCCAAACGACCACATCCTCGCCGATGCGTTCTACGCCGGATACCACGTCACCTTCGGAAGACCACGTGCCGGTCGGCTGCGGTTGAAGCTCCGCATTGGGCGAGAGGTGTCGCACCAGCGCTGTGGCGGCGGTCTCCCACTCCATGGCATCGGCCTCGGAGTCCCAGGTGCTGCGCCAGACCATACTGGGTCCGGTGGGCCCGTGGTAGGTCCAGTAGCGGTCGCCATCCCATCCGGCGACGGCGGCGTCCGCGTCGATCTCGGGCACGTTCTCTTCCAAGATCAACTGGCTCATCAGCTCGCCGAACGTGTCTTGATCCATGAGCGTTTGGGTTCCGCCCAGCCACCGGTCCGCCGGCGCGGAAAGGTCCATCGGCCAGTCTCCGTCCACACCATACTTTTCAGGGTGAAGCACCTGTTCCGTGGACAATGGGGGCTTGGCATAGGCCTGATCGACCGAGGACCACGCGTCTCCGGGGCGCTTGATGTGTTGGATGAACACCAAGCCTTGCACGTAGGGGAAGATCAGCGGTGCCTGCATGATGCGTGGGGCTTTGCCGAGGGCGCCGCCGGGGTCTTCCGAGGGTCCGCCAGCACCGGCCATCATCGAGGCCATCTTGTCCATGGGGATGTTGTCGGGGTCCAGCGGGATGGGCATGCGGTAGAGCATGGCGTAGCTTGCGTCGCCCTCGACCAACGTGGAGATGGCCAGCGCCGCGTCGCTATTGCCCAGCTCTCGGCGGGTGAGGGACCACAGGTTGAAGTGTTGGTCTTGTAGGCCGTGCACCAGCTCGTGGGCGATCACCATGTCTTCGAGCAGCTTGGCCATGCCAGGGTTGCCACTCATCTTTCGACGAACGAGAACCAGGCGGCCTTCTTCGACATCAAAGTAGCCACCCACGTTGCTCTCAAGAATCGATGCGTAGGACGTGGCCACATCGAAATCGGCGGGGGCGAGCTGCAGCAGCTTCCAGGTCGTTTCCATCGCCTCGATGGCCGCCGGGTCCAGCTGCTTTTCGATCTCCTTTTCCATGCGCGCGCGCATGGTGGCGGGGTCTTCCACAAAGACCGGGATCGCCGTGCGCACCTCAAGGCCTCGGATGTCCGACACAGCCTGAGTGAGCGCCTTCACCTTGGTTTGCGTCGCCTCTTCATCGGCGAAGACCTCGGACCCGAGGGCTGGACTCGCGAGGGCGAGGCACAGCCCAAAGAGGGCGAATTTACTGCTCTCTGATGACATTTTCGACTTGGTCGACCGTTACGCCAGGCACGAAGCCGATGATGCAGCCAGCGGTGGGCACGTCGATGGTCAGGAACACGCCGGTGTTGTTCGAGTTCGCTTCGGGGAAGGAGTTCCGAAGGAAGACGTCGACCGGCAGCATGATCTCATCATCATTGATGTTGAGGTCGAAGATGGTGTCCTTGGAGTTGCAGGTGGCGTCCATGATGAACGTGTCATCGCCGTCGCCACCGTAGTAGGTGTCATCGCCGAGGCCGCCTTCGAGCTCGTCGTTGCCAGGACCGCCGTACAGCGAGTCATCGCCTTCGGAGCCGGTGAGGATGTCCGGGTCGTCGCCGCCGGAGAGCTCGTCATTGCCCTCTCCGCCGATGAGCGTGTCTTCGCCGCGGCCGCCGTAGAGCTCGTCGTTGTCTTGGCCGCCACGCATGGTGTCGTTGCCATCGCCACCGACGAGGGAGTCTTCGCCCGTGCCGCCGTTCATGGTGTCAGGGCCTTGGTCGCCGAAGAGCCGGTCGATGCCGTCCTCGCCGAGCAGGGTGTCGGGGCCGATGCCGCCGTAGAGGCGGTCATCACCGGGGCCGCCGCTGATTTCGTCGGGGCCAATGCCACCGAAGACCGTGTCATTTCCAGCGAGGCCTTGCACGATGTCCTTGCCGGCGCCCGTGAAGAACTCATCGTCTTGGGGCGTGCCCTCGACCGTGTTGTCTTCGCTCCAGTCGATGACCGGATTGTCCGAGTCCTCTCCGGTGTCGCAGTCGGTCGGCGTGGGTGAGGTACCGGTACAGGCCGGGACGGCCAGCATGGCGAGAATCGCCACCGGCGCTGCCGCCGACGTCATCCAGTTGATTCGAAGCATGTGCGTCTCCAGCTCTTGGGTCCATGCGATGGCGCAGTCTAGCCAATTCCAACGCGGGTCGCGCCCCCGGGTGGCCGGACGCCCCATAGCGGGTAGCCGGTCCCATGCGCATCGCTCTTGCCGCAAATGGACGAATGGGCCTGGGACTGCTCCGCGCCCTTCAGGGGAGTGAGCACGAAGTCGTGGCGTTGGTCCGGGATGGTCGGCAGAGTGCGGGTCTGTGGAGGCCCCTCGATACGCTGGCCGGATGGCTGGGCGGGCCGTGGACGGTCGAGGGGCGCGCGCTGTCAATGGGGGTACCCAGTGTGTGGATTCAAGCGCAGGACGTGCGCGATGCTGCGCGGCTGGCGACCCATGAGCCGGATCTGCTCATCGTCGGCAACTTTGGGTTGATCCTCAAACCTGCGTTGCTGTCGGTGCCCAAGGTCGGGGCCGTGAATGCGCACTGGTCGCTGCTGCCGCTCCACCGAGGCCCACACCCGAGCACGAGCGTGTTGCTCTGCGGCGATTCTCAGACGGGCCTGACCTTCCACGAGGTGACTCCGAGGATCGACGGTGGTGACATCCTGGACCAAGTGGCCTTGCCCATCGGACCGGACGACACCTCGACCAGCCTGTACCACCGGGCATGCGCCGAAGCTGAGCGTCGCATTGTGGCGTTGGTCGACCGCATTGAGCGGGAGGGTCTGTGTGGGCAGCCCCAGGACCTGTCCCTCGGCTCGTACCATCGACGCACGACTGTCGAGGGCGCCACCCTCGACTTTACCCAGGACGCCGACGCCCTCGACCGCAAAGTCCGGGCGCTGGTCAAGCCCATGCCGCGGTTTACGTGGAAGGGTCGCACCGTCTTCGTCACCGCCGCTCGTCCCATCGGTGGGGTGGACGCCGAGCCTGGCACCATTGTGTCCATCGATCCTGGCCCGGTGGTCGCGTGCGGGCGAGGCGGACTGCGCATCGCGGGCGCGTGGACCCAGGTGCCGCCCATGGTCTGGCCACCGCCATGGGGTGGTGTAAAGGTAGGGCAGGTCTTAGAATAGGGGTCGCAGAA
>JBGCER010000290.1:0-4031 GCA_045106515.1 Myxococcota bacterium
CACGCACATGCAGTCATTGGCAGCGTTTGCCGCGGTCGCTGCCCCACTGGCTGTAGAGGCTCCGGCCCATGCGGCCCAGTTCACCAAGCAGGTCGGCGCCGGAGTGGCTCTGTCGATCGCCCTCGGTGATCGGGAGCCAAGCGGGCTAGACCGGGGCCGCGTGGGGTTCCGGATCCACGGATTCGCCGAGACGGGTCCCACATCCCAACCCACAGACGATCCCAAACTGCTGGTGGGCGGCGAGCTTGGATTTCGCGTTATTCCTGGTGTGGAGCAGCGTTTGAGTTCTTGGGCCGAGCGGGAGTTGGCGCCGTGCACCTTGGCTGGAGGGGTTATTTTAGCCACCGCAACGTCTTCGTTCCCCGCTTGAGCGGCGGCGTCGGGATCGGCACATCGGGCATGCCCTCAGGGTTGGTATCGCTCGATTTGCGGCTTCCAGGCTCCTACTTACGTGTTCTGAACTCGGTTCCGGTCCGTCGGACGTCGACCCTTAAACGCAACTTTGCGTTCGCCGAGGTTGGGGGTGAGCTCGGCTTCATCCCGGCGGTGTGGGACCACATGGTCGACGGCCGCCCGCTGCGCGACCAGGCCGGCTCCCGCGTCCCCATCGTGCTCACCCAACACGCCCCTCCGCCCCCATCGGAGCGGTGGATCCGAGCGGGCACCGACGAGCTGGAAGCCGTGACGGCCTTCCTCAATCTGGCCCGGGAACTGCGGACCTTGGGTGCGCCCGCCGTGCTCATTGGCCGGTGCCTCGATGCGGCTGACGATGAGGCCGCCCACGCCATCCTCTGTTTCGGTCGCGCTGCGGAGCTGGGTGCCGGACGGGTGGTGGCCCTTCCCCTGCGGCCAGCGGCTCGACCCGTTAGCACTCGAAAGTCGGCCTTGCACCAGCTCGCTCGCGAGTGTTGGTTCGACGGCTACCTCAACGAAGGACGGGCAGCGGCGGCTTTGCAGGCCCGCGCCTGCGCCGCCCGCGATGATCGGGACGCCCGAATCTACGCCCGCATCGCCGGCGAAGAACGGGCCCACGCTCGCCTCGGTCTGGATGTAGCGCGGTGGTGCACGGCGGCCTGAGGATTGGGTATGTTGAAAGTACCGTCTTCGGCAATCAACACCACTCAGACCCAACATGGCGAGGCGGTAGGCCAAGCCTGACGATACGGTGTGTGGCAGAGAGGGGTGAGGGTTCGTGTCCGCCTTGCGGCTCCCCTCCTCTCCAGGAGAACGAATGACGCGTCGCGGTTGGCTGACAGCAGGAATGATAGGACTCGCCCCGGTGGTGATCAGCGCCTGCGCAGACGAAGCGTCGCTGGGCCAAGGGGCCGTGCTCGACGACGATGCCTACGCCATCATCCGCGGCGAGCCCGTCGAGGAGGGCACCTATCCCTGGATGATCTACGCCAACGGGTGCACCGCGTCGTTGATCAGCCCCAGCTATGTGCTGATGGCCTCGCACTGCTTCGGCGGCAGGCGCAACGAGGATGGCACCCTCGAAGGCATCGAGATCACCTCCAGGCCCCTGGTGTCCGGTCACCCCGATCGCACGAGCCCACAGGCCACGCTGCACAACGTGGCCGTGGTGCACCTGCACCCGGAGTACATCCCGCTCAACGTCGAGGAAACCTGGGGCTTAGAGCCCTACGATGTCGCGATTTTGGAGCTGGAATCGCCTATTCTCCTAGAGCGCTACCTTCGTCTACCGACCCGCGATCCCATCCCCGATGAACCGGTGATCGCCGCGGGCTGGGGCCGGATGGAGAACGGACAACCCGCCACCGTCCTGCAAGAGACGGTGCTCAACGTGGCCGATGACGCCGACTGCTACGTCGGTGACGAGATCCGCTTCTGCACCCTCGGCAATGAGACCAAGAGCAACATCGGGTCAGGCGACAGCGGTGGCCCGGTCTTCGTCGCGGACGGCGACGGCTTCATGGTGCTCGGCACCAACTCCACGTCCAATGGCGACTCCGAACAACCCCTCGCCATGCACGCCCAGACCCGAGCCTTCGTCCCCTGGATCCTAGAGGTTGCCGGAGCGGAGTTCGCCTGTACCGGCGAGGGGGACGACGAAGTCTGCGAAGCCGACATCGATGAGTGTGCGCTTGGCCTCGATACCTGCGGGGATAATGGCGCGTGCGAAAACACCGTAGAAGCCTACACCTGCGATTGTGACCCCGGCTTCGCCTTCGATGGAGACACCTGTGCCGCCGAGGCGACGCCGGACCCGACCGAGCCCGCCGGAGGGTGCAGCGCGACCGGCGCCGGATCTTCGGGCGGCGCCCTCGTTCTGGGTCTGGCGGGTCTCTTGGCTGTGGGACGGCGTCGCCGCTCGGGCTGAAGCGGGTGCAGCAGCCTGAGCGACCCCGTGAACGGGCGTCGGTTCTAAGGGCAGTCATCCCCGACCTTGTAGGTGTTCAGGTCGAACAGCAGCCCCGGGGTCTCATCGCACGGATACATATCCCGAGTGCTGTGCTCCGCATTCCGGATCTCGATCAGGCTGTGCAAGTGGCCAGAGGTGCCGTACTCGGCATCGAGGTGGTCCAACACATTGTGCGCGCGATCCAGCCGATTGTTGCCTTGCATCACATCGTTCACCGAGTCGGGGACGCTGTTATCCTCGTGATCGCACGCCGAGCCATCGGGGAACTGGTCGTTCACACCGCAGGTGTCCTCGTCGCCGATCAGGTAGGTGACGTTCCGGTTCAGGTACTGGCTGACGTAGGGGTTGGTCGTGGCCTCACTGGTGCTGCTGGACAGGGTCTGCGTGTAGGGAGTCCCACTGCGGCTGAACAACCCGTGCTTATACGCCAAAAGAGAGGAATAAAGCCAACTGCTTGTCCCGGCCGGCAGACCCTCCGGGCTGACCAGCGTGTACGAACCTGCGTTCGCTGGCAAGTACGTGAACCCCACGTTTGGGTGGTCGTTGGGCTCCAGCCCGAAAAGCGCATAGCGCTGGGTGAACTGCCCGCCGGCCGAGTGGCCAGTCAATACGACCTCCTTCAGGTTCGGGAACTTGCCCGAGGAGATGATCTCGTCGATCAGAGCGTCATGAACGGCGAAGCTAGACGGCCCCGACTGCGCCAACAGCACCTGGGGTGAGCCGAGGTAAGAGTGACCATCGTCGCCCTGCATCCAGCCCGCCGAGGTCCAATAGTGCGCGCCGATGTCGCAGCTATTGGTCGCCGGGTCACAGTCCGGATCATCGCCGGTGACCGCGCGATACCAGGGCGCGACCACCAGGGTGCTCTCCTTCATGCCGTTGTTGTCGGCCGCCTCGACGATGGACTCGAACCCGCCGTTCGTGTTGCGGCTCGAGCCGTGCACAAAGACGACAGCGCGCTCGATACAGCTGTTGGTGACGTCCAGATCGTGGGACCGGACCACCTCTAGGTCCTTGGAGAGCACGCTGTAGGTCTCCACGCACGAGCCATCGGTGGCCCCGTCCTCGCAGACCGTCGCCGAGCATGAGTTGTCGCAGGCATTGCCGATGCCGTCCCCATCGGTGTCCAGCTGGCCAGGATCATAGACATCAGGGCAGACATCGTCGCCGTTGTAGACCTTGTCACCGTCCTCATCGTAGTTCACCGAGATCGACAGCGTGTAGTCGATGCACACGTTCCGCCCCGTGCCGATGACCTCGACAAAGTAACCAGACACCGGCATGTACTCGTCCACCCCGTCGGTGGGATCCGGGTCGTCGACGTCAAAGGTTCGCTGCCCGTTCACGATGGTGTCAAACCAGGTTGCCGTCGACGGCGTGCCGTCGGCCTTGCGCTTGTACAAGCGGACTCGAATGGGGCCGTCCGAGTCGAAGCTCACCGAAAATGAGCCCTCGTGCGCGAGCCGGAATCCATACCAGTCTGGATCGGTGCTGCTGGTGTTGAGGGACTGGGGAAACAGGTGGCGCGGGCTGCCCGCATACGGCCACCAGGTGTCACTGTCGCCCAGGTAGGACACTGCGGAGTAGCTGTTGTTGGCCTCGTGAGAATCGGAGGTGGAACAAGCGGCATCGGCCGTTCCCGTGAGTA
>JBGCER010000291.1:0-5245 GCA_045106515.1 Myxococcota bacterium
AAGGCGCCGCCGATAATGATCGTGACCTTGGGTACCGTGGCGTTGGCCACGGCCTGGATCATCTTTGAGCCATGCTTGATCGCCCCACCCTGCTCCGCATCTCGCCCGACCATGAACCCGGTGGTGTTCATGAGAAAGACCAGGGGCGTGCCCCGCTGCTGGCAGAGCTGGATAAACTGGGCAGCCTTGACCGAGCCCTGCGGGAATATGGGGCCGTTATTGCCAAGAATACCGACGGTTCGACCGTAGATCTTTCCGTGGCCGCACACGGTCTGCGGCCCAAAATCTGCTTTGAACTCCATGAAATTCGATTCGTCGACCAGGCGGGCTACGACTTCTCGCACATCGTAGGGCTGACGAGAGTCCGCCGGCACGACGCCACACAGCTCGTCGCCTTCGAAGAGCGGGCCTAGGTCCGCGTCGAAGCCTTGCGCCGAGGACGACGCCGGTTCCCAGTCCAAGGACGCCACAACGTCCCGAGCCATGGACAGGGCGTGGGCGTCGCTATCGGCCAGGTAGTCCACCGTGCCGGTCACCTGCGCGTGCATGGCTGCTCCGCCGAGCTCGGCTTCGTCGGCCACCTCGCCCAGCGCTGCCTTCACCAAGGGCGGCCCTGCCAAGAAGATGCGAGCCCGATCCCGAACCGCGATCACGTAGTCGGAGAGGCCCGGCATGTAGGCGCCGCCGGCCGTAGACGAGCCATGAACCACGGTGATCTGCGGGATGCCCGCGGCGGACAACCGAGCCATGTTCGCAAAAACTCGGCCCCCTTCCACGAAGATCTCGCTCTGATACAGCAGGTTCGCCCCACCACTCTCAATAAGGCTCACCAGTGGAAGTCGCTGCTTGAGGGCGATCTCTTGGGCCCTCAAGCTCTTGCGCAAGCCCATGGGGGTGACGGATCCGCCTTTGATGGCGCTGTCGCTGGCGTTCACCAGACACCGAACCCCGTTGATGACGCCAATTCCGATGATGTTCCCGCCGCCAGCGATCTGGGACTTTCCATCATCGTCATGCATCTTATAGCCGGCCAATGACGATAATTCGACGAAGGGCGAGCCGGGATCGAGCAGGCGCGCCACCCGCTCTCGCGGCATGAGCTGACCGCGCTTGTCGAACTTGCGCCGGGCCCGTTCTCCGTGGGCCACGACCGCCGCTTGAAGGTCTGTGATGGTGCCTACAAGCTCCAACATGGATTCACGATTGGCTTGGAACTCAGTCGACGAGGGTCGGACTGTGCTGGACAGAGCGGTCATGCATTCCACCGGTTCAGGTCAACCCCAGACAGGAGCGATTGGATCCGAGGCTCGGGCACGCCCACCCCACGCAGCACGAAGGGCAGCGCATGGGCGAGGGTCTGGGCCAGCGGCGCCGGTCGGGCATAGGCGATGGACTCGTACAGGACGTTGTCGAACAAGGTCACCACGAGCTGGGCGACGCCCTCGGGGTCGTCGACGACAAAGAGCCCATCACGCACACCTTGTTCGAGGAAGACGGCGGCGCCGCCCGCCAAGCGCGCCCGGCCTTCCACAGCCGCCCTCTCTAGAGCCTCGGCGGACTCTGCCTGGCGAAAGACGCGCTCCAGGTCACGATGTTCGGTGACGACGTCGACCATGGCCAACACGGTCTGCACGAGCCGCTCATCGGCCGGCAGGTCGAGGGCCGCGGTCTGCGCGAGCGCCGTCGCATAGTGCCGGAACACCTGCCGGCGCAGGTCGGCAAGCACCGCCTGTTTGCTCTCAAAGTAGACGTAGAACGTGCCTTGAGCCACACCCGCCGCTCGCACGATGGCCGAGACCGAGGTGCCTGCGTAGCCATCTTCGATGAACCGGGCGCGGGCCACATCCAGCAGCTGAGCGCGACGGGCCTCTGTTCCTCGACGAGGCGGGGCCTCGGTCGATCGTCCGGGGGTCGAGGGCTGCACTGACTGACTGTCATTCATAGGCCAAAGGTAGCGGACGTACACCACCTGTCAAGGACGATGGCCCAGGTGCACCAAGGGGGCGCGCTGGCCCTAAATCACCCGACGCCCATCCGGTCTGGGCGCGACCATGCGCCCGATGGGAGCGGCGTGCCAGCCGTGCTCTGCGAGCAATGCCGCCACAGCCGGAGCCGTCGCTTCGGACACGCTCACCAGCAAGCCGCCGTTGGTCTGGGGATCCGAGAGCACCTGCCAGTCTCGCTCTTCGAACGGCGCCACCCGATCCTGGACCGCCGCCCAATTCCGCCGTGTGCCGCCAGGCACGGTGCCGGCGTCAAGGTAGGGGGCAAGATCGGTCAGGTGGGGCAGAGATGCCAGGTCGATCTCTGCGCACACGTCGGAGCCCTCTGCCACTTCCACGAGATGGCCCAAGAATCCGAAGCCCGTGACGTCGGTCATGGCGTGCACTCCAATGAGAGCGCCCAAGGACTCGCCGATGGTATTGACCCGCATCATGCTTCGGGCCGCCACGCCCCGGTCCGTTTCGAGCAAGACACGTCTCTTCTCGGCGGTTGTGAGCAAGCCCACGCCCAGGGGCTTCGTCAGAAAGAGGACGTCGCCCACCTGGGCGGTGTCGTTCCGCTTGAGGCAGGACCGGTCCACAAGGCCGGTGACAGCGAGGCCAAAGATGGGCTCTGGGTTGTCGATGCTATGCCCACCGGCCAGCAAGATGCCGACTTCGGCGCAGGTCATGCGGCCCCCGTCGAGCACCAGAGCCGCCACTTCTGGAGGGATGGTATTGACCGGCCAACCCAGAATTCCGATAGCCATTATGGGCTTGCCGCCCATGGCGTACACATCACTAATGGCATTTGCCGCCGCGATCCTGCCAAACTCCACAGGGTCATCGACGATCGGCATGAAGAAGTCGGTGGTCGAGATGACCGCCCGCTCCGCATCGAGCGCGTAGACCGCTGCGTCGTCCCGGCTGTCATTTCCGACGAGCAAACGGGAATCTGTGGGCACTGGCACCGTTGAGCTGAGGATGCGTCCGAGCACGTCGGGCGCGATCTTGCAGCCTCAGCCGGCGCCGTGGCTGTACTGGGTCAGCCGATGAGTGGAGTCGGACACGCACACCTCTGGAGCGGGCACGTATGCGCCCGCTGCTCCCCTACTCTACAAGCCGAACGCCTTGAGCGCTCCCACCACAACCGCTTGCCGATCGGCGACATCGTCCACCGCCTCGATGGGGAAGCCCAACCACAGCACAGGCGCGTCTTCGCGGCGGACCGCAGCCGCGCCTCCGGTTCCGCCGGCGTAGCTCAGAGCCACGCGCGATCCGGGTCCCGGCGTCAGCACGTCGGGAAAGCTCGCGACCATGTACCCGGGCAGATGGAACGACAGAGAGTCCAGGTTGGCGAAGGCCGCTTCTGCCGGCTCCACCAACCACGTTCCGGCATCATCGGCCAGGTAGTCGGCGCCAAGCACGTCCTGGGCCCAGCCCGGATCATTGCCCTCGCCCATCTCGATCAGATCCCAGCCGACTTCGGCGCCGCTGACGATGAGCGCGCCACCGCCGGCTACGAAGGCGTCGACGATGGCCTGCTCGCCGGTGTCGAAGGTCTGGTCTTCGGTGGACTCTTCACCGAGTAGCCAGATGACCGCGTCATAGTCTTCGAGGTCTACGACACCGTCTAGAACAGCATCGTTATCGGCACTCGCGACACGGTACCCCGGCACCGCCTGCACGACGCGCGACACGAAGTCGTGGCCCCGGCCACGGGTATTTTCGGCCTGGCTGTCCCAGCGGTCATTGCCATCGACCACAAGGACCGTGGCGCCGGACCGCGGAGCGACGGCCAAGGAATCCGACGGCGCGCTGCGGCCGCCGCGCCCTACGGCCACCAAACGGACGTGGGTAGTCCCCGAAATATTGAGCAATACTCGATCTTCTTCGTGCCAGGTGGCGTCTTCCGGGAGCCAGACTCGACCGTCTTCGCTACGCCAGACTTCGGTGCCGAGACTGCCGGCGCTCTTCTGCCAAGACAGGCGAAGGTTGCCGCCTTCGAGCAGGGCCGCCTGAGCGACGGGGGGGTCCGGCGGAGCGTCCCCACCGCGCAAATCCGCGGCCAACACACTGATAATGCTGTTGTGGAGCGCCCTCTCCTCGGACCGGCTCGCCACGTCGTTGGCGAGGATGGAGATCGCGTATCGGTGACCATCGTGTCGGCTGAACAGGATGCCACTGGTCGCGATCACGCCATTGAGGGTTCCGGTCTTGCCCCAGAACCGACCCAAGGTGTCGGGCCCACCCATGCGTCCGGCGAGGGTGCCGTCATATCCAGCGACCGCCCAGCTCCGGTACCAGACCTCGGCTGCGGGCTGCGCGTCCATATAGTCGATCATACGCACGATAAGCTCGGCGTTGACCCGGTTATCGTGGGAGAGGCCAGACCCGTCGGTGAGCGCCAAGCCACTGGTGTCCAACCCGGCGTCGGAGAGCCAGCCTGCCATCACCGCTTCGCCGCCGGCGTAGGAGCTGTCGCCATCGACGGTCCAGCCCAAGTGGCGGGTCAAGTTGTCCGCGAGCTCATTGTGGCTGATGGTGTTCACCACCGCAGAGACGGCTTCCAATGACGAGCCTCGCCACACCGCGAGCGCCACCGCTCCCGAGGGTCGATCGTGGCTGGGGTCGGTGGTGGTTGCACCGGAGATCGAGATGCCAGCGTTGGTGAACGCCGTGCGCAGCACATCCGCCGCCGCCTCGCGCTGGGCGCCCGCATCGAGGTAGCCGAACTTGTAGGGCTCGTAGACGAAGTCTCCCCGAACGACCAGCCGGCCGGTGACGCGCGTCACCCCCGCCCGACGCACCGAGGCAGCCAGCCGCGCAGCCGGGTCCGTGGGCCCCGCGTTCAGCCAGGAAGACCACGCCCCATCGTGATGACCCACGACCATCAGGTCGCCGGAGACCGTACCCCCCGAAGGACGGGAGGGCGCGTAGGCCGTCACCTCGGAGCGGTGATCCGGACCCAAGAGGTCCAAGGCCGCTGCCGTCGTGAACAGCTTCGTATTGCTGGCCGGCTTCAGCCACCGATCCGTGGCCCACTCGTAGATCACTTGGTCATTGTCCAGGTCCATCACGTAGACGGCCTGGCGGGAGGCGCTGGCGAAGATCAGCTCGTCAATATCATCGGAGATCCGCCCAATGGCGGCGGTGCCCAATGGGGACGGCGGCTCGATGGGCTCCCCATCGTCTGGCAGGTCCCCGGTGTCACCCGTGTCCCCGGTGTCCCCGGTGTCCCCGGTGTCCCCGGTGTCCCCGGT
>JBGCER010000292.1:0-8481 GCA_045106515.1 Myxococcota bacterium
GATGGCCACCGTCGAGATCAGCGCACCGCCGAGAAGGGCCAGCCCGGAGGCCTTGAGAAGGGTGCTACGCATTGGGCACCTCGTAGATGGTGTCGTCACCGGTGGTGACTTCGATGGCGCCGGTCTCCGAGAGGATCTTGGTGATCCGCTCTTGGTCGGCAGCGTGGGCCCGCGTGAACACGATGCCGAACTTGTCGTCACCGAAGCGAGGGTCTTGGATGGCCTTGTCCGAGAAGAAGCTCGGCAAGCCGCTGTGAATGACCATGCCCAGTCCGGTCACCAAGCATCCGAAGAGGATAGTGCACTCGAACATGATGATGGCGTAGGCCGGCAGCGAGACGACGGGCTTGCCGCCAGGGTTGATCATTGGCCACTGAGCCGCCGTCAACGACGGAAGCAAGAAGCCGAAGGTCAGGCCAGTGATGGCGCCTGTGAGGGTCCACCAGCGGACAGGCGAAGGGCGCCCTTCGTAGACGATGTCGAGAATCTCGTGTCGGGGCAGGGGAGCCACAACATCCCAGCCGACGATGCCGGCCTTCTTGAGACGGTCGACGCCGGTCAGGAAGAGGTCGAGGTGCGCGTAGACGCCCTTGATCCGGGTGGTTTCAGGAACGGCGGCGTGTGCACTGCTCACTTTGCCTCCAAGGAGCCCTTGACCGGGGCAGCGACCATTTCTTTGATCTCCATGATGGCGACGGCGGGTGCCGTCTTGCAGAAGAGCAGGAAGTACATCATGAACCAGCCAGCGGAGCCGAGGAGAATCCCGACTTCCCACATGCTGGGCGTGTACATCCGCCACATGGCAGGGTCGAAACCGTGGGCCGTAGAGCTCACGACGATGTTGAAGCGCTCCATCCACATGCCGACGTTGATCAGCAGCGCGATGATCCAGAGGACCCATGGGTTCGTCCGGAGCTTGGTGAAGTACCAAGGCAGGGGAGCCACACAGTTGCAGAAGATCATCAGCCAGAAGGCCCAGGCGTATTCACCGGTTGCACGCCAAGCGAAGATCTCCCACTCGTGGGGGTTCTGGCTGTACCAACCGATGAAGTATTCGGTGGCGTAGGCGTAGGTGAGGATGCCGCTGGTGAGCAGGCACATCTTGGCCAGAGCGTCGTAGTGCCACTCGTTGACGTAGTCCTTCCAACCGAAGATGTACGACATGGGCAGCAGCAAGCTGATGACCATGGCACAGCCGGAGAAGATGGCGCCAGCGACGAAGTACGGCGGGAAGATGGTGGAGTGCCAGCCCGCGGTCACGGCCATGGCGAAGTCCCAGGAGACGACGCTGTGGACGGACAGGACCAGGGGAGCGGCGAAGGCGGCGAAGAAGCCGTAGGCAGCCATGTAGTGGTGCCACTGGCGGTTCGTGCCATTCCATCCGACCGCGAGGATGTTGTAGACCTTCTTGATGAGGCCCTTGTTGTGGTCGCGGACGATGGCGAAGTCTGGGATGAGACCGATGTAGAAGAACACCGCCGACACCGTGAGGTACGTCGAGATGGCGAACACATCCCACATCAATGGGCTCTTGAAGTTGACCCAGAGGTAGCGCTGGTTGGGGTACGGGAAGAACCAGTACACCTGCCAGAGGCGTCCAAGGTGCAAGACTGGGAACAGGCCTGCGGTCAAGACCGCGAAGACTGTCATGGCCTCGGAGGCACGGTAGACACCCGTACGCCACTTCGATCGCACCAAGTAGAGAATGGCGCTGATCAGCGTACCGGCGTGGCCGATGCCAACCCAGAACACGAAGGTGACGATGTAGGTACCCCAGAACGACGCATTGTTCGTTCCGGCCATGCCCATGCCCCACCAAATCTCATGGAGAAGGCAGAAGGCGAGGACGCCAACGAGCGAAACGGAGACCGCTAAGCCCGCGAGGTAGAGAAAGCTCGGCTTGAACATGACCCGGATAATGTCCCGGTTCGCCGCGCCATAGCTGGGAGGACGGATGGCTTCCACGAGAACGCTCCTCAGTGGTGCTCGGCCGCACCCGCAGGGTGGTCGGCCTTGTCATGTTCGGTTTTGCTTCCGTGGTCATCAGTATGACCATCGGTGTGCTCGTGACCGTGGTCACCAGCGTGGTCATCACCATGGGTGTCGGCGTGGCCTCCGCCGTGTCCGCCGCCGTGGTGGGGCTCGGATACGTGGAAGCTGGCCTTGGCCAGGTAGTTGACCGCCGATTCAGTGTTGAATTCGGACAGGATAACGTAGCTTCGAGTTGACTTTCGAGTCTGTGCGGGCACAGACGCCTCGTCGTTGAGGTTGCCGAAGGTCAGCGCTTGGGTCGGGCAGGCTTCCGCGCACGCAGGAAGCTGGCGAAGCGCCTCGTCGGGTACGGCTTCGGTGAAGCCCTTGTCCCGGTAGGCCGTCTTCATCTGGCGGGTCCGCTGCACGCAGAACGTGCACTTCTCCATGACGCCCATCACTCGCGAGCTGACGTCTGGGTTGAGCTGCAGGTGCATGGGCTCTGGCCAGACGTAGCTGTGGAAGTTGAAGCGCCGCACCACGTAGGGGCAGTTGTTGGCGCAGTAGCGAGTGCCAACGCAGCGGTTGTAGACCATGGCGTTGAGGCCATCGATGTTGTGGTAGGTGGCCAACACAGGGCAGACCGACTCGCACGGCGCCAAGGCGCAGTGCTGGCACATCATCGGAACGAACTGGATGTCGTCGTGGGCGTGGCCAGACTCGTCGGTCTCGGTCTCCCAGTAGCGGTTGATCCGAATCCAGTTCATCTCGCGGCCGCGCTTGATGAGGCTCTTTCCGACGATCGGCAGGTTGTTCTCGGCGTAGCAGGCGATGGAGCAGATGCCGCAGCCGTCGCAGGCGTTGGTGTCGACCGTCATCGCGAAGCGGTACGTCGGGTGGTCTGGCTGATCGTAGAAGTTGAGGCGCTTCTTCTCTTGGAGGCGCTCGTCGCGAGGCAGGTGATGGATGCCTGTCAGCTCACCGGGGTGGGCGGCCGGAGCATCGCCGACCTTGGCGAGCGCGGGCGCGTTGACCGACACACCCCAGTTTCGGCCGCCATCGCTGTCGCCCTTGGAGCCGAAGGTGCTCGCCAGGTCTGCTTTGGCGCCGGTCTTGGTGATGCTAGCGCCGCTGGCCACCATCATCACATTGCCCTTGGAGTCCGTGGCGTCGCCCGTGACCAAAGAGAATGCGTTGACGCCGCGGTCGTTGGCGTAGCGGCCCGATTCCGTGTGGCCTTGACCCAAGGCGAGAGCGGCGCTCTTGCCCTTGAGGCCCTTGTAGACTTCGACGCCGACATTGATGGAACCACCGGGGGTGGTGACCGTCACTTCATCATTGTCGACCACGCCCATCTCGGCGGCGAGTTCGGGGCTGACTTCCAACCACGAGTCCCAGACCTGTCCGGTCATGGGGTCGGCGGCCTCTTGGGCCCACGCGGAGCTCGCGAAGCGGCCATCGTGGCGGTGCGGGTGCAGGTAGAGGTGCAGTCCCGTGCCTTGCGCGGCGGCTCGGGCCGGCATGGTGTAGGCGCTCGGTGCGAGCGCTGGGGCCGCATCACCGGAGTCCATGGTGAAGATGCCAGCCTGAACGGTGCGAATCCACCAGCTCGTGAAGGGCGTGGCGCGGTCCGTCTTGGCCCAGTGCTCACGCTCCCAGCGGCTCATCACGTACTCGCGCCAGGTCTTGGGCTCGAAGCCCAAGGGTCCGGAAGGAGCGGGTGGCAACACGGGAACGTCGGATGCGGCGTCAGCATCGACCGTCTCGGCGGCCGAATCCACGACTTCTGTCGCATCGGCGTCGGCGTCGACGGCGACGGGGGCCATGGAGGGGGCCTGCAGGCCAGCGCCGCGAGCGACCGCCAGCAAGATGTCGCCCAAGGAGCGGGTGTCCCACAGAGGGGTCATGGCAGGCTGGCGCACCAAGGAGACCGTGGCGGAGAGCTCTTCGTCTCCCCAGTCTTCGAAGGCGGAGCTCGAAGGCAGCACCATCTTGGCCTTGGATGCGGTCTCGCTCGGTTGCGAGGACAGCGACACCACCGTTCCGACCTTGGCCAAAGCTTCGCTGAACTTCAAGGCCGGAGGCAAGCTGTAGACGGGGTTGACGTCGTCGACCAGCAGCACGCCAACAGAGCCGGCGTTCATCTTGGCGACGAGGTCTGCCACGTGCCGAGTGCCGTGCACCGGGCCTGCGTAGCCACCCTGGACGAAGGTGCCGCCCAGGTTGCCGCTGACGATGTTGATCAAGAAGGTCGCGACCGCCAGGTCCGCGTCTTCAATGGCGCCGGGTAGCGCCACAGCCGCGGGGGCGTCGGCGAACCGCTTGGCGATGAGGCGAAGGTCGGCCTCGGCGACGCCGGAAGCAGCAGCCGAAGCGGCTACGTCGACGTTGCTGAGCAGCGCGGTGGCGGCGCCGGCGTAGCCCTTTTCATCAGCGATGAGGCGGGCGATGGCGAAGGCGGCGGCGACTTGGCCACCGACACTGCCTGCGTACCAATCGTCGGCCTTGGCGCCCGTCTGGTCCCGATGGGGGCTGACGAGGGCGAAGCGGGACACGAAACCGTTCTGGTTCGGGTCCTTGGACATCGCGAAGTCGTTCTCGAGCTGGGGGCCACCCCAGGATCCGAGGAAGGCGGCGCCAAACGACAGGATGTACTGGGCGTTGGCCAGCTTGTACATCGGGAGGCGTCGGTCTTGGAACAAGACCTCGGCGGCGTCGGCTTCAGCGGCGCGTCCGACCGGTTCCCAGTGCACGTTATTGCCGTCGGTAAAGTCGGCGAGCAACGCAGCCATGGCGCCGGAGCGGTACGGACCGAGGTAGGCGACGGTCTTGCCCGCCTCCTTGGCGGCCTTGACCAAACCAGCCAGTTGGCCCAGCGCCTCGTCCCAAGACGCTGCGCCACGGGGGCCGCGGATCCGGTCAGGGGAGTAGACCTTCTGCAGTTCGAGCAGCGCGGACTTGGGCACCGCGGCAGGGAAGGCGCCAGAGGCGACCAGCTGCCGGTTGACGCCCACGTTCACAACGCGGCCGTCGCGATGGCGAGCATTGACTGGCCAGGCGTCGGGACCGGTGGTCACGGTGGTTGCGAAGAAGGTGGGCGTACCCGGTGTGACCTGTTCCGGCTTGACCACGTAGGGGATGATCTCCTCTACGGGGGTCCGGTACCAGTTGTCATCCACCGCGCAGGCCGTAGCCGCGGTGGCTCCAGCCAGGCCGAGCGCCTTCATGAAGTCACGGCGATTCAAGCGAGCCATGAGGTTTCCTCGATCACTTGTGGCAGGTCCAGCAATCCTTCAGCTCTGCACGCCGAAGGTTTGCTTTGTCACCGTAGTTTGCGTCGACGGATGGGTGAGATGCATGGCAGTCCAAGCACCAGCCCATCTGCATGGTGGTCTCGCGGATAACCACGTTGACCACAGCTTCTTCGTATTCATTTTCGCCGGTCGTGTGGTTCACGCCGACCATGACGTTCTCTTTCATGCCTTGCAGCTGCATCTGGCCGTGGCATTCGGTGCAGTTCACGCCCGCACGGATGTGGGGCTTGTGAGCGAAGTGCACGAAGTCGGGAATGTCGTGAACCTTGTTCCACTCAATGGAGTCGACTTGGCCCTGCGACACGACCTTCTTGTCTTCGTCAGACATGGAGGCGGAGTAGGCGGACTTCATATGAGTGTCGCCCTTGGCCTCGTTCCAGATGGCCGTGAGCTTCTTGATTTCCGGCTGGTCGGTCTTCACCCACTTGTGGCAACCCATGCAGCTTTGAAGCGGCGGGATGCCCGAGTGCTTGGACTTGCGAGCTTCGGAGTGGCAGTACTGACACTCCATGCCCAGCACTTGAGCGTGGGTGTAGTGGGGGAACTGGATGGGCTGTTCGAGCGCAACTCCGGTCACGTAGCCCGACCCGATCTGGGTCTCGATCTCGGCGTCAATGACGCTTTGACGGTCTTCAACGGTGGGGCTCACCGGGAAGACGAAGGCGTCGTTGCTAGGGGGAAGCGGGAACGCGTGCTCATCGAGGAGAATCGCTGGATCGCCCGACACATCTTCAACGGTCAAACACCCTACGGTGCTCAACAAAAGTGCGGCGGTGAACGTGGACTTGCCTGCAATGGCGAGCGCGGCGAAGCGCTGGCTTGGCATGGAGCCTCCGGGCCGTGGTCTGGTCCTGGGAAGAAGGCGGGCTAACGATGGTCGTGACATTCCGAAACAAGCCGCAATTCTTTGTGGCACCGTGGGGAAGGTCACGACAAGTCGGCCGACTAGGCGGCGGCACAGTCGCCCGCTGGGGCCAGGTGTGCAACCCCGCAGCAGACACTCTTCACGGCGCAGCCACCAAGAGCGTCTTCCTTATCGGTGGATCCTGGATGATTTGAGAGCCGCACGATGTTGCAGGGCTGCTGTGCTACACCGTGCCCAGAGGTGAATCGTGCGCGTCGTTCCGGTCTGTATGCTCATGTTGTCTTTGTCCGCGTGTTCAAAGGGGGCGTCTTCGCAGTCTCCAACCGAACCGTCTGCGGAGGCCGTGCCCGCTGTTGCGCCTCCGGTTGCAGCAACTCCAGATGCGCCGGCTACGGCCCCCGACAGGCCTACCCAGGCCGCTCCTCCACGGACCAAAGTGATGATCGATGGGTCCACGACCGCGGACTTGCCGGTCACGCCTGCAGACTTCTACGCCCAGTGCAAAGACCGCCTGGAGCGCCCAGAAGAGGCGGGCGAATGCAGCCAAGACAGTGACTGTGCGGCGGCGGGATGCAGCGCAGAGAAGTGCATCACCAAGACCGCCGCAGCGGACCTGATGGGTACGTGCGAGGTCTTGCCCTGCTTCGACGCGGTGGACGTCTGTAGCTGTTCCGCAGGTACGTGCTCGTGGTCCATTAAGGACGCGATGCCCGCCAATGGCGGACTCAAGCCGATCCCGGTGCCGCTCTAGGTGGCTCGGCTGCGGATCACCGGCGGACGCTGTCGTGGGCGGGTCTTGAGAGAGGCGATCGCCCCCGGAGTGCGTCCCACGACGGATCGAGTGCGCGAAGCCCTATTCAGCACCTTGGGTCAGGACTTATCCGGCCTACGCTGGCTCGATGCCTTCGCCGGAACCGGCATTGTCGCCCTTGAAGCGTGGTCCCGTGGAGCGGAGGTCACCGCGATTGAACGCAACCGACGCGCGCTGGCGGGGCTGAAGCGAAGGGGAGCGGAGCTCGACGCTGACTGGGTTGTGCTGCCCGGCGATGCCTTGAGTTTGGCCGGAGGCTTGTCGGGCTTCGACATCGTATTCGCCGACCCGCCCTATGCGGTGGACCCGGTTCCGGTGCTGCAAGCCCTGGCGCCAACGGTGGTAGACCGGCTCATTTTGGAGGTGGCTGAGGGCACGGTGCTACCGAAAACGGCGCCGGGCATTGCCCTGCGCCGCATCAAAGAATATGGCTCGACAAAGCTAGGCTTTTATGAAACCCTTCAGGCGGCGCGTTAAGGGTCCTAGCGCACGTTCCGGCACTTCACGGAGGTGAAGGAGCCCTGCAGGTTGCCGATGTCGAACAGCGCCTCGAAGCTGCCGGACATGCTCTCATCGGAGATGTCGGTGAGGCTGATGCTGCCGCCTTCGCTGGTCTCGCCGTCGACGGCTTTGGTGCTGTTGGCGGGCACACCCTGGGAGATGATGCGCCAGCCCTCGGCGGCGCTGTCCCCATCGAGGGAGTAGGTCGCACCGGCTTCCGGAGGGGAGTCCCAGGTGAACTGAACAGCGCCGAATTCGAAGGCCACCTCGGTGGGCTCGAAGAAGTAGTTGTTGCTGGTCCAGTCCATGTCGAGGCAGTCGATCTCGCGGTCCACCACGACGATGTGGGCGAACTCGATCTCTCCCCGCACACCGGTGTTGTGGTAGACGGACACATCGCTACCAAAGTTGAAGTCGCCGATGGCACCTTGTACGTCGGCTTCGCCGAAGGCGCCGCTTCCACCACAGGCGGTGGCGCCAACAGTGATTGCGGTGAGGGCGGCGGCGATGAGAGTGCGGCTTGGCATTCGGTAGTCCTCCGGTGGGTCTTCGAGCTGGCGAGACCGGCGGTGGAGCATAAGCGGCGCTCTCGTCGATGTCATCCATGGAGTCATGATGCGCCGTCTCACCGATGAACACCTGCGGGCCGCTGTCCTGGCCCTCGTCGCCCTGGAGCAGCAGGCACCGGCCGTACCCGGGGAGGTTTCGCTACGCTATGATGAGCAAGTCGCGTGGTTGGAGCTGGATAATCCAGGCGCGCACAATGCGATGACTGTGAGGATGATGCGTCAGCTCGCCGAGGCGGTGCTCGAGCTGTCGTCGTGGGATGGGGCCATCGTCGCCATTCGGTCAAAGAATGGCGGCAGCTTCTGTTCGGGAGGGCACCTGGCGCAGGTTCGGCAGGCGCTGGTTCAGCCGGAAGCGGGGCGGGTGATGACTGACTGCATGAGCCAGGTTCTCGACGCCCTGCTGAACTTGGAGGTGGTGGGCGTGGCGATCCTCGAAGGTGCCGCCATCGG
>JBGCER010000293.1:0-3575 GCA_045106515.1 Myxococcota bacterium
TAGGACCGACGAGACGAACATTCGCAGCTCGAACAGTCGCGGATTCCGGTCCAGCAAGCCCATGAGTGCGGTGCGATAGTCCCGGCCAAAGCGAACTTCTTCGAAGACGCGCCCGAACTCGCCGGCGATGGGAAGAGGCAGCTCTTCGGCGCACATCTTGAAGGCGTCGGAAAGGCCTAGACCCGCTTGTAGCGACCGAGCCATGAGGTCGAGAGCCTCCGGCAGCTGCTCAAGCAGCTTTCGGCTGCGAGCCTCGGCCTTTTGGCGGACGATGAAGTATGGGACAAAGCCAGTAATGAAGCCAACAAGGATGGCCGCTGGTCCCACGAATAGGAAGAGCGCGAGGGCGACGCCGCCCGCTGCGATCGAGCTGTAGATAAGGAGCTGGCCCACGGACCAGTTGACTTCACCTTCGACCAGCACGTCTTGCAGGTGTTGACCGACCCCGCCCAGAGATGCGGCGGCCGCATCGGCGCTCAAGTCTCGGAACAAGGCTGATTCGTCGGCCTCGTCGACAGTGGTGCCCAAGCGACGCGCCAACCGCTCGTGTTCGGCTTGACGACGAGACTTCCAGGTCCAGTAGAAGCCTTGGCCAACGCCGAAGACGACGGCGAAAACCGCCGCGATCATGACGCCCCACGCCCACTGTGGAATCTGGGGCATCAGACCTCCTGCGTGAATCGGAACAGCTCGTGAGAGAGCCGGATTCCGTTGTTCGCAAGTCTGTCCGTGAACTTAGGCCGGACGCCAGTGGCGCGGAACCGGCCACGCACGCGACCATTGGAGTCGACGCCGGTCTGCTCGAACACGAAGATGTCTTGCGTCGTGATGATGCTGCCCTCCATTCCCGTGATCTCGGTGACAGAGAGGATGCGGCGGGAACCGTCCGGGAGACGGGCTTGTTGAATAATGAGGTCCAGAGCGCGAGCGATGGTCTCTCGAATGGCTTTGTCTGCCATGTTGGGCATGCCGATCCCGACCATCGTCTCGAAACGGGCGAGCGCGTCTCGGGCAGAGTTGGCGTGGACCGTGGCCAAGGAGCCTTCGTGTCCGGTGTTCATGGCCTGAAGCATGTCGATGGCCTCACCACCACGAATCTCACCGAGGATGATTCGGTCAGGGCGCATTCGCAGGCAGTTCTTTACGAGGTCGCGCTGGGTGACCTCACCTCGGCCTTCGATGTTTGGAGGCCGAGTTTCAAGGCGCACGACGTGGGACTGCTGGAGCTGGAGCTCCGCGGAGTCCTCGATCGTGATGATGCGCTCACCCTCGGGGATGAAGGACGACAGCACGTTGAGAAGGGTGGTTTTTCCAGAACCGGTACCGCCGGAGATGACCGTATTCAGCTTGGACCGGACGGCTCCGCGCAAGACTTCCAGGATGGGCCTTGGAACCGTGCCGAAGGCCACCAAGTCTTCTGCGGTGATCGGCACCGTGCCGAATCGACGAATCGAGACCGTGGCGCCGTCTAGGGCCAAGGGCGGGATGATGGCATTGAAGCGGGAACCATCCTGCATTCGAGCGTCGACCATGGGGGTGGTCTCGTCGACGCGACGACCGACGGCGGAGACGATGCGGTCGATGATCTGCATCAGGTGGTTGTTGTCGTTGAACGTGACGTTCGTCTTGACCAACTTGCCTTTGCGCTCGATGAACACGGTGAAGGGACCGTTGATCATGATGTCGCTGACCTCCGGGTCGCGGAGCAGGGGCTCCAGCGGTCCAAGGCCCAAGATGTTGTCGAGGATCTCTTCGACGAGGCGCTCGCGCTCCAGGCGGTTGAGTGGCAGGTTGCGGGCCTCCACTCGCTCGGTCAGCGTGGTGCGCAACCGCTGGGCCAACTCCTCCCGAGGCGTATTTCCAACCTGCTCGAAGTCGAGACTCTCGATGAGCTCATTGTGCAGGTCTGCCTTGATCTTTTCGAACTCAACGGCACCGGATCGCGAGCCACCACCGCCTCGCGGATCCCCGCCTCGCGAGGGAGGCCCGCCTCGGCCCTGAGAGCCCCGAACCCGATCGATCAGCCGTGAACCACCCATAGTAGATTACCCTCGCCCAAATAGGCCAAAGAAGAACTTGCCGCTGTCAGCCGTTTGTTCGCTTTCCAGCACTTCTTCTTCATCTGTGACGATGGCGAGCAGGGCGGAAAGGTCACGGGCGACGTCGCTGCGATTGTTGATGTCGCGGACCAACTTGCCTTCGTTGAAGGCTTGGCCGACGACTCTGGGGTCGTCCGTGACGGTCGCAGACACGCGCAGACCCAAGTTCGACTCGATGTCGGGCAGGGTGACGTATGCGGCTTTGTGGAAGCGGTTGACGATGAGCCGGATTCGATCCCGCTCAATACCCAGGGACATCAGATTTCGGATCCGGCGGAACGCGTTTCGCACGGAGATGACGGTGGGCTCGGTGACGAGCAGCACCAAGTCGGCCACGTTCATGGCCATGGTCGTGGCCTGGTCCATGCTCGTCCCGCAGTCGATCAGGACGTACTGATAGGCCTGAGCGGCGACTGAAATCACCGAGTAGACGTCGTCGGCGGTGTATTCGATGTTTGGCTGCGGCTCGCTGGGTTGGCACAGCACATGGGTCTTGCTGGCATGCACGGCCGCAGCGCCCGAGAGCATGCGCTCGTCCAGCCGATGGGACCGGGGCAAGACGGTGGTGATGTCGTCGGACGGGTTGAGGTCCAAGACCGATGCCAGGTCGCCCATGGACATGTCGAGGTCGATGGCCATCACCCGGTGGATGCCGGCGAGCTCCGCCGCGACGTGCGCCGTGAGCATCGTGGTGCCGACGCCGCCTTTGGTGCCGACAAAAGCGACGACCATGCCGGCTTCTTCGTCGGTTCCGACGGAGTATGCGGAGTCTTTGACGACTTGGCGCAAGCGGCTCGCGTCTTGGGGCAAGACGACGAATTCTTTGTACCCAACCCGCATTGCAGCGAGGATGACTTCGGCGTTGCTCTGATCCGCCAGGGCGACCAAGGTGGCGCTGGGCATCTCGCGGGTCAGCGCTTGCGCGATGGCGAGCGGTGCCTCGTTTCCTTGGCTAAAACTGACGATGATGACGTCAGGGTGACTGCGCTGGACGGACTCCAGGGCATCTCCGAACCCGACTGGGTTCGACGGCAGTACCGCCTCACCCACCAAGGTCTCGCGAACCCGGCCCATCTCTTCCATTGTCAGCCCAACGAGGACGACCGAAGCGGCTGAGCTGGAATTTCCGATATTGCGCACGCGTACTCCCTACCGCTGCAGGCCGACGGTTCCGGCTGGCTCGGCGGTCCGGCTGCCCGGGCGACGATCCATCCCGAACAAGAAGAACTGAAGGTCCGTAGTGTTGTTGTTCTCGGTGGTTCCCGGCGCTGCGGGGACCTCGCCAGGACCCATCGGACGGACGAGGCGTGGCGTGACGAAAATCATCAGCTCGCGCTCTTCGCGGAAGTGGCGCACGTACCGGAACAGGGTGCCGATGATGGGGATGTCACCCAGCAGCGGGAACTGAGCCTTCTGGTACTCGGTGCGGTCGGCGAGAAGGCCCGCCATGGCGAAGGTCATGCCAGAGGCGATGCG
>JBGCER010000294.1:0-5449 GCA_045106515.1 Myxococcota bacterium
CGCATGTTGCTCGGCCGCTTCATCAATGCCGAGCACATCGCATTGCTAGACGGCGATGAGATCCCGGCAGACGAGGAGTTCCGGGACGTGGGTGTGTAGGGGGACTCCGGCGCGGTGAGGCCGTTCGTTGGGACGGGTCGAACGCCGATGGTGTGGCGTGGGTGCGTTGTGCTGGCCATCACGATACTGAATGGTGTGTGGCCATTCTTTAGTTCCGGCAAAGGCTCAACATGCAGTACTCAAAGCAATCATCGACCGCGTCTGGAGCTCCGGTCGCCAAGGCGCCCGTTGCGGCGACCACCACCTCTCCATCCAACGCCGACCAACAAGCCGCAATGCCCGAGGTCGGCGCAGAATCTGGTGGCGTGTTGGAGGCTGTGGAGGCGGAACATTCGTTTGATGCGGGGGGCGAGACCCATCGGCTCTGGTTCGAGGGCAACGAACCCATGGTCGCGAGCACGCCCAGTCGACTCCAAGACTTCGTCAACAACCTGAGCGATGGTCAGCGCCAAACGATTGAAAGTGCCCAAGGCTACGATCGGCAGCTCGACGTGATTCTCGAGCATGCCGCAAGGCTGCGAAACCTCGCCACCGAAGCGCGGAAGGCGGTGGTCAAGCCTGTGGGAGATGCCTTCGATGAGACGATCGCGCCCCTGACGGAGGGGCAGCAAGAGGTCATGCGGGCCCTAAAGTTCGTGTTCGACGTGTTGCCCCAAGCAGACAAAAGAGACTTGGTCCTCGACCTCTTTCGGGCTCGGCAAGATGACATCACCATTCGGCTCGAGACCGCCCTTGCAGCGGCGGGCAATGCCCAAGATCAGCAGCCGATGGTCGAGTGGATTGAAAGCTTGGGTGTGCAGCTCGGCGAAGTACGTCAGCTCTTGGTCGACAATGTGGACCGAGACGCGGTCGTACTGGCAACCGAGGAGCTGGACCGGATCGAGCCCCAGGTCACGATTATCGAGGAGTCTTTGGTCGATGCTATCGCCGGACAAGCGGCAATCGACACGGCCTTACAGGAAGCCGAGAGCCCCGAGTGGCGGGAGCGGCTCGAGACCATCTTGGGGATTTTGTCCCGCGCCCGCGCGCGAGTGACGGCGGCCATTCCGTTCGGCCGCGTCCGCTTCCGCGGCAGCTTGGCCACAGGCTGGAAGGGTCCACACAAGGTGGAGCAGGGGTCCGGCGCCGCGAGGCGGTTCAACCCCGAGGAGTTTGACGCCGATGCCTTCGTTGAGCTGCCAAACGAGGTCTGGCTGAAAATGGTCGATGACGAGCTCGTCGATGAAGGGGACCTATACGCCAAGTCCTCGGAGCTCGTCGGTTGGGAGCACCAAGGACTACTCGTGCAACTCGAGGCCGACATTGGACAGGAGCTTGCGGACGTTGCGGGCTACCAGCGCGAAGAAAGCGGAGAGATCCACTTCGACTTTACGGTCCAACCCACATCGTCATCGTGGAAGAACTTGCGTGATGGTCTCGCGTCTCCGCAGAATGCCTTTGGCCTGGCTGGCGAAGACGACCTGCAGGCCACCTTGCCTGACAACCCGAACACTCCTGCCAACAAGCGCACCCGGTTCCCGGGCATCTTCCAGGGCGAATAATGGCTGCTGACTACCTTGAACTCAGCCTCCTGTTCGAGCACAGCGAGGACCTAGAAACCACCGCAGAACGCGTAGCATCCACGCTCGGTGTGTCGCTGGTTCGGGTGGTCGCAGACGGCTTTCCCGACGACCGCTCCCAAGACCGGTTCGAGGGATCCGCGCTCGGCCTGGCGATCTCGCTTCGCGGTAAGGACCGACCGACAGGGCGACGCTATCGGCTGACCGGTGCCACGCGCAGCCAGATCAGCGTGGGTCGCGAAGGGCGGGTGAGTCTCGATGAGCCGGTTCGCACTCTACTTCGCGCGGCCGGCTTTGAGCCGTATACGCTCCAAGAAGCCCGCGAGCGCAAGAAGGCTGCGGCGACCTAATCCTGCCGTGGTGCCGCCGAAGCGACCGCATTGCCCTTGAGCGACCTGAGGCCGCTCGGGAGAGGGTCGACCGGCTGTTCGGTGCGGTAAAAGGCGTCGCAGACCTTCCGCGGAGTGTGTCGCCATTTCTGATGTTGGAAGGTGATAACGGGCCTGATCGTAAACCGGCCGGGCACTTGATTCGCTGGACACCGTCCGCGTTCCCGACTGTGGTGTGGCGCGAAGAGGTGCGGGCGCTTGCGGGCGCCTGGGCCCATGGACAACCTGATCGCAGGCGTGGCCATCGCCCGAAATGGAACGCGGGTGACGCGAAACGTGCGCGAGTGTGCTCGGGTCCCGCGATGGAAGCTGGAGAACGGGTACGACGACCCGATTCAGTGAACTCAACCCGCTAGACCAGGCTAGAAACCTGAAGAATCAATGGTGTGATGCGTGGCTAGTAGCCGGCACGCGGAGCGGGCCATGACCCGGAGGCCGGCGCGGAATTGCTGGACCCGAGGCTGCTGGCTGACTCCCGGACGGAGGGCCGGGCTCAGCCCGCGCGGCTACCGAGCGTTGGGCGTTGGTTGGGCTCCTGCCTGGGGCCACCTGTGCAAAGCCGAGTCACCCGCGCGGGGGGGAGAATGAGGATCGCATCGCTGTCCAACGTGGCGACCAGCCCAACAGCTGGTGTTCCTGACCACTGGAACTGGACCAGCCTACAAATCGATGGAACTCTTGTTTCGAACGCCATCGGTGACCTGGACTGGCGGAATCCGGTCCAGCAAGCCATTTGCATGGCTTGCGGCACGCCTGGCTGCTCGAGCAGCGGGCATGTGCACGTGTCCCGGGACGATTCGCGCGTGTACTGGACCCGATCCCAGGGCGATCCCGACATCCACGTCTCGTCGCACGCCATCGCGAACCTCGGCGGGCTCGCCTTCGAACTAGAGGCTTGGCGTAGGTTCCATCGACAATTCGGGGTCGCGCCTCCTGATGACCTGCCAGCGGCAGATGAGCGGGTCTTTCTCGATGCCCTCTTGGACACCGTCGGCGCAGAGACGACCGACGATCTGCTCGACCAGCTACGGGAGGATCTCCTCACGTGCACCACGCTGACCGTTTCGCAGGCCACCGAGTCCGTGAGGGGATTGGTTCTCGGGCTTGAGGCGGATGCCGCTCCCCGCGCAGCCGGCGTGGTTCGCTGGAAGGTCGTTGACGTCCCCCTGGAGCAGCATCGGGTCGAGTGCCTCTACTTGGACGGCCGAAAGGTCCTGGATTGGCCCATCCTCGCCTTGTACCAGGACGAAGTCGTCCTAAGACTCGGCGACGGCTTGCTGCTCATCAGAGAAGACGTCCGGTGAGACACTTCGGTCTGTGGCATGAGTTTGTGGGGGCCGGCGTGGGAACAGGAGCTCAATGGACGCCTAAGTGGGTGTTTGAAAAGTCATCCACGCCCCAGACGCCGCGTCAGCAACCTCATGGTGGCCATCCATAACCAGCCTTCAGACACCGTGACGAGCGCTTCGTAGTCCTTCGACAAGCGGCGATACCGCCCGAGCCAACCGAAGGTTCGCTCCACCACCCATCGCCGACGAACCAGGATAAACCCACCCTTCGTCGGAAACATGGGCACCTGGCGCGGCTGCCACTTGCCGTACGTAGGTTCGCTGGGTCGCCGAACGACTTCCAGCCGCCAACCTCGCCGACTGGCCGCTCGCTGAGAGGCACCGACGTATGCGCTGTCTGCCCACAAGTGGGCGAGTCTATGTCGCTCGGCAGGGACGCGGTCGAACACCAACTGGGCGCCTTGCCGATCTTGGAGCGACGCCTCGTGCACGCAGATTGCGATGGGCAACCCCTCGGTGTCGACCAGGATATGCCGCTTTCTACCAACTATCTTCTTGCCGCCATCATAGCCGCGGATCCCCCTTTTTCGGTGGTCTTCATGGTTTGTGAGTCCACGATTCCTGCGGAGGGCTCGGCGTCTCGGCCGATCTGTTCTCGCCAAGACTCGCGAAGGGCATCGCAGACTTGTTGGAACCACCCGCGGTCGTTCCACGTGCGAAACGCGGCGTAAACCGTCTGCCATGGCGGGTAGTGCGCCGGGAGCCATCGCCAGGAGCACCCGCTACGGACGACGTAGAACATGGCATCAAGCATCTCGCGTCGGTCGTGCTTGGGAGGGCGACCCCACCCGGTGTCGAGCTCGGCGACGAGCGGTTGCAGTAGGTCCCATTCACGATCCGTCAGGGATGAAGGGTACTGTTGGCCATCCGGTTCACCGCGGTGGTGGGGCTGATACCGGGTGCCTTTGTCGCGATTGCCATTGCTGTGGCCGATGTGGATCGGCTTGCGTCGGACCCACCCCGCCTCGGACATGTAGAGGGCGGTGGTCTGCGGGCTGATGTCTTTTCCGCGCTTCAAATGCAGCTTATCTGTGAGCTCTCGGACGCTCAGTTCGGGCTCGGCATTGGCCCAGGTCAGTAGGGCCTCAACGTCGTCATTGTCGAGTTTTCGCTTGGCACCTCCGCCTTGTGGCTTCAGGTCCAGGGACCCGGATTCCCGGTAGCGGTCTAGCCATCGCTTGGCCGTCATGGACGAGGTGCCGACCTGGCGGGCGGCGGCGGCTTGGGAGAGGCCTTCCTCTAGAACGAGCCGAATGAGTTCCGCTCGATGTTGCCTTGTGTACTTGGTTCTCATGGGGTGGCCTCCATGAGAAAATGTTAACATATCAAGGCATTTAAATCAAACACTCTCTAACGCCCAACTGGTAACCGACGTGCGGAGGGAGCCTGCGACCGGAGCATGTCCCGCAGGCGGCCGGCGGGGGCCCAGCGGGGGTGGAGGTCAAGGCGAATAAGGGCGCTTGGCGGCGGGGTTTTCCCAGCGAGCTTGCGAGCGTCTCGGGGAAAACCCTGGCGACAACCGACCGTTTCGCCGCAGGCCGCAGCTCCCGCGACTCGCCCACGCCGGCCGCCGGAGGGCCAGCGAAGCTGAGCGGTTCACCACAGCGTTAGCCGCAGCACGGGCTCGACCGGTGTTCGGGTAGTGATGGCCATGATACACTCATGCCCGGGAGGCATGATGGATGAAGACACTGCGGGCGTCTTGTTCTACCGCTGCGATCTGCACATACACTCGTACGGTGCGAGCCACGACGTTGAAGACGCCCTGATGACGCCCGAAGCGATCGTGGGCCGCGCCGCCTCCGAAGGACTGTCAGTCATCGCCATCCCTGACCACAACGAGATCAGCAACGTACGCAGTGCCATCACGGCGGCGACGACGACGCAGCAAGTGACGGCGGTACCTGGCGTCGAGTTGTCGACTCCGCAAGGGCACCTACTCGTGTACTTCAAAGAGTTCGACGATCTACAGCGATACTTCGGGTCCTTGGACTTGCGAGACAGAGGCACCGAGAAGTCTCGATGCGCCGACTCCATGAGTGTGTGTCTCCAGCGGATAGACCCGTCACTCGGCTTCGGGATTCTTGCTCAC
>JBGCER010000295.1:0-5423 GCA_045106515.1 Myxococcota bacterium
GGTGTCCAGGTAGTCCGGCGTTCCGTCGCCATCGGTGTCGTCGTCGGACGCGTCTCCGTCGCCGTCGATGTCTTCGTCGACCGTGTCGATGCCGTCGCCGTCATCGTCGGAGTCCAGGTAGTCCGGCGTTCCGTCGCCGTCGGTGTCGTCATTGGTCGGATCGCCGTCACCGTCCACGTCTTCGGTGGCTGTGGGGACGCCGTCGCCATCATCGTCATCATCGAGATAGTCGGGAGTACCGTCACTATCGCTATCATCGTCCCGAGGATCTCCATTGCCATTGAGATCTTCGTCGGCCGTCGGAATGCCGTCGCCGTCGTCATCATCGTCGAGGTAGTCCGGCGTTCCATCGCCGTCGGTGTCGTCGTTGGTCGGATCGCCATCGGCGTCGCCATCCTCGTCTACCGTGAGCAGCCCATCGCCGTCATCATCGGTGTCGAGGTAGTCGGGAGTGCCGTCTCCATCGGTGTCGTCATTGGTCGGGTCGCCGTCGCCGTCCACGTCCTCATCGGCGGTGTCGACGCCGTCGCCGTCGTCATCCTCATCCTTGAAGTCCGGCGTTCCATCCCCATCGGTGTCATCATTCGTGTAGATCCCGTCACCGTCGAGGTCCTCGTCGACGTTGAGCACGCCATCCCCATCGGCGTCTCCGTTCTGGCAGTACACTTCGCGCCAGGTGTCGTACGCGCTCTCGGCGCGGGTGGCGTTGCGGCCATGGCTGACCACGCCTTCAAAGATTTGTGTCGAGCCGCCCGAGATCGAAGCCACGCGCTCCCGCCAATGGATGGCGCCATCGCCCCGGCTATTGTTCGGGTCTGTCAACGTCGGATCGGGCGAGGTTGACCAAGGATCCGTGCCACCGACGGACGTGCCGACTGTGGGGTTGCACGCGCCATAGCTGAGGGTCCAGCCCGACGTAGCGCCGCTGGCGCGCACGTACTCATTGCTGGAGTCGCCATCTAGGTCCAAAGCGTCATCGCGTGTGTCGAACGTGCGGCTGCTGGAGGTCGCGCCGCCTTCGTCCGGATCTGTGTCCACGCCGTGCACGATTCGGAAGTTGGATACAGTAGAGGTGCCCGTATTCTCGACTTCAAACCGAATCAACGAGGAGCGAGCCGAATTATCCCAACGCTCGATCTTCGTGACTTCCACGCCCACGCCTCGCCAGACGTCGGTGACGGTCGTGATGCCACTGACGTTGGTAAAGCTCTGCGAGACGCGCGTATAGGTGGAGCTGTTGTTACGACCCAAGTAACTATAGTTGCTTGAACCAATACTATAAGCGAACGCGATGTTCTGCCATGGCGTGCCCGGCCAGCTCGCGTCGACCCACGGCGCGCTCGTGGTGTCCCGGCCCCGGAAGCCCCGACTAGACGACGAGTTGTTCCATCCACCCGAGTCTCCGTAGTCGACTTGGATGAAGGTACCCGTGCGAACCGTCTGCGCCGCATCGGCGTAGGGGGTCAGGGCAACGGCAGGAAGGCCTAGAAGAAGCAAGCGCCAGTTCGAGTTCATGACGGACTCACAGATCGGGGGGAAAAAGAAAAACAGCTAAATCGGGGAAACCCTGACCCCCAAGGGCCAGGGCTGCATCCCTACTCGGCGGGTTCAGTGATGCTTTGGCTCTTCTGGTCGATGAGCAGGAACTCAACGCGGCGGTTCTTGGTCCGGCCGGCCGAGGTCGCGTTGCTCTCGATGGGGCGGGTCTCACCAAAGCCAGCGGCGATCAAGCGCGCCCTATCGACGCCACGCTTGCTCAAGTAGTTGCGCACGGACTCGGCGCGACGCTGCGACAGGTCGAGGTTGTAGCTGTCAGAGCCGCGGCTATCCGTGTGGCCCTGCACCTCGACGCGGCCCGCCTTGGGGTTGCGCATGATGATGTCTGCCACTTCATTGAGCAGCTCATACGACACCGGACGGATGGTCGCCTTGGCGGTTTCGAACTCCACCTTTTCGAGGATGACAATCTTGTTGCCTTCCATCTTGAGCTTGGTGGGTGCCAAGACGACCTCGACGGTGCGGTCATCGCCCGACTTGATGTCCACAGACTCCTCGACAATCCGGTAGCCGGGGGCTCCAATGTAGAGGGTATGCGTTCCCGGACCGACCTTCGCTTGGGCCTGACCATTCGCTCCAAACGGTGGCGGAGACGAGTCCAAGCACTCAGGTGCGGAGCTCTCCCAAGTCATCTGTGCGGTGGGCACAGGCTTGCCGGAGCTGTCTTTGACGATCACGTTGAGCGTGGAGGACGGCACCAACTCCATCGCCACTGTGGCGAGGGTCTCTCCCTCGCCAACCATCGCCTTGGTCGTGCCCTTGAGGCACTCGCCCTTGGTGGCGGTCATCTCCCAGGCCGAGCCCGGAATGACGGGACCCGCCCATGGAGTCGGTCCGGTCTTGGACGCCTTGGGCTCGCCCTCGCCCCCAGAGACAACCAAGTCTGCACCCTCGACCGGGGCGCCGTTGTACTGCACCTCTACGATGAGGTTCGACAGGCCATCAGGACAGCCGTCGGTATCCAGGTAGTCGTTGACGGTCTCGGGCTCGTTGATGCACGCATCTACATCATCCGTAATGCCGTCGAGGTCCGTGTCCTTGGGAGCGCCTGGGCCCATCTTGCCGAAGCCGCCGCCGATGAAGACCCGGAAGGCCGCAGCTCCCACGCCCCTAGACAGGGGGGCGGCCAGGCCACCCGAGAAGAAGGCGCCAGAGTCGAGGCGCTGTCGATAGCCGAGAATGGCTTCCGAAGGAGAGCCGGTGCCCCGCTTATCATTGGCGGAGAAAGGAGAGGCCAGCTTGACTTCAAGGCCGAGCGAGGACTCCTCGGTCAACAGGTAGTTGCCGCCGATGCCGGCCACTAGTAAGTCGCTCCCCGTCAAGTTTTCGAGACCGTCGACCGTTGGATCGAACTGCAGGCCCAGATTCGCCATGAGCGTCGCTCGCTCGAACCCGTAAGAAGCGGCGACCGCGCCACCGCCGGCCACCTTGGAGCGGCCCAAGAACTGGCTGGTCGAGCCGACCGGGATGTCGATCCAGGGGACGACACCCAAGCCAAAGCCCTCATCGTCTTCGGGAATGACTGCCATTACCATGGCGTCGAGGCGCAGATCGCCGAGGCCCGCGCCCTGGGAGTCACCGAAGGACGAGCTCGTAAAGAAGAGCGGCAGGCCCGCGGACAAGCGGACGCGCTCGTGGGGAGACACGCCAGCGGACAGGTTCAGGCCCAAGAGATTGTCGAGGGCCGCATCGCGCTGCACATCGGCTCCCGTCTCGTCCACGAGCACCAGCGGCCGGCTCGCATATTCCAGCAACCCGCTCGCAAACCAGTTTCCACCCTGCATTTCGCCGGGGCGCTGGAGGGTGTAGACGTCGCGCACATCGCCATCTTGGGCGGCGAGGACAAAGCCGTGGGCGTCGAGGCCTCCGTCGTAGTCCTGAGCAAACGCGGGGGTGGACAGGGCGAACAGCAGCGGCAAGCGCAGGCTGAGCATGGGGATCTCCTCGGTCGATGCCGCGGACTTTACTCCCGGAAGATCCCCCATGGAAATGGCGTTGGGCGTCCGTCAGCATTCGCTCCGCCGAACAAGGGGTGCAATGCATCGTTTTACACGTACCCGACACCGTCCTTGCACACCCCTAAACAGACGATGAACCCGTCGGCGCCTGATGCATGACCACTTGATCGAAGGGGATCTCGATCCCGGCCTCTTCCAGGGCGACGTAGCAGGCCGAACGCACCTTGTGCAGAACCGTCAGGTAGTCATCGGCGGTGCACATGGGCATCACCACAAAGTTGATGTTCGACGCCGCCATCTCGGTGAACGCAAAGCCGATGGGCTCATCCTGCGTCACCTCGGGTACGGAGCGGGCCGCAGCCACGACGACCTCTTCGACCTTGCGCAAGTCGGTGCCGTACGCGACGCCGATGGGCACGTCGGCACGTCGACGCCCTAGCCTTGAGTAATTCACGATGGTGCTTCCGGTGATGGTGCCGTTGGGAACCGTCACTAGGCGTTGGTCGGGGGTCACCAGCTGTGTAGCGAAGAGACCGATTTCGCGCACAAACCCAGTTTGGCCAGCCACATCAACGAGCTCATCGATGTTGATGGGACGGAAGACGAGAAGCAAGATGCCACTCGCAAAATGACCGAGTGACCCCTGCAGTGCAAGACCGATTGCAAAACCGACCGAGGCGAGGACCGCCACAAAGCTCGTGACCTGAACAGCGACGGTCTGGAACATGGCCACGACGGCCATCGTGATGACAGCCCAACGCGCCATCTGACCCAAGAACGTCGATAGAGCCTTGTCCAACTTGGCTCGGTCACAAGAGCGCGTCACCATGCCGCGAACGAAGTTCGCAGCGATGAGTCCGATGACAAGGATGACAAGGATGACAAGGGCCCCCAGGGCCTTGCCCCCGTACACAATGCCATCGCTCATTACCCATGCGATAACTGCATTACTCGTCTCTGCCACCGCCGACGTATCGAGCGCAGTGGTGTCCATATGGCCCTCCTGGGCTGCTGCTGGCCCATCTTGGGCCGAACGCGGCGCAGCCTAGTGGAATCCCCCCCCCTTCAATCAACCGCCTTGTGCGCTCAACCCGATCTGACTGGGATCGAGTACAACTCGTTCTGCACGGGGGTCTTGAAACGCCACGTGAAAGCGCAGGTTGGTGTCCTCACCAAGCTCGATCAGCTCCCCGCCCAGCAAGACGCGGCGGGCGATCCGCTGGCCATTGACCCAAGTGCCTCGTGCCGATCCCAGGTCCACCAGCGTCCACGCAGCCAACGTCCGCTCCAGCCGCGCGTGCTGCCGGCTCACCTCAGGGTCGTGCTTGATCTGCACATCACAGCCCCGAGCCCGGCCGAGCACATAGACCCGCTTGTCCAAAGACCAGGCTTGTCCTGGACTCTCCAGCGTCAGACCCGCGGGCCCACGCCCCACCTGGGGCAAGTCGGCGCCCGAAAGCCCAACCGCTCTCTGGCCGGTCGCGGAGTCTGCCAGCCCCTGAAGCTGGGCGAGGATGTGCTTCTGCTTTGTGGAAATGCCGCCCATGCCCGCTGTGGCACGAGCGAGCTCCGAGGCCTTGGCGAGGAGGGGCGGCAGCTCTTCCGACACAAAGGCGCGCCCGATAAGCTCGGTCAGCGCTCTACGTCCGACACTAAAGATGGCTGCGCTCGGCTCGTGGCTCAGCCAGCTGAGCAGCAAGTCAGAGGCGACCTCATCGAGCGCCATGCGGTCGGCAATACTCGTGATGATGTCCCGCTCCACCCCCTGAATTCGGCCATCGCTCCAGGCCACCTCGAGTAGAGGCAGCAAGGCGATGATTCGCACAGCGGGGCCAGGTACACCCAAGACAAATAGGTCATTGTACAGGCGGCGAGGGGGCGTTCTGATCATCGAAGACGGCTCGGGCA
>JBGCER010000296.1:0-4203 GCA_045106515.1 Myxococcota bacterium
GTCGATGGGGGCGGAGTGCAGGTCACCATCCCGCCCACCAGCATTCAGACGCTGGTCATGGACGCGGGCTAGCCCCAATCCCTCATGACCGCTCCGCACGAACCACAGGGAGGTCGGAGCGAGCTGGGGTCTCGACGAGCGAGGGCCTGCCGGCGTGTCGAGACACGTCAAAGGCCCGAGCGAAGGAGAGGGACCGGCGCAGCCCGAGATCCCAAGGTGCAGTGGAGTGCGTCGTGAGGGATGGGGCCTAGAAGCGCCACTTCAGGCCAGCGCGCACGCCGTGGTCTTCCTTGCCAAACTGGTCTCGACCGGTGTGACCCTCTGCGAACCACGACAGGTCGTCGTCTTCGGTCCCTTTGGTGATCCCCGCGGCGCCTTCCCACGACCCATCCGAGCGGTATTGACCGCGGGCATAGGCGTCGGCCCCGCCAATTTGGGTCTTGTAGGCGCCGCCAAGGCCGTGCACGGATTCACCATTGTCGTAAGAGCGCTCCGCCCAGATGGAGGCGCTGGTCTTGTCGTCGGGCACATAGCCCAGCTCAAGCCGTGAGCGCGCGCTGTCCGGTCCCAGAGACTGCTCACCGGACAAGGTGAGTCCCGCGTCTTTATCCAGAGTGCGGCTGATTTTTCCGTCCAAGCCCCAATCTAACTCTGGGTCGTCGGCGGTGCGTGCCACGCGGGCGTCGAGGCTCCACGGCTTGTCCTTGTCTGCACCCGCCAGGCCGCCGGTCGCCGCGAGGCTGCCGTCGGTGGATGCGTCGAGTGAAGCCTGGCTTGTGTAGTCGCCGTGGTCGGCCTTCCAGCGCGCTGCCACGTCGGCGTTCACGTCGCCCGCGGCGCCGCGGTCCGCTCCGAGCTTGAGGCTCCAGTCTTTGTCCGCTGAGTCGCGAGAGATGCCCATCTCTGCATCCCAGGTGCCGCCCAACGAGGCCTTGCCTTCGACGTACCGGGTCTTTTCTCCGTCGACCTGTTCGGCTCGACCGGCCACATGTCCGCTTCTGACACCGTTTTGTTCTGCAGCCTTAGCTTCCAGGTATCCGTCGGTTTTCTTGCCATCGTGGTCGAGGCGGCCTTCAGCTTGCCAGTTGGTGCCTTCGGGTCCGCCCTGGGCGCTCGCCTTGAGTGACGCGTCAGTGCGGGTGCCATCCCGACTCAACGAGCCGTCGGCTTTCCAGGTTCCATCGGTGGCGTACCGACCGCTCAAGGCTGCGTCGGTCTTCTTGCCATCGTGGGTGAGGGAGCCTTCGACGTGGCCGATTCCATCGGTGGCGTAGCGGCCGCTGAGGGCGGCATCGGTCTTCTTGCCATCGTGGGCCAGGGAGCCCTCGATGTGGCCGGTGCCATCGGAGAAGTACCGGCCGCTCAAGGCTGCGTCGGTGCGCTCGCCATCGTGGGTGATGCCGCCTTCAATACCGTATCCACCGTCGTTCTCACCGCCGAAGGCCCGCAGGTTCACGTCGGTCTTTTCGCCGGCATAGGCGTAGGTCACCTCGACGTGTTGCACGGACAAGTCGAGCAGCTGGCCTAGGTCCAGGGTCGCGGCGACGCTGTGCCCATTGCCAAGGTCTTTGTCCTTGGACACGGACGGCAGGTCAGGATTGGTCGTGAGCGCCCAGGCGACGACGCTGGCGAGCACTGCGGTTCCGAAGGACAGCGGGTAGTCGAGTGCCAGGTCGGAGAGGAAGCCGTCCACGTCGAGACGGGCCAGCAGCTGGGCAGCGGCCGCGTTGAGCTTGGCATCCAGGTCGGCGAGGGCCGCCTGGAGTTGGGACTCCGTCAGGCCGTGGTCGCCGCCTTCTGCGCCCGCACGAATCTTGGTCATCAGGTCGTCGATGGCAGGCTGAACATAGCCAGCAAGCTCTTCTTCCGAGAGGTGCTTGGTGATGGCGTCGGCCAACGCCCCGCCGACTTTGTCCCGCAGACGGTCCATCATCGAGCCGCCGCTGGCCACGGCATCGAGCACAGACGTCTCTTGGGCGGCCGCGTCCGTCGAGCCCATCTGCTCAATGGCGGCGCTATTGCCGGCGGTCTGCGTCTCTAATGACGGTGGTGCGATGGATGCGGTCTGAGTGGTTTCAGACGAGGCATCACCGGACGAGCGGTGTTTGGACGACTTCATGGTCGCTCCTATTGGGGCACCCGAGGAGTGGGTATCTTCATTATATCGCGGTCCAGAGTTCGGACAATGGTCCGGGTGCAATGCGGAGGGCGCCTTCGGCTCCGAACCGGTCGAGCGCCACCCCCGCGCCGTAGCCCAGGGTGTTGAAGAGGTTGGACACTTGGCGGTTGGAGCTGCGGCCTACGCCGGGGAACACGGTGGAACGGCCATCGGTGTGAAGGCCCATGTTCTGACCGCCGATGAGCAGGACCGGCCACTCGCTGGCGGTGCTGTGGTGCTGCTCTCCATTGTCTGACATGACCACGATGAGCGTGTTGTCGAGCATGGTGCCCCCCTCTTCGGGGGTGTTGTACAAGGCGCGAGCGAGACCCGCGGCCTGCGCGACCAGGGCCTGAGTTGCGTCTCGGATGATCGTGACCGCGACTGCCGGATCGACGATGTTTGGGTACATGTGGTGCAAATCATGGCGTCTAACGCCGGTGATCAGGGAGGGGTATTCTAGGTCGAACCCGCCACCTGTGCCTGCCGCCAACACGGCTACATTGGTGAGGCCCCCCTGAAGCGCGGCCTGCACCATGTCGAAGTGCGCTTGCAGGCGATCGAACGGGTCGAGAGATGTGTATAGGTCGCTATTGGCAGGGTTTGGCGGCGCCACCGAAGCCAGGGTGGGGGAGAGGTCGGTGAGCTGTTGCTGACGGATGCTCACCGTCTCTAGGCTGGTCAGGTAGGCCTCGAGCTTGGCCCGTTCGGTGGAGTTGCCCGAGAAGCTGGACAGGGCGGCTGTTGCGTCGGCGGTCGCGTAGTCGATGAGGTTGGCCCGACGTGCGAAGGCCGCTCGGCTCGCTGGGTCTCCGACGGCGCCAAAGAGGTTGGCGAAGGCCTGGGTCGGCTGGGTGAGAACGGGAGCGGCGCGACCCACCCCATAGGCGCAGGTAGAGGTGTTCATGGCGGCGCTGCGGCTGTGCACACCCAGCCGAACGGCGTCGAAGGGGGTGGTGCCTCGAACCTCGGACGCCGCTGCGAGGACCGCGTCGATGGTGGGCCCTCCTGGGCGAGAGGGCGTGGACCGGGAGCAGCTCAAGGCTCCGAAGTTCGTGGTGTGGCCGCCGCCGGTCACCCTGGACGACAGCCCTAGGACCACCGCGGAGAGCGGGTCCAGGTTGACGCCGCTTCCGTCGTTGAGGGGCGAGAGCGATGGGGCTGACGAGAGCGCATCGTTGAACTCTAGGGGGGAGGTGTGCCCATAATATTGTGGGTAATACCTTCTGTTTCCTATGTCTGAGCGAAGCTGGGCGGCGATGCCGCTCCGGGTGGCTGGGGTCATGAAGTTGGTGGACTCGATGCCATTGCCCTCCACGACAAAGACGAATCGGCGAGGCGTGGGGCCATCGGCCCAGGCCCGCTGGAGGAAGGGGGCGAACAGCGCGACGCCCGTGGCGGAGCCGAGACCCGCGAGGAAGTGACGACGGTTCATTGGCCTTCCTCATTGTTGCGGTACATCATGGCGTCGTGGGTGGCGAGCGTCTCGATGAGGCTGATGAAGGAACCGCCGCTGTCGTCGTAGGCCGCCTCCATGTCCGACAGGACGCAGGCGTCTTCCAGGGTCTCGTCCCGCCCTGCAAAGAAGCGGAAGGTCTGGCGAACAAAGCACCGTTTGACGTGCTCGCTATCGCTCAAGGCCGTCATGAAGTCGACCGTGTCGGCGTAGCTGCGGTTGAGCGCCGGGTCGGGGGCATTGCTCAGGCTCGTGCTGCTGTCCGGCGCGAAGCCGTGCTCGTCGAACCGGACAAGGCCCGCGTGGTTATACGCTTCAAAGGGCTTTCCTAGGTCGTTCATGTATTGGTGACAGCCCATGCACTCGTCCTTGGTCTCGATGCTGCTCTCGACGCGCTGGCGGGCGGTCTGAGTGCCGTCGGATGCATCGAGCATGGCCTCGACCGTCACCAGCTCTAGCGGTGGGACGGACTCACAGAAGAGCTGCTCCCGGACCCACTTTCCGCGGTGCACGAGGCTGGGCCCATCTTCGAAGGCGTCGCCGTGGGCGGCGAGCCACACCGGATGCGTCAACACACCGACCCGTTCAT
>JBGCER010000297.1:0-10296 GCA_045106515.1 Myxococcota bacterium
ATTTGCTGGCATCGCTGCTCTGGCCGGCTCGGTGTTCTTGCGTCGGCCGTGGCCAGTCCTGGCTGCGATCGGGGTGGCGGCCTTGGTGCCCGCTTGGGATGCGCGGCTCTACGCGGTCGGTGTGCATCTACGAATCTCGGATTTCGCCGACCCCAACGTGCAGGCGATCCGCACGTTCGCCGATGAGGGGTGGACGCTGCTGATGTATGACCACGGACCGACCGGCGCGGTGGCTGTCGGGCGCTCCGACCGCACGGGGAACGTCTGGCTGTCGGTCAATGGCAAGGTCGACGCCAGCACGGGCGATGACATGCCTACCCAGCGGTTGTCGGGGGTGCTGCCGGTCACCGCGTCGTCGGATCCTGCCTCGGTGCTAGTGGTCGGCCTGGCTTCGGGCGTGACGGCGGGGGCCGTCTTGGAAGACCCTCGCGTAAAAGAGATGACGATCGTTGAGCTTGAACCTGCCATTGTTGAGGCATCTCACTTCTTCGATCATGTAAACGGAGCCCCGCTCGATGACCCTCGCACCACCTTGCTCGTGGATGATGCTCGGGCGGTCTTGCTCCGCGATGGACCCCTCTATGACGTGATTATCAGCGAGCCGAGCAATCCTTGGATCAGCGGCGTCAGCAACCTGTTTACCCACGAATACTGGACGGCGGCTCGCGCTCGGCTCCGGGAGGGTGGCGTGTTCTGTCAGTGGATCCAGCTCTACGGGCTGGGTCCGCAGGAAGTCCGCGCCCTTGTCCGGACGTTTGTCGGCGTGTTTGGCGACACGTGGCTCTTCGAGACCATCGCTGGCAGCGACGTCTTGCTGGTGGCGGCACCGAGCCTCCCAGACGGGCTGCCGGTTCCCGCTCGGCTCACGCCCGCGCAGGTGCGGGCCCTGGGTGGCGCCGGTTGGCTCAACACCGATGACCATCCCCAGGTGGAATGGCGGGCGCCACGGTATCTGCATCGCTCGACGGCGGAAGCCAACCTGCGGGCCATCGCGGCCGCAGCGGGGGACCCACCGGAGTCAGACGCGGTGAGCGACGACTAGTAGCCGCCGGTCTCGCGCCAAGCAGTGGCGTTGGCGAACACCATGCTGACGATGCCGATGACGATGAGCGCCACCGAGATTTCGGCGCCTGGCATGATGCTGATGTTGTCCAGACCATTGAAGCCAATCTGGGCAAAATCGCTATTCAATGGGCCTTCTGGCCAGCCGAAAGCGAAGTAGAGCAAGATGATTCCCGTGCCAAGACAGGCCCCGCCCACCATGAACAGTGCCAGGTGCATGGGGTGCAGGCCCGGGCCTTCGTGCTGGTTGCTCAATTCGCTCATCGAGTTCTCCGTCCAAGTCGCGGATCTAGCACGCCGTCATGGGTTGGCACGCTGTGCAACAAGGTGATGCTTCGGCACGGGGCCCCTCAGTCTTGAGGTCGGGCATGCTGCACATCGGTGATGAGGCTACATCACCGCCGAGGTTCGTGTGCAACTACCGATTCCACCGCCGAATATCGCCTTGGTTGGCGGGCTACCGCCGTGGCCGCTCGTTGGTCATGTGCGCGGGTCTTGGAGCGGAGACACGGTGTCGGTGGCCTGGGCTGGGGCGGTGTGCACCACCCAAGGCCCCGAGGCCGGATGGCGCATGAGCCGCACATTGGAGCGCCTCCTCCAGCGAGGAGGTCCTGCGAGTGGGGATCGTCGCCGCGTGCTGTCGGTCCTCTGGGCCCGGCTCGATGGGGAAGCTCTCGCCGACGATCTGGTGCTGCTGCTGGCCTCTCGTGATGAGCACGGCGTGGCTCTCTCCGCGGTCGGCTGCACCCGGCTGTTTGGGTCCCGCGAAGGGGTCCTCCTGCCATGGCTGCATCCACCTCACCCGATGCTGACGCCTCCTGGGCCACCGGTGGAGCGACCGGGTGCGCTGGCGCTGGACGCCGTGCCGGACTGGCTCATCGCCGTGGCAGATGGCACTGACCTCGAAGGTCTGGCTCTCGAAGCGGTGTTGCCGCAGTGCGGGGTGTACGGATGAGTCAGAGCTGGCTAAACGGCGACTTGGGCGGGGTAGAACCCAGGGCTGAACTCGATCTATTACGGGCAGCCGTGGTCGAGGCGCTCCACGTGGGGGATTCGGTTCAGGCGCTGGTGCAATCCCTGGCGGCCTTGGATCCCGTCGCCTGCGCAGAGCTGGTGGCGGGCCCTCGCGCGCCGGCTCACCCAGATTTGGTGCGCGCTGCCCTCGGTTCCGCTCACGCCTTGGAGACGGTGCTGCCGCCCACAGGCCTCTACCGGCGCCTGGCCGACCTCGCTCCGTCCATTCTGGGTGAGATCGTTCGTAAAGCCGGAGAGCGACACCCGGGTGCGGCGTGGATTTGGCGGTTGTCGGGGGCCGAGTCGGTGCCGGGTCAGACAGCGCTCATGTTGGCCTCCGAGGACGAGCCAGAACGGGCCCCATATATTGCCATGGAGCATGGTTATCGGAAGGCCGTGGTGCATCGGGCCGCGCTGGGTGATGCCCCGAGCCTGCGGGCGCTCTACGACAAGGCTCCGCGGGAGTCCTTGCTCTCAGCGCTGGAGATGGCCTTGCACGGCGGCGTCACGGCCGATGTTGTGGCGTGGGTGGCGGCCTGGCACGGCCCCGACGTGGAGCCGATCTTTCGTGCGGTGGCCCGACGCCTGACCACCCCGGCCGCGAGGGAGCAATTACTTCGGTTAAGCTGGGCTTTGCCGCTAACGGCCCAGGAGCTAACATGAGTCAACGCGCGTTTGCCGGCGGCGTGGGTTTGGTGATCTTGGGCGCTGTGGGCCTGTGGATTTGGCAGCAGCAAACCAACAAGGCGGCCCGCGAGGCCGAGCGCGTCAACACCGACGAGGCGTCCTCCCTGGCACACCCCCCGGACGATGGGGCCGCGCCCGAAAAGACAGGGGCCGACACCCAGGCGCCGGTGCGGGCGTGCGACTTGGACAAGGGCAGCCTACGCCTAGAGGTGCGCCCCGATCCTGGGTTCGGAGACGCTGGAATGAAGCCCGTGGTTCCGGTGCTACGCGACCACATGCCCCCACGATTCTTGGCGTTGGTCTGTCCTAAAATCGACTGCAAGATGCCCAGAGTGATGCCCGCAACCGTGTGGTCCGCGGGACCGGGCGATTGGAGCCCCGTGGAGGTTCCCATCGGGATCACCCGCCGCGGGAAGTGCCTCGAGCTGTCCGTGGAGTCCAAGGCGAACCGGGTCTGGCCGGGTGCCACCGAGGGGATCGTCCGTTGGGCCCTGGTGCTGGGTCCGTCGACGCACCCTCCGGAGTCGATGGCCTTGCGCGACTCGGGCGCGATGGTGTGGATGGGCGATGTGGTGCATGCCGGCGTAGATGGCTCGCCTGATGTGCACTGACTTGGCGCGACGCAGCGGTTTATCGTTGTCGAGAACGCGTTCGGGGCGTAGATAGGGGTCTCGGAGGGTCGATGAGTCTGTGGACTCGAGCGCTGGAGCGTGTCGGGACGCTCGGTGGTGCAGACCGCCGACCGCTCGGCGACCTCGTCGGCGATGACATGGCGTCCGACGAAGCGCTCGGACACCTCATCGGCCGTGTGAAGGCAGAAGACCTACACGATCTGCTCGGCCCCGACCGGCTGCGCATTCGTCCGGTCCTGGTGGCGCTGTCTGCTCGGGCTGCGGGGGCGGCCAACGTCGACCCTGAGCTCCAGCACGCGGCGGAGCTCCTGCACCTCGCCTTGACCATGCACGACCTCACGCTCGGTCAGCCGGGTGGCCGGCGTCGTCGCGTCGCGCGGCGTGTGCTGAAACGCATGGGTGGAAGCCACTTTACGCTTCGGGCCCTCGAACTCGTGCGCCACGTGAGCCCCCCGGACATCATGGGCGAAGCGGTGGATACGCTGCGGGCCTTTTCCGACGGCCAGAACCTGGCGCAAGAGCTGTCCGAATCCGGAGTTTTGGCCGCCACCCGCGAGGCGATACACCACGCGGATGTGCACCATGGGGCGCTGCTGACCTTCTGTTGTCGGGCCGGCGCTCACGTCGCGACCGCCGATGCCGCCACGGTGGCGTCTCTGGGTCGGTATGGGCGGCACCTGGGTCGGCTGTGGACCCTGGCCGAAGATCATGCCGCCCTCGACAGCGACTCTGCGGCGCTCTGGCTCCGGGATCGGGCGACCAATGGCCGTCCGGTCTTGGCCGTGTCCTCGGCCGCGGAGCGCGATGAGCGCATTGTGGGCTTGTGGAACGAGCTCGTATCCAATGGGCGTGGCGCATCTGAACTCTCACGAGTTGTGCGCGGTGCAGGCGGTTTGTCCGCCACGCGAGAGGCGATGGCCCAGTCGTCATGGGCGGCCCAGCAAGCGCTTCGCACGCTGCCGGAGAGCGCGTACCGAGACGGACTCGACGCCCTGGCAAGTGGTTTGGCGCGGGCCTCGTAGGCGTTTGCCCGGCTCTACGGCCGGTTCGCCGACACGCCGCAGCGGTAGTAGATGGACGGGTCACCCGCCCCGTCCGCTTCGAAGAACCGCAGCTGGTGCACGCCGGCGCTGAGGTCCGTGAGCGTGACGTCAGGGGCGGAGTCGTCGCCGTCTTCGAACACGCCGAGCGATGCGCCTTCGGCGTCGTACACCTCGACGTTCACGTCGCCCAACGAGCCGTAGGATGAGCTGCTGCACACCATTCGGATCCCGCCGCCGTCGACGACGCTGATGCTGTAGCGGTCTTCGTCTCCGGGCTCCGAAAGGATGCCCTGCAAGAAGCCTCGGTCCGAGGTGACGCCATTGTTGGTGTAGCGCTCCTGCTCTACGATGTTCGCTTCTGCGGCGGCATTGTTGGGTTCGACCTCACGCGGGTTGCCGTAGCCTTCGGCCCGGGTGCGCAGGTAAAGGACCGTCCACGCATTGGGCCCGCCCTTGCCATCGACGGCGCTGACGCGCACGTCCCAAGTCGTCTTATAGCCTTGGAAGTAGCTGGCGTATCCGGTGTCTCCGATGCTGTCTTTGCGCAGGACCAGGGTGCCCTCTGCGTCTCGCACTTCCACGCGCGCATCTAGGGTGCTGCCCGGGATGTCGGTGGGGGCCCAGATCTCGAAAGGCGCGTCGGTGTGAGGCATGGCGGCGGTGGTGTAGTCCACGTCGCCGTCTTCATCGATGAGCACACCCCAGGGGTAGATGGTGGTGCCGTTGGACATCAGGAAGCGGATGGAGGTGTCGTCGACGGAGTCGGGCTCCTCGGAGATGCTGCCCCATGACTCAATGCCAAATCGGTATTCCCAACTCTGATCTCCTCGTGGCTCACCCTCGCCAGAGAAGGTGGAGATGTCCTCGACCCGGAAGTACCAGGTGCCCGCTTCAGGCAGGTAGACCTGCATGCGGGTGTCGTAGACGCTGAGGGAGCCAGTGCCGGTCTCGTCCATGAAGTGATGGAGCGCGCCGTTGTCACGGAAGACGCTGACCACGGTGTTCAGGGCCTCTGGGGCGTTCTCATTGGACTGGGTCCACACCCGCAGCCACTGGGGCTCGCTGGCGGTGTAGACGAAGTGGTCGACGTCGCCGGGGGCGTGGATGAGGCCGGTGGAGACGTTGGGATCGTCTTCGTCCTGCACAAGGTAAGCCGTCCGCGCGCCGTCGAAGGTGTCGTCTCGGTCGCCGGTGATGCACGCGTCGTCTTCGCAGATCTGGTTGATGCCGCACTCGTTGTCCTCGGCGCATTCATCAAGATCGGCGGTGTCTTCGGGGTCGGGGTCGGGATCGACGGCGTCGCCAGAACACGCCAGGGCGATCAGGGGCGCTGCGGCGAGCATCCGCCGCGCGATGACAGAGAGTGTCATGGAAGGCTCCGGTTGGTCACAGTGTCGATGGCGGCATGCCCAAAGGCACACCTGTGTGCACCTTAGCTAACTCTACGACGGCCTGCGCCCCGTTGGTCTGCGATCCGGTCCGGTCACGCGGATGTCAGAACTCGTCACCACCCACACATAGGTTGCCTCTCGATGGCTTACTACTCTTCTTGTTCAGCACGCGAGACCTCCCGTTCCAACCCTCCCAGCCTTGTGGACGCGTTGGGGCCTCTTGCTGTCACGGACCGTCCTTGTCCTATGTACGTGCCACCTCTTGGGTTGATTCGCCAGGATCCGATCCTATGATGGCGGCTGAACACGTTCCACAACCCTGCTCATGCAGATGACCTCCCCTGGAGCCGGCTTCATGCTGACCTCCCATTCTTCCGATACCCGCCGAAAGGTGTCCGAGCGCCTCACTGCTGAGCAGGAGAAGGATATCGCTCGTGACATTCGTCGTGCTGAAAACCGTGCGCGGGAGGCCGTTCGCGGTCTTGAGCACGCCGAAGACATCCTGTCTAAACGCCCCGAGCGGGCGGAGCGCACCCGTGCGGGCGCTGTAGACAGGCTGGAGTCTGCCGTTGAGGCAGTCTGGAAGGCGTCCCGCGAAGACCACGGTCTTCGTCAGCTCGCGCGCGATGCCAAGACCGCTTGGGCTGCTGCCGAAAATCTTCGGTGGAAGCTCGCTATGAGTGGTCGACGCATTGCGCACGGCGAAGCGCGTAAATTGGCGGGCCCTTTTATGGACGAAGAAGACCTCGTGCAGGAGGGCTACATTGGCCTCCTTCGCGCGGCCAAACGCTTCGATCCTGACCGTGGCATCCGCTTCAGCACCTACGCCCGTTGGTGGGTGCGTGCCCAGATGACCCGAGCCATCGACCACACCGGTCGGCCGGTTCGGCTCCCTGGTTGCGCGGTGGAGCAGACGCGAAATTTGCGAAAGGCCATCAAGCGTTTCGACGCCGCTGGCTTGCCGTACACCATCGCGGACCTGGCCCAAGAAGTCGGCATCGACAAAGAACGCGCCGAGCTGCTGTTGTCTCAGGGCAACACCATCAGCTTGGAGCAGCCGGTTGACGATGGCCCTCGGCCCCGTCCGCTGGAGCGCTTCTTGTCGGATGACGACGCCGTCCAGCCCGATGGCGAAGCCATTCAGACCCAAGAGCTCCTGCGCATGCACCAGGCGTTCAAGACCGTGCTCTCGGAGCGTCAACGCTTCGTGCTCACGCGTCGCTATGGTCTGGAAGATGGCGAGTTCCGCACCTTGTCCGAAGTCGGCAAGGAAATGGGACTCTCGCGCGAGCGGGTTCGTCAGATCGAGCGGGAAGCGCTGAATCGCCTGCGCGAGCAGAGCAATATCCGCGACCCCTTGTTTCGGTCCCAGCACAGCTAGGCGTCGTCGGGTGCACGCCCGGTGACGACTGAACCGCGCATTCTTAGGCCTCGGCGATCTCGCTGAGGCCTTCGACGCTCAGGGCTCGGTACGTCTGGGTCACCCACCGAACGCCGTCGTGGATGCGGTCGAGGGGCGGTCTCTGCATGCGACCCGCGGCACAGACCCGGGTCGCGCCGGCTCGGTGCCACACCGGGGCGCTGCTTGGATCATCGGTGCCCACCGTAGAGAGGGCCGCGCCCCACTGGGATGCCGTTCGGGCCGCTTGCTCGGCGGTGGGGCTGTGGACGACCGAAATCGAGCGAGGCAGGCCGGTGGGCACCACGTGGTCCAACGTCAGGCCGTGCACGCTCCATCCGGCGCCGTTTCGCTTGTCACCCACGACCCGCGCCATGGCGCGTCGCGCTCGGATCATAGCGGATTCACCAGGATGAACGTCACCAATTGGCCACAATTGTTGGGCGCGTTCCGCCGCTTCAGCCAGTCGATCGAGAGCTTCGTCTTGGGGCGCTGAGGTGAACACCACCACGGGGGAGAGGCAGCCGCGCCCATCGAAGAGGGCGGCGTCAGCCACCACGCGGGACCATGGATCTGTGAAGCCCTCGGGAAGGACTGCGTCGTGGGGAAGCGGGGCTCCGGTGATCCAGGCGCAGGACCAGGCGTGTCCGTGGGCGTGCACCACCGCGGAGGGGGCGGCTGCGGCCCGTACTGCGCGGATGGTGTCGTCGCTGCCCATCACGATCACGGCGTTGGCCTGCTCAACAATAGACCGGTCATCCGACAGGTGCAGGGGAAGGTCCTGGGCGAGAGCCTGCAGAGCCGGTGCGAGGCCCGGCTGAGCCGCTGGGTGCTTCCACACCACTTCGCTGCCGCGGCCGAGCAGCAGGGCGATCCACTCGATGGCGGCTGTAGGGACCGTCTCCGTGCTGACCACGACGGCGCGCCCGTAGGCGCTGCCGGGTTGGGCGGCGACGGCCTGCAAGGACCGGTCGTTGAGGGTGTGCACGGTGGCCTGTACGGCCGCGGCGAGGCCCTCGGGGCTCAGGGGCGTGTGAGCTGCGGAGAAGTCCGCCGTTTCGATCCGGTCTCTCCACGCCGCAACTTGGGACCATCGCGTCCTCACGGTGTGCTCCTACGGGCCAGCCAGGCCTCTTCGACGGTCAGTGAGCAGCCGCGCGCCGGCGCGTCCGTGAGTCGGCCATTCAGCCAGAGTGTACCCTCTTCCGTGACGATGCCCTCATCCATCGTCTCGATGGCGACGCTGCCGTCCAGGTTGCACAGGTCGTACAGCCTCAGCTGGCCCGCTTGTCCCGCGGGGCGGGGCTCACCGGTGAGCGGATCGATGGCCACAACCCGAAGCCAGGGCGGAGGTCGGTACGCCTCACCCGGTTTGGCCCATAGCTGGCTTGAGAGTTCGGTCATTCCGTATTCGGTAACGAGCTTTTGGGGGCGCAGGACCTGGGCTGCAGCTTGGTAGAGATCCGTTGCATCGAGTCGGTGAACCCTCCCCTTAAACCCGCCTGTCACCATTAATACGCACCCGTCCGGCAGGGCCTCGGGGGTGTGGTGCTCAAGCCATTCCGCAAGGGCGAAGGCTGTGGCTCCGATGAACGCCGGCCGGTCACCCAGGGCATCGCGCAGGCTATCCGCGCGCACGCCTTTCGACGTCAGGTGCCAGGACGCGTCATCGGCGAAGAGGCGGACCATATGGCTCAGGCTCGACTCGGGGTGCCGCGCCGGATCGAGCAGCAGGTTCGCGCTGCGAGCCGGCCAAGCTCCCACGCATCGCTGGGCCCAACGCAGGGCGCCGTGTTCGTACAGCGCCGTGGACCGGAGTCGATGGGTGCCGCGGCCACCGCCGGTTGTACCGCTGGTGAGGAAGGTCGCGCTCGCGTCTTCGGGACTCACGGTGCCGACCGGGAGCTGCTTAAACACGTCTACGGGCACGGCTGGGATCTGCAGCCAGCTCTGGACTGGGGGCTCGGTGAGTCGGGCGACTACAGGGCAATGTTCAGCCTGGTAGGCATGAATCGCCAGAGCCAGATCCTCGAATCGCTCCGTCGGTGAGGCATCGAGGCTGCTGTCGATGAACGCGACGATGCGGTCTGCGAGCTCCCGAGCGGGGCCGGTCCAAGGGTCTGTGTGCACCATCAGGGGCGCTCCGCGAGGATGGCGTCTAGGGCGTCGAAGAACGCCGCGACTTGGGCTGGGTTGAGGGTGCACGGAGGCGTGAGGGAGAGCACTTCGGCGTTCATGCCTGCGGGCAGGGCGATGAATCCCTTCTGCAGCAGCTCGCGGCTCACTCGCAGGCTGTCCGAGCCGAGCTCGACCCCCAGGAGCAGCCCGCGACCCCGCGTCGACAGGCCTCGTTCGTGGAGCCCCGCGCGCAGGGTGCGACCGAGGGCGGCGCAGGCCTCGCGGGTCTGAGACAGGCGACGGAGCGTGACGAGTCCGGCCGCACAGCCCACGGGGTGGCCCAAGAAGGTTTGGGTGTGCAGCGCTTCGCCGGCAGAGGCGCCCCACGCAGCCATGACGGCGGGGGTGCCTAGGCACGCGGACAGCGGAAAGCCGCCACCGAGCGCCTTTCCCACACACATCAGGTCGGGGGTGACCCCGTCGTGCTCGCAGGCAAAATTGGTGCCGGTGCGGCCAAAGCCGGCGTAGACCTCATCGAACGCCACCACGGCGCCAGCGCTCCGCGCGGCTTTGGTGAGCTCAGCCAGCCAGCCTTCGGGGGGGGCTCGACACCCGCCCCTGGCCTGGACCGGTTCGACGAGCACAAGGCCCACATCGCCCAGCTCGGCCCGCACCTTCTCGATGGGGCAACCATAGGGCAGGTGCCGCACGTCCGGGTGTAGAATTCCCTTGAAGGGCGCTGCAAAAGCTGGTTTGTACGCCTGGAGTCCCGTGGTGCCGAGCGAGAGGCCGTGGTACCCGCCGGTAAAGGTGAGCACCCCTGTCCGGCCCGTGGCGAGCACGGCGGTCTTGACGGCGGCATCGATGGCATCGGCCCCGGACAGACCGAGTATGGCCAGACCGAGCTCGCCGGGGGCGGCGTCGGCGAGGGCGCCCAGCAGCTCGATGCG
>JBGCER010000298.1:0-2763 GCA_045106515.1 Myxococcota bacterium
CGCGGCCTGCCGGATTGGTTGCTCGCGAGCCTGCCCGGCACCCGTATGCCCCTGGGTCTCGAGCTTCAGTCCGGCATCGACATGACGGTGCAGGTCGGTCTAGAAGAGGCGCTGCTCTCCCAGGCGAACCGTGACATCACCTACCTTGGTGATCGCGCCGAAGAGAAGGGCCTCACCATCGAAGGGGTGCGTCGGAACCGGTACGACCCCACCATCGAGGTCAACTCCCCAGACGGAGCGGACGCTCTACAAGGCTTCTTCGGCACGTCTATGGGCGGCGACTACGAGTACAGCTCTACCCTCGTCGAAGACGGCAAGAGCTGGCATCAGTTCGCCATGACCGGCGCTCGCGGAGACGAAATCCGAGGCCAGGCCATCACCCAGGTGCTCGACGTGTTGCGCAAGCGGGTCGCGGAGACCAAGGTCCGCGACCCCGTTGTCGTTCGAAAGGGCGCCGGCCGGATCAGCGTGCAGCTACCAGGCTTCTCTGACACCAAGACGGCGACGGCCGCTATCGGCAAGACCGCGGTGCTCGAGTTCAAGCTCGTCGACCCAGACTTCCGACGCGCCGATGTTCCGCCCATCTACACCGCGGCTCGCGAGGCCCTGGAGCCGGCGGCCTTCTACAATGACGAGCTGCTCAACGACTACCTCCATGAAGAGGGCATGTTGCCTTTGGACCGGGAGTTTCGCTTCGAGTATACGGTCGAGTTGAACGAGGCTGGCCTCCCCCAGCGAGCGCGCCGCACCCCGGCCCTCGTGGTGGTCAAGCAAGTGGTCATCACCGGCCAAGACGTCAATGGCGCTGACATCGGCTTCGACCCACAGACGCAACGCCCCAACGTCAGTCTTGAGTTCAAGCCCGCTGGCACCACCACGTTCTGCGACTTCACGACGGTCCACGTGGACGACCGGTTCGCGATCATCCTCGATGGCGAAGTCCAGTCCGCTCCCTCCATCAACGAGCGCATCTGTGGCGGTCGCGCCCAGATCACCATGGGCCAGAGCATGGAAGCCCAAGCCGAGGCCAAAGCCTTGGCGGTCGTGCTCCGAACCGGCTCGCTCAACGCGCCGGTCCAAGTTGGCTCTGTGCGGCAGATCGGACCCTCGTTGGGTGCTGCAGCCATTCAGGCAGGCGGCATCGCCACGGTGCTCGCAGGCGGCGTCGTGCTGATCTTCATGGCGCTGTGGTACGGCAAGGCTGGAATCCTTGCGAATGTGGCCTTGGTGCTCAACATCTTGCTGATGCTCGCGGGTCTGTCCCTGTTCGGATGGACGCTTACGCTGCCTGGCATCGCCGGCATCGCGCTGACGATCGGTATGGCCGTCGACGCCAACATCATCATCTATGAGCGAATCCGAGAGGAGCTCAAGATGGGACAGCACGCCCGAAAGGCGGTTGAGGCGGGCTTCAAGAAGGCTGCTGTGGCGGTCCTCGACGCCAACATCACCACCGCCATCGCTGGCGTGGTCCTGTTCTCCTACGGGGACGTGACCATCCAGGGCTTCGCGGTCACTCTGCTCATGGGCATCGCCACCACGTTGCTCACCGCGCTCTTCGTCACGCGCTCCCTGCTCGAGATTGTCACCCGGCGTGCGACCGCGCGGCTGCGGCTCTGAGGTCGTCATGAACTGGATCAAGAACAAGCTCGATAATCTTCAGATCGACTTCGTCCGCCCCCGATGGATCTTCGCATTCATCAGCGGGGTGCTGGTGCTGGCGAGCTGGTTCCTCTTTTTCTTGAGTGGCCCCTTGTTAGGCGGCCCAGCTCCTGTCTGGGGCATCGACTTCGAAGGTGGAACCGAAATCCATCTGAAGTTCAACGCAGAGAAGGAGGTCGTTCGGGGCATCGAAACCGGTGTGATCAACCAGCTCGAAGGCGATCCTGTCGAGGTGGATGAGATCCGCGATGCGCTCAAGGAGATGGGCCTCGACGATGCTGTTGTACAGCGCGTTGGCGTGCCTGAAGATCAGGAATACCAGATCCGCATCAAGGACACGACGGCGGGCTCAGAACCGCTGCAAGACGAGGTGATGGAGATCCTCCGGGCGAAGTATGGCGCTGATGCTCTGGGTGTTGCTACGGCCCAGGCCGAAGTGGGAACCCGGATGGAGATCCCGTTCACGAGCGGAAGCCCGCCCTCGGTTCCCGAAGTGACTGAATTGCTCAAGGGCATCGATGGCGCCACCGTCGCAGAGAGCAAAGAGGTCGACCAGATTAGCGTTCGCTTGCCCGGTGTGGCTGAGCGGTTGCTCAAAGAGCTGGCTGATGACTTCGACGCGCCCATCGTCACCTTGGCCACGGACTCCGTCGGTCCGAAGGTCGGTGGCGACCTTGCGAACCAAGGGCTCATCGCCATCGTCATCACGTTGTGCTTAGTCTTGGTCTACATCGCCTTCCGCTTCGACATCGGCTTCGCGCCCGGTGCGGTCTTGGCCTTGCTTCACGATGTGTCGCTCACCGCTGGTGTGTTCGTGCTCATCGGGCTCGAGATCAACCTGGCCATCGTCGGCGCGCTGCTCACCATCGTCGGCTACTCGCTCAATGACACCGTGGTCGTCTTCGACCGCGTCCGCGAAAACCTACGCAAATACAAAACCAAAGAGCTCAAAGACGTGCTCAATATCTCGATCAACGAGACTCTCAGCCGCACGTTCATGACCTCGGTCACAACCCTGCTCGCCCTCATTGCCCTCTTCGTTCTGGGCGGCGACGTGATCCGCGGCTTCGTCTTTGCGATGATTTGGGGCGTGATCGTGGG
>JBGCER010000299.1:0-8731 GCA_045106515.1 Myxococcota bacterium
GCGGGCGCAACTCATGGCGCAGGTGCACAGGAAGAGCAGACTGGCTCTGGGTAGTGTCAACCGGCCTCCTTGGGCACACACGGCCACGACCGGACGGGCCGAGTGAGGATTCTAGAGCGACGAGGTGCAAGACGCGGCGCCTTTCGTGCGTACATAGTCCGACAGACGCCCACCTTGGAGTTTCATGCACACCGCGCCCTATCCTTCGCTGGCGGACTTTGCCGAGACCTGGTCGTCCCGAGACGCCGCCGCCAATGTGGACTTTGCGGTCGGAGGTTCCAGTATGCCCGCGCTCCCCGAAGCCGTGGTGACGCGCTTGGAAGAGATGCTGGACACGGTGGTGGCCCTTCAACGGGCGGAGTGGCTGGAAGAGGGGGTGTATGTCGGTCCACGGGCCATGCCCGAGGTGTATCGGGCGGTCATGGACGCCAGCCGGCGGCTGGAGGTCGCCTTGCCTCCCGCGCTCGTCGCACGGGTGGCTATGCCGGTCCAAGGCACCTACGGCACCGACGGCCGCGCCTTTCTCTTGCTGTCCAGCTTCTTCGTCAAGCCGGCGAGCGAGGGGGAGCTCCAGTTCATGGTCGGTCGTCAGGTCGGACATATGGCGGCCCAGCAGGTGACCGGTCGAAGCCTCTACGCGCTGGTTGTGGATCACAATGGCGTCCGCAAGCTCGCCCGAAGAGCGGTGGGACCCACGCTAGAGGTCGTGCTTGCGCCTGTATCGTTGGGGCTTCGCGTCGCGCTGTCTCGGTGGCATCGTCTCGCGGAGCTCACCGCGGACCGCGCTGGTTTGTTGGTCGCCGATGACCTGGAGGCGAGTCGCCGAGCGCTTCTCCGCTGTGCTCTCGGCACCACCCCGGACGTGAGCGTGGACGACTACCTCAACGGCAATCGAGCCGCCAAGGATCGAGGACCTGGCCGTTGGACTGAGCTGCTGTCTGATCGGCCGTGGCTGCACAAGCGATTGGGTGCCTTGTCCCTCTGGGCTCGCTCGGAGACCTTCGCGCGGCTGGGTGGCACAGTGGCCGAGGGCGTCGATCTTCTGGATGATGAAGCCCTCGATCGAGAGACGCGCGCGCTCATCGCAGTGGGGGCGTGATGGCCTTGCAATCCTCGGTTGATACCGCGTTGAAACATGCTGAAGATCCGAGCGCGATCCTGGTTTGGAGGCGTACTTGTAGGGAGCTGGCCTCTGGGCCTCGGGTCGGTGTTGCTGCGTTGACGGCGTCTGCGGCGGTCCGTGCGGTGGAGCACTTGAGCACGGCGGGAACCGGCGTCGGTATGGCGGCTCTCGGCTTTGATCCCGATGAAGACTCGGGCGACGCGCCCCCGATGGTTCGGGACGCGCTCTTGGGCGTACACACGGTGGTGTGGGCGACGGCGGCGTCGCAGCCCCTCGGGGCTCGGGAGCGCACCGCCCTTCGCCAGATCGCCGGGGCCACGGGAATGGAACGCGGCCTGATCCTGATCGTCGACACCCACGTGCTGGAGCGGATGAGCGACGATGCTGCCGCCGAGCTTCAGAGCGTGCGCGAGCGAGTCGCCGCGCAGGCTCCGGATGGCTGGCGGGTCTGTGTTCAGGGAGACGCGGAGCTGCAGACCTTCTTCGACGTTGTTCGCGTCGATCAAGAACACCTCACCCGTCAGCGCCACCACCACGTGGCTCGCATCCTGTTGGACTCGGCGCACCGGGGACTCGAGGCGGGGATCGTCCACGAGGTCGAGCAGGTGGCCCTGCTGGAAGCCTCCTTGGCGAGCGAAGACGAGGCGCTAGACCGGGCCCGAGAGGCCGGCACCCGCGCCGCAGCTCACACCTTGGGCGTGCTCCGCCGGCGGACCGAAGAACTCCGGATGGACCTGAGAGAGTTCCTGCGGGAGATCGAGGCGGACGTACCGGACCAGATCGGGTCTCTGGCAGATGTGGAGACCGCGAGGCGGGTGCTGCCTCACTGGCTGGAACATGTGGTTCAAGGGTGGCTCCGAGATCGGCTGGCGTCTTGGCGTGTTCAGGTTCAGGCCGACCTCGCGCATGTACGTGTGGCCGACGAGGCCTTGGCCCACGCCGACCTACTGCTACCTGCCGTGCACCCAGCGCCAATCCCCAGTGAGGGGCGTTGGCGGCGCGCTTTGGGCCTGACAGCTGGCGTTGGCGGCGGCCTTGTACTCGTGGCGTTTCAGCTCTGGATTCCGGCGTTGATCGCGGCGTCGGGCGGGGTGGCTTGGTCGATGTTGGACCGGGACGGGGCTGGACCCAGGCGCGAACGCCTTCAAGAGAGGGCGGTGGACGCGGTGCGGCAGCTGGGCCTGGACGCAGATCGCGTACTCGGAGAGCAGCTCCAGCGGTTCGAGGATCAGCTGAGCACGCTCGGTGAGTCTCGCGCGGCCAAGATGGAGACCGATCGGGCCGAGGCGCGAGCGGGGTTGCACGCGCGCCTTCGTCTGCACCAGGCCCGGCTCGAAGATGCGAAGCACGGGTTGAAGCGCTTCACGGACCAGGTACGTGACGTGGGCTTGCCGGAGCCCCAACCATGACCTCAGAGTCCGCACTCCATCGATTTGCCCTACGTCGGGCCGAGGCCGCCGATGTGCTCGATGGCCTGGCCACCACCGCTCAGGGGGCAGGCGGGGAAGCCGGCTTGGTCGAACATCTACGCGGGACGGCGGCCCGTGCGCGCGCCGGTCGTTTCGTCGTATTGCTGGTGGGCTGCTTTTCCTCGGGGAAGAGCACGCTTCTCAACGCATTGCTGGGTCAGCCCGTCCTGCCGGTCAAGGTGAATCCGTGCACGGCCATTCTCACCGAGCTGGTCTTCGGCGAGGTCCCGAGCGTCGAGGTTCGCTTCCTCGATGGGACCTCGGAGACGTTGACGCCGGAGGTGTTCATCGAGCGCTACCAGCTGGAGACGGCCTCGCTGGACGATGCGGGCGCGGAAGCCAAAGACCGCTTTGGACGGGTTGATCGGGCCGTGGTTTCGTGGCCGCTCCCGCTGCTGCGCGATGGCGTCGTGCTCATCGACACACCCGGCTTGGACGATGATGAGGCCCGAACGCAGCGCACCTTGGCGAGCTTGCCCGAGGCGGATGCGGTGATCTTCGTGCTCAACGCGACTCGCTTCTTGACCGATCTGGAGCGCCGCACCGTCCGTCGCGAATTACTCCCATTGGGCCTAACAAATCTCTTCTTTCCAGTGACGATGGTGGACCTGCTCGACGCCCTGTCCGACGCGCCCGAGCGAGATCTGCGGGATGTGCACGCTAGGGCTCGAGAGACCCTGGGCCCTCTGTGCCTCGTCGATGGGGTCGACCGGCTCGATGAACGGTTTTTCCCTGTTAATGCCCGAGGTGGGCTCCACGCCCGGTGGGACCGCGGCCTTGGGTCCCGCCGGGCCGAAGTGGACGTTCACGCCCTCAGCCAGACTGGATTGGTGGCGTTCGAGGAGAGTCTGGAGCGGTTCTTGGTCGATGAGCGCGGCCGCGCTCAGATGCTGAACTTATTGCATCAAGCCCGTCGCGCGGCGGACAGTCTGGGCCGCCAGGCGGCTCTCGACCGAGCGACAGCGGCAGCGAGTGTCGAAGAGCTCCGCGCTCGGCAGCAGGCGCTGGCTCCGCGCTTCGCGGAGCTGGACCAGATCGCCGATCGGGTAGCGGACACCGTTGATGCGTTCGTCGACCGGCAAAAGGTGCGTACGTGGCAGAGTCTGCGTGATGCCTTGGCGCGTGCTGAGGACGAGTTGGAGACGGCCATCGGTGGCTTTGACTTGGGCTCGGTCGCAGGTCTGGATCTGCTGACTCCGCGGGGGCGCGAGAAGGTCGAGCGCGCGATGCAGACGGCGCTAGAAGCCTGGTTGGACGACTGTATTGCCAAGTGGCAGGCAAGCCTCCAGACCCAGATGGAGACCGCCCTGGATGGCCTGCGGATCGAGCTCGCAGGCCAGGCCCGAGACTTCGACGATCTGGCTCGCGGCATTGTGACGGACTTCGCGGGCGAGTCCGTGCAGGTGCCGCTCACCCAAGCGCTGGGTGAGGAGCCAGACCCGGTAGAGCGATGGTTTGCTGTGGCACTTGGGGCGGTGCTGTTGTCGCCCGGGACCATGGCTGCCGGTTGGACGCAGGGGTACTCCGGGGCCCTCAAAGGCGCGGCGAGTCGCCTGGCCGTCCGGCTCGCGATCTTCGCGGTCGGCGTGTTGCTCGGCCCGGTGGGCTGGGCAGGTTTGGCCTTATATGCCGTGTCTGACGCGGCGCTGCTGGTGTTGACGGGGGGCGGCCAGCTCCGGCGCATGCGGCGCCAAGTGGCTCAGAACCTGCGCGGCAAGCTCGTGGCACAGGCCGATGAGGTACGGGATCAGGTGCAAGAGCGCGTCGCAGAAGGCCTAGGGCCGATCCGCGATGGGTTGGTCGGCGCCGCTCGCGGAGAAGCGACAGACCTCCACGCCGTCTTGGAGCAGACCATCGTCGCCCGTGATGAGGCGGCGCGAGACGCCGCTTCCCGTGAGGCCCAGTGGATCGAGAGCCTGGCTAAAGTTGAGCTCGGGGTTCAGCAATTGTCCGCATGGGCTGGTCCTTGAACAGGTCTGTGGTCGCCGAGGCCATCGACGCGGCGGGTCCGTGGGTCTCGGTGCAAGACCTGGAGCGCGCCTGGGTTTCCCGGCGGGCCCCCCCGGCCACTTGGCTCCTGTTTGGGCGCCAGGGTGTGGGGAAGACCCACCTTGCGAACGCACTTCTCCAGACCCAGGCCCCGGTGGGCCTAGGCGGGGTGACGCAAGAGTCCGACCTTCTGGGCGATGGCGAGCTGCGACTCCTAGATGGCCCCGGCGTTGAAGATGAGTTTGATGGCATGGAATTCATCGAGACGCACCTGCCATCCGTACACGGGGTGTGCTGGGTGGTGGACGGCTTGCAGCCAGCGACGGCCTTGGAGCGACGGGTGTTGGACCGTTCGGTGCCGGAGTGGGTGGGTCTTGTGGTGGTGGTCTCCCGATTGGACCTTGTGGACGCGTCTGAGCACGAGTCGATCCTCAATCGGCTGACGGCCCTGCTGGCTCGCCGACAGCCGTCTTGGGTCGGGGCCTCATCCCAGGCGCAGAGCTTGGTGATGGCCTTGGCGGAGCCCCAGCCGAGCCGAGCGCCGCGGGTCATAGGCTCCATGCGAGCCGCGACGCATTCGGGCGTGTCCGCCCTGGCTCATCTCGCCCCTTCGACTCACCTCGACCTGCACAGGGTCTCCGAGGACGCGGTGCTGGCGTGGCGTGCAGAGGTCGCTTCGGCCCATCGAGGTGTGGTGTCCCGGGTGAAGGCGGGGGAGTTGGTGTTCAAAGATGCGGCGTTGCACGTGTTCTTTGAGTCCTTATCTTCGGGGGCGGAGCGCGTGCGACAGCGCATCGAGACCGTCTTGGGGGATGCCCCGCTGTGGCGGCCGAGCCCTCCACAAGCCTTGGATATGTGGGGTCAAGCACGCGATCTGCTCGCAGGAACGCCAGGGGTCATCCGGGGTCTGCGAGCGGCGGGTGCGGCGTGGGCCTCCGATGGAGAAGAGGCTTGGGGGGGACTGGAGTCGCTGCCGTCCGTGAGGCAGCACCAGGCTCGTTCGGCGAGCTACGCCCGGGCGGTGCGCGCGATGGATGCTCTGGCCGAAGCCCTTCCCGCCGCCGGGCTAGCGGAATAGGCGCGGGCCATGCTTACCCTCTCTCTTGTCATCGTGGCCTTGGCCCAAGACCCTGCTGTCGATGACAGCAGCGACATCGTCGCGACTCGGGTCATTCGTGCGCCGGTCGAACGGGTGTTCGAGCAGATGCTGGACCCCAGAGCCATCGCCCCCATTGCGCCGTCCACCTGTATGCGGAAGTGGGCCTTCCAGGAGACGGCGGACGGCGAGGAGCGCTTCCAGGTCGTCTACCTCGCGGAGCTGTTTCGTCGAAAGCTCAAAGCGACGGTGACTCGGGTCGATGCGCCTCGGAGCTTCGATTGGGACCACAAAGGAAATAAGGGCTTTGTAACCAGGTTTCGTTTTGCCGAGGTCGAGGGCGGAACGTCTGTGTCAATGCACACCTACATCGCCGCTCCTCCAAAGCCATTCCGAAACTACTACGCCAACAAGGTGCAGCCTCGATGGACGGATTGCTACGATCGTCTCTTGGAAGCCGTGGCCGACAGCATCGAGTAGCTGGGCTCCTCCTGAGAGCTGCGTGGCATGGCCAACGACACCAGCGTGAGCAGTCCTTGGGCGTCGCTCGGACGAATCGCGGCGTCGGTGAGCCCATAGGCTCGGGCTACGTTCCGAGTGACGGCATCGACGGTGGGGCCAACGAGGAGTCTGGGCACGTTCGGGTCGAGCGCGTGGAGGTTGGCGATGGCCGTGGCGGGGTCCATGGCGTGTCGGCCCACGAGCACGAGGTCCCAGGAGCGTTGTGCCTCTTGCCGGAGGCGGACATCGGTGGCCACGATGACAACCTCGCAGCCTGCGTCAGCCCCAGCGCGGATGAGGGTGGCGGCCACGGCTGGGTTGGGCTCTACGACGAGAACACGAGGGCAGTATTGGCTGTGCTGGCTCTGCTGGCGCGCCGGCTCTGGGCGTTCTTGTAGGGCGGCTTCCACCGAGTCCAGGAGGCTGTCTTGGCCCACACTGCGTACGAAGCCGGTCTGCTCCTTCGTGCCAAGCCAGACCACGTTTTCGACTTCCGGGGCCAGAAGCAGCACGGGTGTGTCGGCCGTGTGGCTTAGCTCTCGGATGTGTTCCAGGGTTGGCATCGTCTCTTCGGCGAGATCGAGCAATACGATATCGAACGGCTGGGCATCAAGTCGGACGAGGGCCTCGTTTCCCGATCGCGCGGTGATGACCGTGAGTCCCCAGCGCTCCAAGAGACGCCGAACGCGCGCTCTGGCCCGAGGCTGCCGCGAGGCGAGCAAGACGTGAGCGGCGGGTAGGGTGGGGCCCACCACCGCCGGCACATCATCCTGCTCGTGCATCCACCAGGTGAGGGAGTGCAGTTGGGCGCTCACGAGCGCGGGTTGGGCGAGCGTGTTGGCCAAGCGACTTCCGAGAGTGGACGGCAGGGTCTCGGGACGGTTCTCGTCTGTCGTCCAACTCAGTCGCAGACCGCGGCTGTCTCCGTGATCGACCAGGTCGACGTCTAGGTGCGGCTGGTCGGTGAGCCGGGCGGCAGCGCGCGCCGCTGCCACGAGGATCTTCTCCAGGCGGTCAGCGCTGCCGGAGGCCTGATCCGGCACACGTTCCCCAATCGACCATGTGAGATTCTGCAATTGTTCAGCTCGAACCTTCATAAGCGTGGTGTCTACGACCGCGAAGACCCCCACGGTCGCCGGTTGCGCTTGGTCGCATGAGGGCCTGGTGAAGTCGCGCGCATCCGCGACCAACTCCAGAGCTTCCTCGATTTGCCGGGCGATGTGCGGCATTTGGTGTTCGGGAAGACGCTGTTCGACAGTGGTCAGGGTGTGCTGGATCGCGACGGCCAAGGAATGGGCGACGGATTGATGCGCTTCAAGCTCGGCCTCTGACTCTTCGAGGTCCGCCAAAAGGGAGAGTTCTAGCCCCTGCAAATCTGCAGCTTCGGCAGCGGAGCGTTGCCATCGCTCCGTCGCATGGTTGAGTCGATCGGTCCATTGTCGACGTTCGCTCTGCCACACTGCGAGAGTCGTCCCGAGGGCCGCTCCCATGATGGGGAGGGTCCATAGGGCCCAAGCCGGCGAGCCTATCCATGCGGCCACCGCGGGTAGGGGAAGCAGCACGGCGGCGCCAAGGCAAGACGCGACGGCCATCGTTCGGTACATGAGCACTCCGGGAGGCCCACTCCACGGATCGTCTGCGGTCGTTTTTGAGTCGCAGCCGCCTAGGCGCGTCGGACCCGCGCGTGCTTCGGCAGCACGGCATCGAGCTCGCCGGCGACCGCCACTGCGTCTCCCGGTACTTTGAGCTGGATCTTGAGACTGGGGGCGTGCCGCTCGCGACCGGTCCACTGAAACGTGCCGTACAACCAGCCATTGTCGGCATTGACGAAGACTTCGACTTCGTCGCCAACCCGCACCTCTTCGCCGTCGAGCAGGTAGCGTAAGCGCCCGTCTCGACCTTCGATGAGCATGAGTCGGTCGGTGTGCCGGGCTGCTGTCGCAGCCTGTTCATCGCCGCTCTTGGCGATGGGTTCAGCGTCCTCGACCACCTTGGCGCGGTCCGTGCCCCCGGCGCGGCGTGCTTGCTGAAACAGGGCGTCGAGCTTGCCACTCATGGGACCTCCGGAGTCTTTGGTTGTATCACTTGCACAACGCACGTGGCCATTTTGTGTCGGCCACCCGCGACGCCGTTGATGCGTCCCACCTGCTCGTACGGCCAGGCTTTGACCAACTTGAGCGAGTAGCGTCCGGCGGGATCGAGTCGACCCAGGCTCTTGGCAATCGAGGTGCACTCTCCGTCTTCGAAGAAGCTGTGGTTGGCAATCCACCGCACGTCTTCGTCCTGCAGGCGCCGGCCAGCGCTGCCGTCTCGCATGGCGTGGAGCCACTGCACATCATTGACCACGCCGTCGAGATTGATGATGGGCACGCGCGCGTGGTACCCGATGAGTCCTGCGTCCCATGAGCCCACCCTTGTCTGTGGCGGTAGGTTCTCATCCAGCCACGCTGCGGCCAATCGGTCCGCCTGGCGCACCGCCAGGGTCTCGGGCCGGGACAGCTGGTACGTGGTGTAGGCGGCGCCCCCGGCGAAGGGCAGCATGAGGATCAGCCC
>JBGCER010000300.1:0-23849 GCA_045106515.1 Myxococcota bacterium
GCCCGACCACCGCCGCCAGCACCACGATCGCCGCCGAGACCAGCACCGCCGCCAGCTCCGGGACCGGCCGGCGCATCCGCCGGGGCTCCGCCACCGCCGCCGCCGCCGCCGGAGACCTGGATATCGTGGTTGCCACCGCCGCCACCGCTGCCTTCGCCTTCGCCGCCTGCATCTCCGCCGCCGTCCCCACCACCGGGGGCCGCGTTGGCCATGCCGCTACCGACCGCCTCGGGGCCACCGGACGCAGGACCCTCTTCGACCTCGGTCTCGCCGGAGGCGCGGTCCAAGATCGGGGTGCTGGTTTCCGAGGACGTTCCGCCGCCGGACATGTCGGCTTGTATGGATGTGTTGGAAACGGGCGATTCAACGGCCGGCGATTCGGTCGTTGGTGACTGCTGTTCTTGGTCTTTGGAACGAGACCGAGACCGGCTCTGGGAGGCCATGTCCACTCCATAGGGCGGGCGAGGAGGCCCGCGCGTGCATAGCGTAGCACCAATTTCTCAGATGTGCCCGTGGCAGAAATGGAGCATGTCGGAGCTTGGCCCCATCACTCCGACGGGTCGGCGGCCTTGGGCACCGGAGCTTCTTGACGAACCTGCTGTAGCAGGCCTTTCAGCGAAGGCAGCAGATCTGGGTTCGACAGGGCGGCGCGCAACTTGGTCGGGATTTCCCCTGGATTGCTCGTCCAGTCTGGGCCGCCGTTGTCGCGCACGGCCTCGGCGATGGCCTTGAGCCGCGCCTGACCGGCTGGGGTGTGGCCATCGTCTTTGAGCATGCCATCGATGGCGGACGCCAGAGCGTCCACCTGGGGTTTGAGCCGTTCCGCGAGGCTCTGTGCCGTGGGGGGGCGAGGGGCCTTACTCAAGTCCGGCAGTCCGGAGTCTTTGAGGGCCCAAGCTCCTTTCCGGATGGTTTTGGCGACCTCTGCAAGCTCGCTGATACCTTTTTGAGTGGCCTCTTTGAACCGCGTCATTTCAGCGATCGCGAGCTTCTTCGCGTCTTCGCTGGGCACCCGGTGAGCCTCCACGGCCGCCGGATCCACCGAGCGTTCTTGCTTGCGTAGGCTCACCAGTTCCAGGTCGCCCGGCGGCCACTCGGTGTCGTCGTCCAGTAGATAGAAGACGTTGGCGGTCTTCGCCTTCCACAGGCTGGGCATGGAGGCTCCCGCTCGAAGCTGTGCTAGATGCTGGTGTTTCGGATGTAGATCTTGTCTGCAGCCTTGTCGTAGCGGAATTCGACGGGCGGGGGCAGCTGACGATTGCTGCACTTGATGTAGGCCTTGGCCTTGTTTGGGTCTTCGCCCAGCGCGCCGCGCCAGCGCACGACTTCGACCTTGTCTCCTTCGACGCAGTGCTTGCCGTTCTGGGCGAGCTGCTTGAGCTGGTAGGCCTTCCACGAGTCTTTCGACAGGGCGGTGTGGCAGCGTTCCGGATCACAGAACTTTTTGATCCAGGTGTCGAGGTCGCCCTTCTGTGCGACCTGGATCGCCTCTGCCAAGACCTTGGACGCGCGATCTTCGAGCTCCCCGGCCTGGGCTTGTGCGCTGACAAAGAGCAGGGTTGCGGCGAGCAAGGGTCGAATAAAGCGCGTCATGTGGACCTCGGGCGTGTCGGGTGCGTCTCGCGAACGAGTGGGGACCGCAGTGTAGTACGGAAGGAACAACTCTCGGCACCTCTGACGTGTTCCGTCCCGAAATCTTCACCCCGAGATCCCGAGCCGAGGTGGTGATGAGGGATGAGCGACGAGTGGAGTCGGGGTAGTCTCGCCAGAGCACGGAGGGCGCGTGGGCGTTCGTGAACAGGTAGTGGCCGACCTTCATGGCCTGTGGGCTGACGGCGGCGAAGGGGTGCTCCGGCGGGCGGGACTCGGGGCGGCGTGGTCCGACGTGGTCGCACCCATTCCCGATGAACTCTTGCAGACGGGCAGCGCCGGTGCTGCGAGCGCGGAGTTGGTGCTCGGGCGCCTTCGGGATCTCTACGCCAAGGCGGGCCGTTCCCGCGAGGCGCTGGCCTTCGCCCGAGCGGTGTATGAGCGCACCAGCACGCGACTGGGCGCCTCCACGACGGGCGCGCTCATGGCTCAGGCTCAGCTCGGCGTCCTGCTCAACAAGCTCGAACGCGCCGAAGAGGCCCACCCGCACCTCGACGCGGCGTGGCGGGGTCTGAACCAGCATCTTCATGGCCCGGACAGCAAGCTCGCGGCGGTCGCTGCGGCGTTGGGCCGGGTTCTGCGTCACCTGGGCGAGCCGGAAGCGGCGTTGGCGAGGCTCGAAGATGCGCTTCGAATGCGACGTGTGCTCACTCCGGGAAAGACGGGTCTGCTGACCGCTCAGGTGGCGGAGCTGCGGATCGAGATGGGCATGGAGGAGGACGCGGCACCGCTTCTTCAAGAAGCCTGGGAGTCCTTGTGCAGGGATCGCGGCGAACATCACCGCCTGAGCGTGGACCGCGCCCGCGCATTGTCCTCGCTCTGGCTTCGTCTCGATGAGCACGCGCGCGCCGTCCCCGTGTTTCAGAGCCTGTGGGCTTGGGTCAAAGACAACGGCGAACCTCACGAACGTGCTCAGGTCGGCTTCGACTTGGGCCGTGCCTTGGACGCCACTGCGCGTCCAGAGCAGGGTCTACGTCTCATGGAAGAGGCGCTCAAGCTGACCCGCACACTGCCCACGGACGATGGTCGTCCCCATCCGGACTTGCCTCAGCGACTCGCCACATGGGCACGGTTGAGCGAGGGCAGGGGGCGTCGGCAAGAAGCGGAGGGCTTTCTGCTGGAGGCCATCGAGCTGGAGCGGCAGCTCTACGGCAGCGACAGCGCGCAGGTCGGGATTCGTCAGGCTGCCCTCGGGGACTTGGCGTATCGAATGGGGCGCCTGGATGATGCCATTGGGTGGGTGGACGCCGGACTGGACCTGGTGAGGTCCGGACTCGGCGATGAGCACGAGCTGTCAGCCCTGGTGGCCGAACGTCTCATCGACCTGTTGCTAGAGAAGGCCGATCATTGCTTTGACGTGCTGAAAGACCCGTCATTGGGCTGGGAGTATGTGTTCCGAGGCCAGGCGGTTTGCCTGGATGTGCTCGGGCCCGATCACCCGTCGCACAAGGCCCTCAAGTATTACCGTGGCTACAGCGGGTGAGACCCGCACGCGCGGGTGTCGCCGACGGGGCCTACGCTCGTTAGGCCCGGCCACCATCTGCCGGAGCCCCCATGGCCAAAACCAACGCGACGCCCACCTTCCCTTTGGAGCGGGTGCGAAACATTGGAATCGCCGCCCACGTCGATGCCGGCAAGACCACGCTCACCGAGCGCGTCCTCTACTACACAGGGGCGAGCCATAAGATCGGCGAGGTTCATGATGGCGCCGCCCATATGGACTGGATGGCCGAAGAGCAGGTTCACGGCATCACCATCACGTCCGCGGTCACTCAGTGTCCGTGGCGAGACCACCTGATCCAGATCGTCGACACCCCAGGGCACGTAGACTTCACCATCGAGGTGGAGCGTTCCATGCGGGTTTTGGACGGCGCGGTCATCGTCATGGACGGCGTTCGTGGGGTGGAGCCACAGACGGAGACGGTGTGGCGTCAGGCCAATAAGTTCAACGTGCCACGCATGATCTTCGTCAACAAGATGGACCGGCCTGGCGCTGACTTCAGCAAGGCCTTGGCCTCCATCGCCAAGCGGTTTGGGGATCATCCCGTGCCTGTTGGTGTGCCCATCATCGGCGACAACGTGGTGCTGCATTGCATCGACCAAGTGGCGTACTCCTTCTCCGGGGAAAAAGGCGAGGAAGTCACCGTTCGCGACCTCACGGACTCCGAGCGCGAGGAGATGGCGCCGTACCGAGAGACCTTGCTGATGGCGCTGTCGGAGCACGACGATGAGCTGGCAGAGATCGTTCTGATGGACGAGGTTCCAGACGCCGAACAGGTGTGGGCGGTGCTGAAGCGGTGCACGGCAAACGGTAGCCTTCGCCCAGCCTTTGGAGGGTCCGCCCTGCGAAACTGGGGCGTTCAGCCGCTGCTCGACGCGGTGCTCAAGGTGCTGCCCGCACCCTTGGAAACACCCTCCTCCATCGGAAGCCACCCTGAATCCGGCGAGCCCATCACCGTAGAGATGGACAAGGACGGGCCCCTGGCGGCCTTGGCGTTCAAGGTTCAGCTGTTCGAGGGGCGGAGGCACGTCTTTGTCCGGGTGTACCGAGGCACACTCAAACCCGGCGACACCGTGACGCTCGCAGGCCGAGGCATCACTGAGCGGGTCGCTCGGGTCTTTGGGGTCAACGCCAACCGCAAGACCAAGATCGATCAAGCGGTCGCAGGCCAGATCGTGCTGCTCGCCGGGCTTCGACAGGCGACCACCGGCGACACCCTGTGCGACGCAGAGGAGCCCGTCCTTCTCGAAGCGATCTCCGCACGCGAGCCGGTGTTGGGCCTGGCGGTGGAGCCCGCGTCTTCTAAAGACGCCGAAAAGATGCGAGAGGTCCTGCGCAAGGTCACCGAAGAAGACCCCACCCTGAAGTTCGACACCGATGAAGAGACGGGCCAGGACATCTTGAAGGGCATGGGTGAGCTTCACTTGATGATCACGTTCGAACGCCTGGAACGGGAGTTTGACATCAAGCTTCGGGTCGGCAAGCCCCGGGTGGTTCACCGCGAGACGATCTCTCGCTCCGCCACCGAAGAGGGTGGGGTGGAGCGCGTTCTCGAAGCGGGAGACAACCGCATCGAGCTGCGCGCCCGAGCGACAGCGACCGTCGCGCCTCTGGAGCGCGGAGGTGGGGTGCAAGTGCGCGTCGAGCCCACCTGGTCGCCCGCGGATCATGTACCGAGCGCCGAGCAAGTCCAAGCGGTCACCGAAGGGGCCAACGATGCGCTGGCCGGCGGCGCCCTCGAAGGTTCGCCCTTGGAGGACGTGTCGGTCTCCTTGGACCAAGTGACGGTCTTCGAATCCGGATCGTCCGCTCAGGCCCTTCGGATTGCTGCGGCCACGGCGGTGCGCCAGGCCCTCGCGGCCGCGGGTCCGGTCCTGTTGCAGCCCGTGATGAAGGTCGAGGTTGTGGTGCCCGAAGAGAACGTGGGCAGCGTGATCGGCGACCTCCAGGCGCGTGGCGCCGCCATCAATGGCCACGAGGCCGATGAAGGCACCGCTACCATCAGCGCCGAGTGTGGCCTGGCCAAGCTCATTGGCTACGCGACGCAGCTACGCAGTCAGACTCGCGGAAAAGGCCAGTTCGTCATGGAATTCGACCGGTTCGATACCGTCTGACATGGCGCGGGATCGCTCGGCGTGGCATGGGAGCCGCGGCGCACACCGCGTCGAGGCTTTTACTGATTTTAGCAGACGATGCTCTGCTACCCCGAGGAGACCCCGTGGCTCGACTATCGACATCTGCACTTTTGGCATTCGCTGGCGCTTTTACACTATCGAGCTGCGCTGCTGAGCCTTGTACCGTCGCTGACAATGAAGATGGAACATACACATTGAGCTGCCCAGATGGCACGAGTGCGACGATCCGCGATGGTGTAGACGGCACGCCCTGGTTGGTCCGCACCGAGGTCGAGTCTGCAGGCGATAATTGCGTGGTGGGGGGCGTCGCAGTCAGCGTCGGCCCCGATGCCAATGCGGACGGTACGCTCGGAACTGACGAGGCCATCAGCACCAACTACGTCTGCGCGGGCAGCGATGGCGAAGATGGCCTGGACGGCACGTCTTGGCTGGTTCGCGTCGATCCCGAGTCGGCTGGGGTGAACTGTGAGAATGGCGGCGCTTCGGTCAACGTTGGGCCTGATGATAATGCAGACGGTAGGCTGACTATCGACGAAGTCGTATCGACCGAGTACATCTGCAGCGGCGCCAATGGCATCGACGGAATCGATGGCATCGATGGCATCGACGCGGTGGCCTACGTCGTGCGCATTGACACAGAAGCCGCTGGGACCAACTGCGAAGACGGCGGCTTGGCGATCCACACGGGCGAAGACACCAACGCCAATGGCTCCTTGGACGATCCGGAGATCACCAGCACGGACTATGTGTGTGACGGGGCGGACGGCGAGGATGGATCCGGCGGCGGCGGTGGCGTCGGTCACAGGGTCGAGTTCCCGACCTCATCGTCTTCGCTCTACAATGGGTCCTCGACGTCGACCCTCGGCACGGGAGGCGGCGGGACCGTCTTCCGGTCCGGCTCCTACGTTCAGCAGACCTTCACCGACACCGGCGTCTTGGAAGTCACCGAGCTGTCCATGGCCATGGTCATGTACGACGGCACCACCACATTCTGCACCGTGGGTGTGCTGAACTTCGACGTGGACATCAACGGCACCAATGTGGGCTCGTACTCCTACACGGGCGGCACGAGCGGTACGAACATCGCCGTTGTCGAGGACTTCACGTTCGCGGGAGTGGCGGGCACTGGCACCTCCGGCGACGACTACATCGTACGGTTTGAGGCCACCAATACGGTCTGTAGTGGCGGCAGCTCCTACAACTGGTACCCCGGTGGAAATCTCGAGCTTCGTCCCTAGGAAAAGAGGAAGCGGCCGAGCCGGATGGCTGGGCCGCTCGCTCCAGGGCTGGGGTGGGGCCGCTCGTCTGAGCGCTCCCTGACTACCGGACGGCGCAGTCCGCTCCCGTGCTCAAATTGGCCAGGTCGGCCTCGGACAGTTGGCTGAAGTCTCCCTCTTCGTCGAAGGCGGATTCCGGCGCTGCGGTCCATCCAGGGCGGAACCCTTCTTCGGCATAGAAAAAGCCCACTTCAAGATCGGTGACGACGGGAAGCCAAACCATCCAGACGGGCTCGTCGACCAAACACACCCGGTTGGTGGCCGGGTCCACGTCGGCCGTGTAGGCGTCGTCTGCGTTCTTGTCGATGTAGAGCAGCGGGATCTCCGCCGCCAAGCCGGCAGCGTCGCCTTCGGTCGCGATGTGGTCCGCAGGAGGCTTGCCGTTCAGGGAGATCGTAACGTCACCCGTGACGGCTTCATCTGCCAGGTTCTCAGCGACTTCTGCGCCCTCAACTGCGAGGGCTGAGTACAACACCCATCGGGTGTCCTCGGTGATCAAGTCCTTGGGCACGCTGACCGAAGCGGTGAGGGACTCCCGGGTTTGAAGGTTGAGGTCGAGGCGGATGTTGTCGAGGGGGGACACATCGAGCGACTCCTCGGTGGGCGCACCTGCGTTCCATCCGGGGCGGAAGCCGAGGAGCGGCAGCGGCGGTGGCGTGCTCTCCAGCCACAGCACCAGGTTGGGACCCACGCCAATGATGACCTCGTCCGCGTTCCTCACGCCGTCGGAATTGGCATCCTCGAATACCGACGCCAGGTAGATGGCGCCTTCAACGCCGTCAAAGCCAGGGAATGGAACGAGGTCGGCCTCGGGCAGCTTATCGAGGCTCACGGTCGTGTTGGGCCCGGTCACTGGAACCGTGGCGATGGCATCGCCCACGGTCTCACCGTCGAATGCGGTGAGCTCGATGGCCAGGCCGGTTGGGGGAGACGCGATCACAAACGTGAGGTCCGCGCCGGGCGGTCTGGTGTCGGTGTCGGTGTCGGTGTCCGTGTCCATGTCGGTGTCAGTGTCGGTGTCCGTGTCGGTGTCTGTGTCCGTGTCGGTGTCTGTGTCCGTGTCGGTATCGGTGTCGGTGTCGGTGTCCGAGTCGGTGTCCGTCTCTTCCACGGTCGACGGGCAGCCAACCGAAAGGGCGAGGGTCAAGACCATCCAGGTCGAGCGAAGCATGCGTCCTCCATCGTAGGGACCATCGGTCCCGTGGCCAGTTAATGACACCGCAGTCTGTCAGAACCGGACGGCACTGGCTATTCGCGGTTTTGTCCAGCGTTCACGGTTGCAGGCGGATGGGCAGCGTCACAGCACCCGAGATGGGCGGCCAGCTGCGAGAGGCCATGCTCTCAGCCACGCAGCTCGCGACCGAGGTATCGACCGTTGCCTTGGTCGCCCCGACGTGCGTGGCAATGCCTCGGTGCACCACCAGCGTCAGGGTCAACTCACCGCCAGGCGTGCCCGCCGCGCAGTAGGCCAAGTCCTCTTGGTGGTCCACGAGGGCATGGCGAAGCGCAGCGTTGTCGCTCGTTGGAGCGCCCCACCACAACAGGGCGGCTCCGACCACAAAGATGGCTGCGAGGCCGCCACCAACGAGGGTGAGGGCGAGGGATCCTGCGATGACACCGCTGCTGCGCATGTGCGCACTCTATCTTGACCCGGCGCGGGTGTGTGAGGATGCGAGCGTCAGAACCGTGCGCAAGGGCGCTACACACGGCTTGGAGCCTGAGATTGGTCCGGAGTGGAATGACCCAGAACATGCCAAAATGGGGCGTAATAGCAGCGCAATTGGCCGCTCTTTTGGGCGTGGCACTATTGTTGGGCTGGGTCTATGGCGGCTGGATTGGATTCTCTGAGCGGTTCGAGCCTGCGTGTGCGGAGCCGTTGTGCGACTGGACCCGGCACTATGTGCCGACGGCCGAGACGATCCTCCAAGACCCCAAGCCGCTGTGGGGCTATTTATACCCGCCAACCTTGGCCATTCTCATTGCCCCTTGGGCAGCCGCGCCGTGGGCGTCGTGGGCCTGGGGCGCACTCTTGAGTCTGTCGATCGCCGCACTCTGCGTGGTGCCGCCTCATCTTCTGCCGAATACGCGCCCCCGAACGTCGGTGATGAGCACCGCTCTTGCGGCGATGAGCATTCCCCTGTTGCAGTCGCTCACGTGGGGCCAAGTGTCTTCGCTCTTGCTGTTGTTGGGGCTGATTTCATTGGTGCTATTGCGCCGTACACCGTGGTTGAGCGGGATCTTTCTCGGTGTGGCGATCGCGCTCAAGCTCTACCCCGCGCTGTGGCTGCCCTGGTTGTTGCGCAGGCGCGGGTGGGTCGCGACCGCGGTGGCGGTGGCTGTGGCGGTGGTGTTGCTCGCCGTGTTGCCTGTGGTGGTCATGGGCATGGGCGCCACTTTCGAGTTCTACCAGAGCGTGTCCAGCGAAATCACGAGGATGGTGCCTGGCTTTCGTAAGTCGGTGGGGCCACAATCCGTGCCGAGCGTGCTGATCCGCGTGGTGCTGGGGCAGAACGAGCTGCTCCGGATCCCCATCACTGTGGTGAGCGGCCTGCTCGGCCTGGCCATCCTGGGTTCGCTGTGGTGGCTGCCGCGGTGGAGGCCTCGAGATGCGGCGATCTGGGCGTGTGTGCTTGCGTACGCGAGCTTCCCTTTCTTTTTGGAGTCTGCGTGGCTCCACTACTTCGTGCAGCTGCCCCTGATGTGGCTGCTGGCGCTGCGGGCGCTGGATGCAGGTTTGGAGCGCAAACTTGGCGTTGGCGTCTTGCTGGCCGTGTCGGTGGGGTTGGGCACCTGGCCGATGTGGGTCGCGGTTGGGCCTGCGTGGTTCCCCGCGTTTGGACTGATTTTATTGAGCCACCTGTCAGGGCTGGCGGCGCTCTACTTGGTCTTGTTCGACCCGCGGTCGGCCGTGTCGGAGGCGGGCTCATTGCGCCACTCGATGGGCGGCTTGGATTCGCCGTCTAGGTAGGGGCGACCAAACTCCTTGGGGTGCTTGCCTTCCATGGAGCTGTAGAAGGCGCGAACTTCGTCCATCACTGCATCCATGCCGATCTTGGGGTCGATGGCCTTGTTCATGCCGCCCTTGGGGATGGAGTAGTCGAGGTAGCCGCACACGATGGGCACGTCGGCCGCTTCGGCGATCCGAAAGAACCCAGACTTCCAGTGGTCTCGGTATCGGCGGGTGCCCTCGGGGGGCACGACGATGATGAGTCGCTCAGACTCGGCGAAGATCTTGGTCATTTGGCCTACGACGCCGCCTGGGGCCCGGCGATCGACGGCCACGCCACCGAGGGGGCGCAGAATCCATCCGAGGGGGGGCTTGAACAGCGTGTGTTTGCCGAGCCAGGAGACCTCAATCTCAAAAGTCCAGGCGAATGCCAACAACCAGATGAGGTCCCAGTTCGATGTGTGCGGAGCCGCGATGAGCACGAATTTTTTGACGTCTGGAGGGCCATTTCCGATCGTCCATCCGCCGAGCCGCAACGCCTGGCGGCCCAAAAACGCTCTCATTCGTCCTCCGTTCAGACCGGGCTCGACACCCCGTCTGGGACCCACTAAACCCGCCAGCCGTGGAGGTCACGTGGACGGCATCCTCATCCTGGAAGACGGTCGAACGTTTCGGGGGGAAGCGTTTGGGGCCCAAACCACCCGCGTTGGTGAAGCCGTGTTTAATACGGCACACACCGGGTACCAAGAGGTTCTCACCGACCCGAGCTATCGGGAGCAGGTGGTGACCATGACGGTGCCGCATGTCGGAAACTACGGGGTCAATGAAGAGGATCCCGAGTCTTCCCAAGTGCATGTGGCGGGGTTTGTGGCGCGGCGCTTCGCCCGCCTACCGAGTAGCTGGAGGGCCAATGGCGGCCTCCATGGCTACCTGGAAAGGCACGGAATACCTGGCCTTCATGGCATCGACACCCGTGCGCTCGTACGGCACCTTCGGACCGCCGGTGCCATGAAGTGTGTCATCAGCACCGATGGCACCGACGTCGACGCCCTCAAGGCCAAGCTCCAAGCGTGGCCGGGCATGGAAGGGCGGGCGCTCGCCACAGAGGTTTCGGTCACCGAGGCCTACGTGGCTCACGATCCGCCCAACCCGGCGGCTCGGTTTGCACTCATCGACGGTGGCTGCAAAACCAACATCATCCGCTTGCTCAAGGCGCAGAACTGCTTTGTGCGGGTCCACCCCATCACGGACTCTGCCGAAGAGTGGATGCGCGATGTAGACGGGTTGTTCTTCTCCAATGGCCCGGGTGACCCCGCCGCCTTGCCCGAGGTGGTGGAGCAGATCCGCAGCGTGATCGGCAAGAAGCCGGCTGTGGGCATTTGCTTGGGACATCAGCTGCTGGCCTTGGCCCTGGGGGCGCAGACCTACAAGCTCAAGTTTGGGCATCGCGGCTACAACCATCCGGTCCGCGACGAGCGGACCGGAAAGGTTGAGATCACCAGTCAGAACCATGGCTTTGCGGTGGACCCAGAGAGCCTCTCTGCCATCGGAGCGACGGTGACCCACGTCAACCTGAACGACGGCACGGTCAGCGGCTTCAAGCACGCCGACCATCGAGTCTTTGCGGTGCAGTACCACCCCGAAGCGGCGCCCGGCCCTCATGACAGCCGACCCCTGATTCACGAATTTGTCACCTTTGTCGCCGGGGATGCCCAGTGAGCGCCATCGAGACTTCCGTGTCTGAACCCACCCTACGGCTGCCCAAGGGCTCGACTATCTTGGTCCTCGGCAGCGGGCCGATTATCATCGGCCAAGCTTGTGAATTCGACTATTCAGGCACCCAAGCCTGCAAGGCTCTCAAAGAGCTCGGGTTCCGCGTGGTGCTGATCAACAGCAACCCCGCCACCATCATGACCGATGAGTCCCTGGCCGACGCCACATACGTGGAGCCGCTCACCCTGGACTTCGCCAAGCAGGTCGTGCTCCGTGAGAAGCCCGCGGCGGTCCTGCCGACGGTCGGCGGTCAAGTGGCGTTGAACCTGGCGATGCAGCTGGCTGAGGGGGGCTTCCTCGAAGACCATGGCGTATTGCTCATCGGTGCGGATCCAGAAGCGATCGATCTGGCGGAAGACCGCAGTCGGTTCAAAGATGCGATGATCGAGGCTGGCATCGGTGTGGCCCAGTCGGGCATCGCGCACAGCTTGGCTGACGCGGAAGTGATCCTAGAAAAGGTGGGATTGCCTGCGATTATTCGCCCGAGTTTCACCCTGGGTGGACTGGGCGGTGGCATCGCTTGGAACGTCGAAGAGTTCCGGGACATCGTGCAGAGCGGCCTGGACGCCTCCCCAACGACTCAGGTTCTGGTCGAGCAGAGCTTGCTCGGCTGGAAGGAGTTTGAATACGAGGTCATGCGCGACCTCAATGACAACGTCATCGTGATCTGTACCATCGAGAACTTCGACCCGATGGGCGTGCACACAGGCGACTCGATCACGGTGGCTCCCGCTCAGACCTTGTCTGATCGAGAGCATCAGATCATGCGCAACATGTGCCAGACCATCATGCGGGTCGTGGGCGTTGAGACTGGCGGCAGTAACGTACAGTTCTCGATGAACCCTGAGAATGGCGACATCATCGTGATCGAGATGAACCCGCGAGTGAGTCGGTCTTCCGCCCTGGCTTCCAAAGCGACGGGCTTCCCCATCGCCAAGATTGCGGCACAGCTGGCGGTGGGCTTGACCCTCGACCAGATCCAAAACGACATCACTCAGGTCACGCCCGCGTGTTTCGAGCCGGCGTTGGACTACACGATCGTAAAAATCCCACGTTGGAACTTTGAAAAGTTCCAGGCTGCGGACCGCACCCTTGGCACGTCGATGCGGGCGGTGGGCGAGGTCATGGGGATCGGTCGTACCTTCGACGAGGCGATGATGAAAGCCATCGCCAGCTTGGAAGGCGGCTGGGTCGACACGACCGACTGGGAAGACCAGCGACTTCGTGAGGCTCTGGCCACACCCACGCCGGATCGGCTGTCTGTGGTGGTCGAGACCCTGCGTCGAGGCTGGAGTATCCATGAGATCCATGACCTCACCAAGATCGACTTGTGGTTCTTGCACGAGCTCGAAGGCGTCATCGACCTAGAGAATGGGCTTCAGGGCAAGCTCATCGGTACCCTCGACAGGGATCAGCTCCGCACGTGCAAGCGGGCCGGCATCACCGACCTTCGGATTTCCGAGATCTTGGGCTGCCGCGAGGCCGCTGTGGCGGAACGGCGGCATGAGCTCGGGTTGATTCCGGTCTACAAGCGCGTCGATACCTGCGCCGCTGAGTTCGAGAGCCACACGCCCTATCTGTACTCGACGTATGAAGACGAGTGTGAGGCGGGGGATAGCCCCTCGGATCGCGTGGTGATCTTGGGCAATGGCCCCAACCGAATCGGCCAGGGTCTGGAGTTTGATTATGCCTGCTGCCACGCAGCTTTTGCCGTGCGCGATGCGGGCCTGACCTCGGTCATGGTCAACTGCAACCCAGAGACCGTGTCCACGGACTACGACACGTCCGACAAGCTCTACTTCGAGCCCATCGACCAAGAGCATGTGCAGTCGGTGCTCGACCGCGAGAAGCCCCGCGGCGTGATCCTGCAGTTTGGTGGCCAGACGCCGCTGAAGCTGGCTCACTTGATCGGACCGGTTCTCGGAACCAGCCCCGATGCCATCGACCTGTGCGAGGACCGCGCCCGGTTCAACGCCTTCTGCGAAGTCCACGATGTGCGCCAGCCGCCCGGAGCCACCGCGCTGAATCTGACGGAAGCGGCCGCTGCTGCCGTACGGATCGGGTTCCCGCTTTTGGTCCGTCCAAGCTATGTCTTGGGCGGGCGGGCCATGCATATCTGCTATGACCAGGCGGACTTCGAGCGGGCGTCCCAAGAGGCGATGGTGGCATCGGGGGCCAATGCGCTCCTGCTCGACCACTACCTCGAAGGCGCCGTCGAGTACGACGTCGACGCCTTGTGCGATGGCACCGAAGCGATCATCGGCGGCATTATCGAGCACATCGAAGAAGCCGGTGTTCACTCCGGTGATTCGGCGGGTGTGCTGCCTCCCGTTCGGCTGTCTGACACCCTGCGTCGAGAGATGGAGGACACCACCAAGCGAGTGGCTCTGGCCTTGGGGGTCGTGGGGCTGGTCAACGTTCAATACGCCGTGCACGACGACACGCTCTACGTGATCGAGGTCAACCCTCGCGCCAGCCGCACCGTACCCTTCGTGAGCAAGGCCATCGGCGTGCCTCTGGCTCGGGTCGCCACCCAGCTCTGCCTGGGCGAGAAGCTGGCGGACATTCGTGCCCGAGGTGAGTTGGAGCGTCGCGGCGAAGGCATGTACTTCATCAAAGCTCCGGTCTTTCCTTGGCAGAAGTTCCCCGGAAGCGATGTGCTTCTCGGGCCCGAGATGCGGTCGACCGGCGAGGTCATGGGTGTGGGCTGGGGCTTCGGCGAGGCCTATGCCAAGGCGCTCATCGGCGCGGGCTTGACCCTGCCGACCGAAGGCTCGGTCTTCCTATCGCTACGAGACGAAGACAAGCATGGGGCCATCGGTATTGCCGGGAGCCTGGCGCACATGGGCTTCAAGATCTACGCCACCAAGGGCACCGCCAAGTTCCTGAGCGAACGCGGCATTGAGTGCGAGCGGATCTTCAAGGTCGCAGAGGGCCGCCCCGACGTGGTGGACCACATCAAGAACGGCCAAATCCAGCTGATGCTGAACACGCCCCGAGGCAAGAAGGCCCAGTTCGATGAGCGGGCCATGCGCTTGGCGGGTCTTCGCTTCGGTGTGCCCTGTATCACCAACCTATCCGCGGCCCGGGCCGTGGTTAGCGCGATTCGAAGCCTGAGAGCTGGAGAATTGCGGGTGATTAAGCTCCAGGAAATCACCTGATGACCGTGGAGCGACGCCACTCAGCGTCGCCCTATGAGGATCGGTACGGCTTTTGCCGGGGCTTGCGCAAGAACAACCACATCGAGGTCGCTGGGACGGCTCCCATCGGCCCGGATGGCAAGACCGTCGCTGGTGGGCCATTCGAGCAGGCGATGCGGTGCTTTTCCCTGTCGATCCAGACGATCGAGGCCCTCGGAGGCCAGCGCTCAGATGTGGTGCGCACCCGCATGTACATCACCGACCCCGCCGTGGCGGACGAAGTCGGGCGGGCTCATGCTGAAGCCTTCGGCGATGCGCCGCCGGTGGCGACGATGGTGGTTGTGGCGGGGTTATTGGACCCAGACTGGGTGGTAGAGACCGAGGTCCAGGCCCAGCTCGACCGGTCGTAGGCTGCCACGTGCTACTTGCTGCGCGGTTCTGCACCGAGCTGCTTGAGCTGCTGTTCCAGGCGGGCCAACCTGGCGGTGGCGGCGTCTCGCTGTGCTGCTGCGGCGTCTCGCTCTGCTGCGGCGGCGTCTCGCTCTGCTGCTGCGCTCGATGCGGCTTCACTCAGCTCGCGAAACGTTAGGAAGGGACTTCCATTTGCGTGGAACACCTTCAGCCCATCGCTACAGTCGAAGGTGATGCCGAGCAGCGGGCTGGTGAATCGGTCCTCGACTTCGGTGCCTTGGTGCCCACCGCCATTTTGAATCCAGACTTGGACCCGCTGGTGATCCGGATCGACCACGTAGAATTCTCGCGCGCCATGTTCTAAGTAGAACGAGGCTTTGCCCAGCATTTCCATGACGGTGTTCTTTGGTGAGAGCACCTCCATCACCACGTGGGGCGCGACGCCCTCTTCGCGGAATTGCATGTAGGAACCGCGGTAGCCCTTGGGGCGGCCCAAGGCCACGAGCACGTCGGGGCCCCGGCGGATGTCGGGTCGACCCTGCACGGGGTACCACAGGATATCGCCCCCCACGAAGTCTGGAAGTGCAACATCTAGGTTCTCTTTGAGCGTGACGATCCACTCAAACTGCAAAGTGTTGTCGCACATCGGTTCCCCATCCGAGCTGGGGTAGACGATGTGATCCAGATCGACCGCTTCCATGTCCCCTCCCACGCTGGCCTCCTATCGAAACAGACCGAGGTCTCCAGGAAATCTAGCGCGGGTGTGGCCGAAACGCCTGGACTTCGGTGAGCCTTATCGCTCGTAGCCCAGGCCCACGTCCTTGGATTGGGCGCCGGCGCTGTTGGGGGGCTCATCGCAAGAGATGAGGTCCCACGCGGGGTCATCGTTCGGTTCCAGGTCGAGGCTCTCTTCGCAGGACGCCACGGTGTCCCACACGTACACCTCGCTCACGTCGATGGACGTAGCGTTGCGAACCCGCAGGAGGGGACCGGTGCCCGGGCCTTCGATGGCGATAGAGGCGAGGGTGAGCGCGCCCAGGGTGGCGCCGTCGCCGGGGGAAAGGTCAATGCCCTCGGAGCGCGCGAGCGCCGAGACGCCGTGGAGGTGCGTCGCGGCGGCGGCGGTGACTTGCACGGCGTCGACGGCTCCATTTTCGGCGGACGAGCGCACATCGACGTGGCTGTTGAACAGGCGTGCTCGGGCGTCTGGCGCGTCGATGCGGACCCCATCCAGGATCGAGTCACCATCGATTTTCATGCCTTCGATGTGGATAATTCCGCAGGTGTTCTGGATGTGCAGCGCATTGGCCGGCTCGGTGCCGTTCATGCGAATGTCGCCTGCAACCGCCACAACGTGCCGGTAGCCCTCGATGGATATGGGGCCTTCTACTTGCTTGGTGAAGCGCAACTGCAGGTCGGTCTCACAGGCGTCGCAGCCGGCGCACGGGCCCACGAAGGACGCCGGCACGACGTCGACGTCGACGGGGGTGCCGACGACTGCGGGGGGCTTGGGCAGAGGGTCGGGCTCCTCGTCGAGCTGCACCGTCCACGTCGCGCAAACCTCCTCGACGCCGTCCTCGTGTACGGCCTGGGCGCACAGCTCGTGGGTACCGTCCAGACGGGGTCCTGAACGCCATACATCGGAGTCTGGGTGGGGCTGCCACGGCGGGCCTTCTCGGTCGCGAACGAAGGTGTCGTCCCACAACCAGGCGACCTCGGTGATGTTGTCGAGTAGAGGATCTTCGTCCACGGCCGCGAGTTGGATGGCGGCGAGCAGGGGCTGGGTGATCCGCGCACCCTGTAGGGGCTGCCAAACGCCGGCTCCAAGGTCCACTTGGATCTCCACGGGGCCGCGCTCCACGAACACGTCGGTGTCATCGGTGCTGTCCGTGCTGTCGGTGGGATCGGAGTCCCCATCACTCTCGAGATCGTCCACCGAGGCGCAGCCGGTCCACAGACAGGCGGCCGGCCAGAGAGTGCGGCTCATCGCTACGCCAGCAGGCCGGGCAGGGGCCCGTCGCAGTAGTCGCGGTCGCCGAAGTAGGTGTCCGGCAGGCCCAAGGCGTTGGCCATGCTTGTGAACAGCTCTCCGTGGGCATTGCCCGAGAAGCGCAGGTATCGGCCCCCTTCGATGGCGCCATTGGCGGTGCCAGCCAGCACGTAGGGGATGTTCGTCTTGGCGTGGTTGTCGCCCTGACCGAGCTCGTTGCACCACAAAACCAAGGAGTGGTCGAGCAGCGAGCTGCCATCGCCCACGTCGACGGCTTGCATGCGGTCGAGCAATTCGGCGAACTGGTTGGCGTACCAGTTGTTGATGTCGATGAGCGCCTGTCTGGACTCGCCCCCGGCGTGGCTCTCGTGGGAGAGGGAGTGGTGATGCTTCTGGATACCCAGCCAATTGTGCGAGGGCCCGCCTTGGCCCGAGGTCCACTGCATCACGCCCACGCGGGTCAAGTCGCAGGCGAGCGCCGAGACCATCATGTCCATGTTCACGCTGCCCACGGTGGGGAAGTAGCTGCTGTCGACCCGATCTGGGGCGCTGCAATCGCCTCGCCGGTCCAGCCCTTCGATGGCGCGTTCTACCTCTCGCAACGAGCTCAGGTGGCTCTGGAGGCGGCCCCGATCTTCGGACCCCAAGTCGGCGTATAGGCGGTGGTAGTCCTCTAAGACCGAATCCACAACCTTGAGCTTCTTCGACTGATATCGAGCGAGAGAGCTGCTCTCTTCCACCCCGGAACCAAAGATGCGGTCGTAGGCGATTCCCGGCTCTTGCATGGGTCGAACGGGCTCGAACGGCTTGCGCCAGGAGATCCGCGACGGGATGGCTTGGCGAATGTCGCAGCGCACCCCGAAAACCAAGGAATGGAAAGCGGATTCGGCGTCGAGGGTGTCAGAGACGTGCTGATCGAAGGAGATGCCCCCCGCGCTGCCATCCCACAAGTGGCCGAACTCACCCACGCCGCTGGGCCCCTTAATGAGCGGGTAGGGGGCGAGGGCGTGGCCGGTGCCCACGTCGTGGCCATTGCTTCCGCCGGAGTTCCGCATGGCCGTGACCATGTCGATACCTTCGAGGATGTTGAGCTGGCTCCGGTGTCGCTGCAAGGGGGACAGGATCGGAGACAGGGTGAAGTCCCTCGTGCCTCCACTGGGTCGCCAGGCATCGGGCACGGTGCCATTGGGCGTGAAGAACAGCACCAAGCGCTTGGGGATGTCGGGGCCCGCGTGAGACTGAAGCGGCCGGAGCATCGAGCCCAAGAAAGGCAGGGCAACAGCGGCGCCGGCACCCTTGAGAACGGTGCGGCGATTGAGGAAGCGTTTCATGTGCCCTCCGGCGCGCCGATGGCCGAGCGGAAGGCTCGGGTCGTTGTTGTGGCGATGATGAGCTCGCGCATATCTAGTTTTGAATCGGTGAATGCTTGCACCGCAGATCCGACGGCGCAGGCGTCTCTGCCCTTGTCATCGGTGCGCCCATGGGCGTATCTGAACCATTGACGGCCGAAGCAACGCTGTACGTCTTCGCTCTCGACCAACATCCAGGCCAGCTCATTCGCCCCGTCGAAGGGACCATCCTTGTCGGTGCCCGCCAGGTCTCCGGTGGCGTCGATCGCCTTGCCATTCTCGGAGTCCCGGAAGCGTCCGACGGCGTCGAAGTGTTCTAGGGCGAAGCCGGGTGGGTCGAGCTTGTCGTGGCAGCCGGCACAGCTTGGATCGGCTCGATGCTGGGCGAGTCGCTCCCGCGTAGTGAGGTTTGGATCTGGGTCTGGCGGCGTGATGTCGAGCCCCGTGGGGGGCCGCATGGACTCGCACAGCAGGTTGCCGCGGAAGAACATGCCACGGTGGACCGGCGAGCTCTCATAGGGGCGCGCTCGGCTCGCGAGGAAGGCGCCTTGGGTGAAGAAACCGGCATGATAAGCGGAGTCTCGCTCTATGCGCTGGAAGCCCGACTCGGTCGGTGCGGGCAAGCCGTACCAAGTGGCGAGGTCCACGTCCGCCATGGTCCAGGATGCGGTGAGCAAGACTTCGAAGCTGGCGTCTTCGGTGTTCCAGACCTCGCCGATGAAGGCTTCGACCTCGGCTTCATAGGCGTGGCGGATCTCGTCGGTGAAGTCGCCGTGCAGAGCGGGGTCCTTCTCCACCTCTTCGAGGTGCTGTAGATCCATCCACTCGCGGAAGAACCCAAAGATGGCCCGTTCGGCTCGCGGGTCTTCGAGCATTCGGCGGGCGTGGGACTCGATGCCTTCGGCGGTGTCCAACGCACCCGAAGCCGCGGCGGCCCGGAGCGCGGCGTCGGGAGGCGAGGCCCACAAGAAGTAGGACAGCCGATTGGCCATCTCATAGCCATCGAGGGTGACGACTTCGCCCGGGGCTGCTCGCAGGGCGGTCGGCTCGACGCGGTAGAGAAATTCCGGGCTTTGGAAGAGCACTTGGAGCGTCACATCTAGGGCGTCGGCCGGGCCCCATTCGGCCTTGGCGGATCGGTACAGACCCATCAAGCGCTCGGCCCGCTCAGGGGCGACGGGGCGCCGGAAGGCCTGTTCGATGAATCCAGGAAGCCAGCCTTCGACGCAGCCGTCAGAGGCGAGCTCGCAGCCCAGCAGGGGGCGTGGGTCGCTCACGATGTCCGCGGCCAGCCGCTCGGCCAGCGCGTCGTAGGCCGTGGCGGTGTCCGCACCGACGGAGCGCACATCGGTATTATTGGAGAACCCGCCCAAAGACTCGGGCGGAAGTAGATCTAGGACGCCGGGGTCATCGACATGTAAGAGCTCGACCAGCGTGTGATGCAGCTCGGGGTGCGTCAGCCGGCGCAGCGGACTGCGGGCGGGCGCGGTGGCATCGCACGTGGCGTCCGGAATGACCGGATCCCCGTCTTGGGTTTCTTGGGGCGCACAGGCGCTAGCCAGTACTGCAACAACAACAAAGAAACGTGGAGTTTTCATGGCGACGCCGGGCAACAGGGGAGACGAACGCGATGGGGGATTCTACCACCCCTGCGCCCTCAGCCGCCCCACTTTCTGTGCCGGTGCGTGTCCACATGGAACCGGGTTCGCTCGTATAAGCCGAGTCCCCAGCCTGTTTTTGGTCCGATCGCGCGCCAGCGGGTCAGCAGGGTGCTGTGAAGGTCTTGTCGGACCCAGTTCCGCTCGGGCTGCACGTCCACCGCCTCGAAATACAGGTGGCGGCTCGACGCCGCGCCGCCCGCGACGCTGTTGTAGGTCGACGAACGCCACGCCGACACGACTTCGACGTCGCCGACGAGGGGCACCACCTCGTCCCGAAGGAGCTTGAGGGTGGGGATGATGGCGGGCCAGTCTTTCTCGGGGGGCACGGCGAACGCGGGCTGCCCGACCTCAGCCCAGTCCGTGCCTTGTCGCCATAGGGTCCACGCAGGAGCCACGTCGGCCACGCCTTGCGACTGCAGAAATCGGTCGAACTTCTGGAGCTGTTCTGCGCGTTTATCCTGCGTAACCCAGCTATCGAAGTGGACTTTGGACCCAGGCCCGACGATGCGGCCAATGGAGCAGGACGCCGCGAAGATCGCGACGCCTACCAGGCCGGTCATCCACACCTTGGGGATGGACCGCACGGAGGCCTACTGCTTCCAGCCGTCGAAGGACGTGAAGTAGTAGTACGGGGCGATGTTGGAGTTCTTGATCTCCATGCGCCACGCGGACTTGGTGTCGAGCTTCCAGAGGAAGACGTAGGGCAGGTCGTCGGCCAGCATCTCGTGCAGGGCGTGGTAGCTATCGCGGGCCTCGGTGTCGGTGCGGGCCACGGCCCACTTCTCGAGCACCTTGTCGACCGCAGGGTTGCTGTAGTTGAAGATGTTCAACGCGCCTTGGCCGCCGGAGCGGGTGTGGAAGAGCGGGTTGACGTCTTCGACGGTGCCGAAGGACCACTTGCCGATGACGGCTTCGTAGTCGTTGATGGCCTGGCCAGAGATGACCTTGCGGTTCCAGTCGTCGTTGGAGACCTTGAACACCTGCTGGTCGAAGCCGCCGGCGTTGAGCTGGTTGCCGAGCTGGGTGAGCAGGTCCTTGGCTTCGGTGTCCAGCGGTGCGTTCATGCCGATCCGCATCACGATGGGCTTGCCACCGAACGTCCACTTGCCGGCGTTGTCGGCGGCTCCGGCCGCAGCCATCAGCCCCTTGGCCTTGTCGCGGTTGTGGTTCTCTTGCAGCCCGACTTGCCGGTTGTAGTACGGCGAAGACTGAATGAAGGGCCCGCTGATGAACTCGCAGGGCGGGTTCTTGTCGCTGGGGTCGACGCCGATGGTGAGCTCGCGCAGCTCATTGCGGTCCAAGGTGTAGTGCACCGCTTGGCGGACTTCCTTCTTGGCGAGAGCGGAGTTCGAGGTGTTCAACGCCATGAACCACCACGAGCGCAGGTCGTAGCTCTTCAGGGCCACGTCGTCGCTGGACGCGACCTCGGGGCGGAGTGCGGGTCCAACCTGGACAATCCCTTGTACGCCGCCGTTGATGACCGTTCGTACCTGGACGAAGGGGTCGCCGCCTTCGGACAGCTTCAGGGAGGGGATCCCGGCGGTGTGGTGGGCGTTGTCCACCTTCTCGAACGAGACGAAGCGTCGGGTCTTGGCCGCCTTCATGGGGCCGGTGCCGATGGGGGCTGCGGCGAAGGCGTGGTCTGGAGACAGGGCCGTGTTTCCACCGAAGGCATGTGCGGGAATGATGGGGAAGGCCGCACGCTCGCGGGGGAAGGGGTAGGCCTTGTTGAAGCTGATGATGGCCGTGTCATTGCCTTCGGCCACGCAGCTCTTGATGCTTTCGCGGTAGACCTTGGCGTAGGACGACGCCGTCTTCTCGTTGAGCATGGCGTTGACGGTGAAACACACGTCATTGGCCGTGAGCTTCTTTCCGTCGTGCCACTTGATGCCCTTCTTGAGCTTGACCTTGAGCATGGCGCCTTGGCTCAAAATCTCGTGGGACTCCACAACCGCGGACTGCAGCTCATTGGTGATGGGCGAGCGATGGAAAAGACGGTCGAAGATGAGCTCATGGGTACGGAAGTCCACCATGGTGCGCCCGAATATCGGGTTCATCGTGGTTGGAAGCGCTTCTTCGTAGTAGTCGACGCTGGCGGTGCCGAGTGCGGCGGCGGCGACGATGCCGAAGCCGATGAGCGCGTGGCGCAATCCCTTCACGGTGACTCCAAAATCTTGGTCTGTAGCGGCCCGACCCTACCAGGGGAGAGGACGGCGGTCACCCCCTCAACACCGACACCCTCACCTTGTTCCCGAGTTCTTGGGCCGTTCGACGATCCCCATGTCGAACGCGTAGCGCTCCGGCAGGCCTTGCTCGGCGACGAAGGCGGCGTAGCCTGCGCGGGCTTGCCAGTCGCATTGCTCGGGGCAGTCGTCCACAAGCACGATGCCGCCCGGCGAGAGCAGAGGCCAGACCTTGCGCAGCGCGTCGAGCACCGGGTCCGCCAGGTCCACATCGATGAGGGCGGCTGAGAGGGGTCCGGCGAGCCGCGCCGGATCGAGGGTGACGATGTCGCCTTGCACGACTTCGACGTGCTCCGCATGGTTGTGGTCGAGCACCCAGCGGGCCAGGGCCGGGCTGTTGTCCGCGAAGGCGTGCCGGTTGCTCTCCCGGTTGCCCTTTGCCAGGTCAGACTCGAACTGTTCGGGAACAAAGCCGCTAAATGTGTCTATGATCAGATAGCGTCGATGGGCGCCGATGCGTCGATCGAAGTGTGCCGCTACCGCGGCCGTGCCACCGAGATTGGCTCCGATCTCGACGACGGAGCCGTCGATATCTTTGGTGCGATGCAGTACATCGAGCCAGTGGTACAGGCGATCGGGCTGCAAGCCCACGGGTGGATGCCGGTACAGCAGCGGCGCGAGGACGCGGTGCTTGAGCAGCGCTCGCAAGCGGGCAGAGAGTGGCGAGGAAGAGGGCATGGGGCGGGGTATCACAGCCGGTTAGGTGGGGGCCATCGGAGGACCCATGAGCACCATCGCGCCCATGCCCGCGGCCGCTGACGACGCACAGTCCAGGGTTCGCCAAGGCTTTGACCGACTCAAGGCCGGCTGGCGTGCCCAGAAGCACACGCCAACGCTGGGGGAGCGCGAGGCCGATCTGGAGAAGATCGCCCAGTGGTCATTGAAGCACAGCGACGCCATCTGCGAGGCGCTCGACAAGGATTTCGGAGGTCGAAGCTCCCATGAGACGCTGATGGGCGAGGTGTGGTTCTGCATCAATGGCATCCGCCACACGCAAAAGCACCTCAAAAGGTGGATGCGCCCCGAGAAGCGGCCCATGCTCTGGGTTTTGAGGCCCGCCACCGCGCGGGTCATGCGTCAACCTGTGGGTGTGGTGGGGATCATCGCGCCGTGGAATTATCCGTGGCAGCTCGCGGTGGCACCGCTCACGGCGGCGTTGGCGGCGGGCAATCGCATCTACCTGAAGCCTTCGGAGCTCACGCCCCATACGTCGGCGATTCTGGGCCAGATGATCGGCGAGCTGTTCGAGCCGGATCAGGTGGCGATGGTGGAGGGCGACGCGGATGTGGGGGCGGCGTTTAGCGCGCTGCCCTTCGATCATCTGCTCTTCACGGGCTCCACCAAGGTCGGGCGCTATGTGCTGCAAGCGGCGGCGCCAAACCTGACGCCGGTGACCTTGGAGCTGGGTGGCAAGAGCCCCGTCGTGATTCATCCGAGCTACAACCTGGACACTGCGGCGACCCGTATCGCCTTTGGCAAGTGCTTCAGCGCCGGGCAGACCTGCATCGCTCCGGACTATGTGCTCATCGAAAAGGACCGGATCCCGGCCTTTGTGCAGGCCATGAAGACGGCGGTCCAGACCCTCTACCCCACGATGGGCACAAACCCGGACTATACGGCCATCGCCAATGAGACTCATGAAAAGCGGCTTCGCAGGCTAGTTTCTGACGCGGAAGCGGCGGGGGCCACCGCCGAGTGGCTGCACCCGGAAGGAGACCTGGACGGGACCGGCAAGTTTGGCCCGGTGTGCGTGCTCAACGCCACCGAGTTGA
>JBGCER010000301.1:0-3214 GCA_045106515.1 Myxococcota bacterium
GCGCCGAGGACCGACGACAACATGCCGAGGTTTCCGCCCGACACTTCTTGGGTGAGGGCTTGAAGTAGTTGAGACATGGCAACTCCTGGCGTTGTTCGCCTATTTAACAATGATGTCCACGAAATCGAGCATCAGCTCTTCGAAGGGAACGGCGATGGCCGGAACGGTGCTGACGTTGAGCACCAGATCAACCTCGTCCGCGTAGACAACCTCGCCTTCCGGCTTCTGACCATTGAGCACGCCGCGAGCGAGGTATGCGGCCTTTTGTCCGACGCCGACCGGATCCGGTACGACGGCAAAGAGCCCACCGGCACGCACCATATTTTCGGTCTCCACCACCAGAGGCACCCGCGCCCGGTGCGTCTCTTCGACCACCAAGCGGTAGGTGTTGCGATCGAGCACCTCTCGGTCGGCCTGCAACCACACCGCGTCGCCCTTGGACGCGACCTTGGTCAGCGCCGCCCGCACATCTTTAGGCTCTCGGACTCGCTCCACCACCAGCTCCAGGTCCACTTGAGCCGCTGCCTGCTCCATGGCCAGTATGCGATTGTTGGGGATGGAAGGTCCACGGAGCACAATGACACGCTCCAGCTCTGGAAAGAAGCTCGCGAGCTGACTGATCGAGCGCTCGGGTGCCGCGATCATCGACACGCCCGCCACGTTCCGGCCCTCGATGTCGAACCGGGACGGCGACAGGATCGACGCATAGACGATCGGGACGTCGGGCAGGCGTTCGTGCATGATCCAAGCCGCTTTTGCCCCGAGGGCAAACACCACCTCGGGCGGGCGCGCCTTGAGGCGCTCGGCGAGCTTTTCGGCGCCGCGGCGGTGGCCACCGAGGTTGTAGACGTCTGCAGGCTCGCCCAGGGCATCCAAGAAAGGCTGAACGGGAGCCGTATACGGCTCCAGGTCATCGCTCTGAACGACAGCCACACGACCCGCCCATGCAGGCGAAACCAAGGCGAGAGCCAATAAAAATGGGCGCAGGTTCATTCGGGCTTCAGGGGTACGAAGGCCACCATATTCGCACGAACCGAGACCGTGCGGGGCGCCAATCCCGGCGCAGCGATGGTGTGGCGACCGGCAGGCCAGTCGAATTTCTGACCGGTGACGAACCGCGTTGACCGACCATTAATCGTGAGCGGAAGACCCTTTTCGGCAGCGGTCACTTGCAGCTCACCCATGTCCACAGGGCCCGGGTCACTCGGTTCTGGGTCCGGCACCTTGGGGGTCACGACGACGGGCTCGGCGACCGCGGGGGGCTGTGGATCTGGCGCTGCGGTGGGGTCGGCCGGCTCATCGGTACCCGTCGCAGGCTCATCTCCAGGCGTCGGCTCCGGGGTCTGCGGCGGCGTTGAGTCGGCGACAGCGGTCGTGCCCGCTCCAGGGCGTCGCCCCGTTGTGCCGGGGCCATCCTCGATGGGACGAGGCGGAGGCCAGATCTTGAGCGGCACCACCTCTTTCGGCTCCTCTTCCACGACCTGCACCAGCGTGTCCGTGTGGTCGGTCGCCGCCACCTGGGCGGGTCCCGTCGACAACACCCACCACAACACCACACCGCCAACCAGCAGCACGCCGGCCAAGCCCAGCAACACCACCCCAGCCGTACCGAGGCCCGCCATCAACACCACAGGGGCTGTGGCCGACGTCGTGGAGTCCAACGAATCCGGCGGTTCGACTGCGCTCGCGACCGGCTGGGGCATCGGCATCTGTTGGGTCGGCGCGGTGCCCTCCTCGGTCGGGGCGGGCGAAAACGAGAAGGCCCCAGATTCGGCGGGGACGCCCACGCCATCGAGTTCGCCGGACCACTCCGCCATCTTGGCGTGAATGCGCGCCCGCAGATCGGGGTCGAGCTCATGGATAAAGTCGCCTAGCTCCACCGGCGTGGGCAGACCTCCAAATGCGCCGGCCACATCGACAATGGCCAGGCGCATGGCCTCGGCGTCGGCGAACCGCTCATCGGGGTCGGGGGCCAGGCTCTTGGCCACCACATCCGAGAGCGTGCGACCCGCCTCGCCCCACTCCCGCGGCACATCCAAGGCCGGCAGGTCACCTTGGAGGATCCGATAGAGGATCTGCGTCTGATCCAGACCCGCGAAGGCGCTCTTTCCGGTCAGCATCTCGTAGAGCGTCAGCCCCAACGCGAAGAGGTCGACCCGATGATCGAGCGAGTCCCCTTTCACCTGTTCAGGCGCCATATACGCCACTTTTCCCTTGAAGTGGTCCGTCTGGGTGCGCTCCAGCCGATCGGTGGCCCGCGCCACCCCAAAGTCGATGAGCTTCACCTCGCCCGTCAGGCTCACCATGATGTTGCGCGGGTTCACATCTCGATGGATGATCTGCATGGGGCGACCGCGATTATCAGTGCGGGTGTGCGCATAGTGCAAGGCGGACAAGACATCGGCGGTAAACCGCAGCGCCTGGCGGACGGGCATGCGCTTTCGTTGAGCGCGCAAGGCGTTGAGCACCATGCGTAGGTCCGTGCCGGGCACGTACTCCAGCGCCAGATAGTACTCATCATCCACGCGTCCGAAGTCGTAGACCTGGGCGATGTTCGTGTGCCGCAGCTCGCTCGTGATTCGAGCCTCATCCTTGAACATCCGCACAAAGGCGTCGTCGTCCACCCGGTTCGCTCGAATGCGCTTCACCACCAGAAAACGCACGTAGGCGGTGTCGTCTACGGCGCGCCGGGCCAGGTCCACCTCGGACATACCGCCGGTCGCCAGACGTTCTAGCAGGGTGTACTGGGCATAGTTGCGGGGGTACAACGAATGGGCCTCACATCAGCCGCAGTCTAGCCGACAGAGCGGTTGCAAGATGTCCCAGTCCTCGCCATTGCACCGTCAATCGGTAAGAAGGGGGGCACTCGGGCATCGACCCGATGGAGGAAACATGCGTACGACTGTACTGAGCGTGGCGGCATTGGCCGCAATGACGGCCTGCGGACCCGGTGCGGACGCGGTCTGGCTGATCAACTACGACCAAGGTGAGATTAGCGACGTCAGCTCGAGCTGCGAGACGAACTTCGAGACGTCCAACTGCCCAGAGGCCGGCGACCCCGGTGAACCCGGTCCCTGGACCACCACCGACGACCGTAGCCAGAGCAATGGCGCCTTCTTTGGCCAGATCCTCGACGGACCCAATGGCGAGAAGGTCATGGTGGTGTCGGGCGACGTCTACGTTGGTACGAAAGAAGGCGGAAACTGGATTTTCG
>JBGCER010000302.1:0-5787 GCA_045106515.1 Myxococcota bacterium
TGCTGGAAGGCGACCTGCCCGAAGCCTTCATCGAGAGTCTCGATGCAGATGGGGTGGGCCTTCTACCTGGACTCTCCGAGATGGACGGCGTGTGTGACTGCGGCGACTTCCACATGCCGTGCGCCCACATGGCGTCCGTGCACAACGTCATCGCCGAGGCCCTCGACGGCGACCCCTTCCTGCTGCTGACCCTACGAGGCCTCGACCGGGAACAGCTGCTCACACGCTTGCGAAGGGCATGGGGAGACCCCCATCCGGTTCGCGGCGACACCCTGGTCGCCGATGAGTCGCCCCCGGACCACGATGACTGGGGCCGGAGCCCGGAGCCCTTGCCCAAACTGGCGTTTAATGTCGTGCCAACCTCTTCTGTGCGGGCTGGCGTCTACGCCCTCGGACCCGCCCCGGGTCGGTCTGACCTGGGAACAACACTCGCTCCCCTGTACCAAGAAGGGGCGGCTGCCGCAGCGGAACTCGCCCTCGGTGACCCAGCGGATTTCGAAGATCTTCGCCCATTTTCAAACTGGTCTGGCTTTCAGCCCGGAAAGAAGGGCGCCCCTCCTCGGGTGGCGGCCAAGGCGCGCGCTCCCCAGGTCGAAGGCACTGCCCCCATCCCCGCGCTCACCGAGTTGCTGGTGAATCTGCTGGCCGAAGCGGAAGGGGCCAAATCCAAAGAACTGGCGCTGCAGTTGGGGCAGCCTGTGCTCGCCGTTCGTCAAGAACTCCTCGATCTCGAGAAGCTCGGGATCGTCTACCGCACCGGACAAACGCGAGGCACCCGTTGGTGGCTGGGTTAGCGGCACGCCTCTAAGCCACCTGGACACTGAACCGTCGCTCAGCATCCGAGTGACGGGTGAACCCCGCGACCGAGGTTGCTAGGGTCGTGCCCTCAGCCTCCGGAGTGCCTCATGGGCGGGTCCATCCACGTCCTACTACCCCCAACCGCTTTTCACCTCGCCGACCTGGTGTTGGAGTCCGGTTGTATCCCCGTGCTCGACGCGACCGTCGTCACACCGGACGCCGTGCCCGATGGCGCGTGGGTCCGAATTCGGCCTGGGCACCCCGCTCCGGGCAGCGGCCCCGTGGTTCTCGCCGAAGACGGCGCCGCCGTTTTGGACCGTCCCACCTGGCTAGAGGCCTCCTCGCCAAGGGAGCTCCCTGCCGGATTCGCAGGGTTTATCCTCAAAGGACGCGAAGCAGCTGGCGTGTTTGGCGAGGCGGATGGCTTTGAACAACTGACCCGAGCGCTCGACCCGGCCCAGGTCATCTTGGATGCGGGAGTCGGGCCCGACACCGCAGCAGCCGCGGCCGCCCTGGGCGCCGCTGGAGTGTGGATCGCAGGCCCCATCCTGGGCTTCCCCGAAGTCGGCCTCCCAACTCCCATGCTCGCCCACCTGGCTCGACCCGATGATGAGGTCACCACCGTCGTGCAAGACGTGCGCGTGGCCAACTCGCCAACGTCCCCGGTGCTGCGGCGTCTACTCGCCGGCGAAGATGCCTGGGCTCTCCAGGCGAATCTATGGTCGACCGGAGACCTGCGTTCGTGTTTGTGGCCCCTCGACCAAGGCGCCGCCTTGTCCATTGGCTTGGTCGAACGCCACGGCACCCTGGGCGCCGTCCTGGCTGCCTACCAAGCCGGATGGAATGCTTGGCCCGCAAACGCCGGCCGCGCGACCGCAGCCCCGACGGGGCGGACCGTCCATAGCGGCGCCGCCCTGGCCGCCGCAGGCACGGTGGCGGGTCATGGACAGAGCGTAGGTAGCGCCGTCCTCTGGCAAGAGGCCGCCTGGCTGGACCGCCCAGTCACCGGGCCCGTTGTGCCTGCCGTGGCCACAGGTCGGGCGGTCGCCGCCCCCGCCGCCGAAGTTCAATCCGCAGCCGCCGCACTTCTGGACAGAGCCGTAGAGCTCGGCGTGCCTACGACAACGGACGTCCCCAAGACGCCAGCGCCGCCCGCCGCCCCTCCCCCCACCCCCGTCCCTACGTCGGAGTCCTCCGTGTCCGAACCCGCACCCACCGGAAAGCCAGCCATCGCCATTGTCGGCATGGGATGCCGCATGCCCGGTGCACAGGACCTGGAGACCTTCTGGGCCAACATCAAGAACGGGGTCTCAGCGATCGGCCCGGTGCCTGTCGAACGATGGGATCCGGAGCTGTACTTCGACGCCGACCCCAACACGCCCGACATGACCTACACCAAGATCGGTGGGTTCATTCGCGACTTCGTCTTTGACGCCAAGCGCTTTCGCATCCCGCCCCGTGTCGCGATCCGGGTCGATCCCGTACAACAGCTCGCCCTGCACGCTGTGCACGATGCCCTCGCGGACGCCAAGCTTCAGCTCAACAATCGAGACAATGAAGGCCGCCCTTTCGATCGCGAGCGATGCGCGGTCATATTGGGCAACTCCCTCGGAGGCGAGCTCAAGGACGACTACGCGATCCGTTTGGGCTGGCCCGCGGTGCGCAAAAAGATGGCGGAAAGCCAGGCTCTCGCCTCCCTACCCGCCGACCAGCGAGAGGCTCTGCTCACAGAACTCGAGGCCTCGTACAAAGACGGAATGCCCGAGATCGACGAAGACTCCATGCCCGGGGAGCTGTCCAACGTCATCTCCGGCCGAGTCGCCAACGCCTTCGATCTCCGGGGCGCCAACTTCACCACCGATGCCGCCTGCGCCAGCTCTCTCGCCGCGGTGCAGGTCGCGGTGAAGTCGCTCCAAGACCGCGACATTGACATGGCCATCACGGGTGGCGCCGATCGTTCCATGAACATCGCCACCTACGTCAAGTTCTGCAAGATCGGCGCCCTATCCCCAGACCACAGCTCCCCCTTTGACGCGTCAGCCAATGGCTTTGTGATGGGCGAGGGCGCCGGCGTCCTCATCTTGAAGCGCTTGGAAGATGCGGTTGCCGACAATGACAAGATCTACGCCCTGATCCGCGGTATCGGCGCCAGCTCCGATGGGAAGGGCAAGGGCATCACAGCGCCGAACCCCATCGGCCAGCGACTGGCCTTGGAACGCGCCTATCACCAGGCTGGGGTCGCCCCCGAGACGGTCGACCTTATCGAGGCGCACGGTACGTCGACCGTCGTCGGCGACGCCGTCGAGCTGTCCACGTTCTCTGAGTTCGTCGGCTCGGGCAAACGCGAAGATCGCGGCCCCATTCGAGTGGGTTCGGTCAAGTCGATGATCGGGCACCTCAAGTCCGCAGCGGGCGCAGCGGCCCTGATCAAGGCTGCGGCTGCATTACACGAGCACACCCTGCCGCCATCTCTGGGCTTCCAGAACGCACGGGACGGGGTCGATCTCGACAAGGTCCCGGTCAAGGTTCAGACCCACGCTGAACCATGGCCCACACCTGCGGGCGGCCTGCGTCGCGCGGGCGTGTCGGCCTTCGGCTTCGGCGGCACCAACTTCCACATCGTCTTAGAGGAGTACGCCGGGCAAGCCCTCGTCAAGAGTCCAGCTTTTACGCCGACTCAAGACCAAGTGATGCCAGCCGCACCCGCCACGGCCGCAGCCGCCCCGCTCGCCATGCCCGCCAAGATCGAAACGGTGCAACGCCCCTTACCCGAAGGCGTATGGGCCACATCGGCGACCGATCGGCCCGGGCTCTTGCGCAACCTGAACGCCCTGCTCGAAGGACGATCTGCGCCTTGGAATCCAAGTGATCCGCTTCGCATAGCCGCGGCCAGCGACTCCCCAGAGGACCGAAAGAAGAAGCTGGAAAGGGCCATCAAGGTGGTGACCAAGGAGCAGAACCCCGATCTGCTTCGGGCTCGCAACATCTACTTCGAGGATGCGCCGGTAGACGGTAAGGTCGCCTTCTTCTTTACCGGCCAAGGAAGCCAGTATTTGAACATGGGCCTGGACCTCGCCGAGGCCTACCCCATCGTAAAGCAGACCTTCGAAGAGGCCGACCGCATCGTGGGCCCAACCCTAGGTCGCGGGATCACCGACTTCATCGCCCTCCGCGACGGCGAGGACGCGGAAGCCAAAGAGCAGACCCTCCGCCAGACCGAGTACAGCCAACCCGCCACGCTGACCCTCGACGTGGCCATCCTCCGACTATTGGCGAGCTACGGTGTCTATCCAGACATGGTCGCAGGGCACTCGCTCGGCGAGTACGGCGCTTGCGTCGCAGCCGGGATCATGGACTTCGAACAGGCCCTTATGGCCGTGAGCGCGCGTGGCCGTGAGATGGCCAGTATCAAGCTCGATGATCCAGGCAAAATGGCTGGCCTAGCTACCAATATCGACGTGGTGGAAGAGGTCCTCGCCGAGGTCCAGGGCTACGTCATCGCGGCCAATAAGAACTGCCCCAGCCAGACGGTCATCGCGGGCGCATCCGACGCCGTAGACGAAGCGATCGAGCGGTTCCAAGCGCGAGGCGTCACCGTCTACCGACTCCCGGTGAGTCACGCCTTCCACTCCTCGATCGTGGCCCCAGCCAGCGAGCCCTTGCGCGGCGTCCTCACCCGCCTGGGCCTCAAGGCCCCACGCAGGCCGATCACGACCAATGTGACGAGCGAGTACTACCCAACCGACGACACCGCCGTGGACGCGGTCATCGACACTCTCGCCAAGCAGATCTCTGCGCCGGTGGAGTGGATCGCCCAGCTAGAGCGCATGTATGAAGACGGCGCCAGGGTGTTCGTGGAGTGCGGACCTAAGCGCGCATTGACGGGCTTTGCCGTCTCTATCTTGAAGCGACGCCCCCACCGGGCCTACTACACCAACCACCCCAAGCGCGGCGGGGTGTGGGCGTTCCGCGACGCTCTCGCTGGCATGTTGGCCGCCGGCATGCCGGTGCGCCACGAACCCGCCCCCGGAATGCCGGACCTCTTCGCGACGCCCGAGCCCCGAAAGGCGACGACGGAAGCGGTCACCGCCCACTTGGCCCTCGTGGAACAGGCCACGGAGGCTACCCCCGACGTCCGCGAGGGAATCCTTCGTATCGTGGCGAATAAGTCCGGGTATGACGTTCGTGAGCTGGACCTCGACTTCGAGCTCGAAGCCGATCTGGGCATCGACACCGTCAAGCAGGCCGAGATCTTCGCCGTGGTGCGAGAGACCTATGGAATCGCCCGAGAAGACGACTTCCGGTTCGACCACCATCGCAGCCTGCGTAGCGTGATTCAGTGGGCCGCCACCCAGACTGGAGCCACCCGCCCAACCGTGCCCGTGCAACCCACAGCGGCGAGCGGCGGGTCGGCACCGACGTCGGCCGATGCGTCCGCCGGGGCCATGCAGTCCTTCTTGCACAGCGCGGCGAGCGCAGGTCTCGGCAACGCCGACGCCAACGCCTTCGTTGAGGCGGTGTTGCCCAGTATGCGCAATATGCTCGATGTGGCGTTCAAAGCCGCTCAACAAGCCGCCCCGTCCACGCCGTCGGCGCCCGCCGTCCCGGCCGCGACCGGACCCGTCGCCTCAGTGCCGCACGCGGCCGCTGGGCCCGGCGCTTGGCCCAAGATTGTCTGCACGGGAGCCAGCCTGGGTCTTCCAGGCGGCAGCGGCGTGTTCCACGACGAGAACCTGACGCGCATCCTGCACGGCGAAAACCGAATCTCGCACATTCGCGAGCGGACCCAGCACTTCATGGATCTGGGCCTCGTCCGCTTGGTGAAGGACCCCGCAACGGGCCAAGGGCACTTCCTACCTGTCGAAGACGAAGACCAAGTCATTCGGCTCGCAGGCCTCGCATCGCACTTCGATCTCCGAGAGTACGGCGTCCCCGAAAACCTGATTCGCGCCTACGATATCACCACACAGCTCGCCATCGCCGCAGCGG
>JBGCER010000303.1:0-3300 GCA_045106515.1 Myxococcota bacterium
CGATCTCACCGTCCTCGAAGACTTGTGGCTGGGAGCCCGGTGCCCACGCCGCGAGCATGTTCTCGACCACGCCCATGTCATCGTCAATGCAGTTCATTCCGCCAGGTTCGGCGGCCTCGGGGTTCACTTGGTCGCGGTCGACAGCGCCGACGACGATGTGGTGCACCAGCGCCTCTTGGTCCACGAGCGGATGAAGGGCGGTGACGAAGAAGTCCTCGGTGTGCTCGGGGTCGAGGACAAAGCACCGGTATTCATTGCCGGGGTTGCGCTCATCGCTAAAGCTAGGGGAGTAGGGGGGGATCCGCAGCTTTATGTCCGCGTCTTCAAGCGCTGCCGCCTCGTATGTGCCGGACACCGACGTCGCCGGATCGCCGAGAGGGGCTCCGTTTTGGGCCCATCGAGCCACGAGGGCGCGCTCCCGAGTGTCCAGGGTGAGGTGCTCACTACCGAGGTAGTCCCGGCATTCTGGGTCGGCCACGGGAAGCGGCATGGTGCCCTCGCTGACTCTGGCCGCGATGCGATCGGCGAAGCTCACCACGGTCTCGATGTCGTCGAAGTCGCCCACGCCCACGCCATTGGGCTGGTGACAGCGAATGCAGTGGTCCTCCATAAGTGGCTGGACATGCTCATAATAGGTGACCTCTCGGGGCACGCCAGAGCAGCCCGCAGCGAGCGCCATGCCGACAAGGGCGACGCGCATCACTCACCCCCGCGGATGACGGAGACCGAGCCCGAGACGGTGGTCACCACCAACTCTTCGGTGCGGGGCGCATCATCCTCTTCTAGCGTAAGTTTGGGGTCGTAGGGCGCATCGATGGACAGCTCGTACTCGCCAATATCGGGTCGCCCATCCAGGTCCGCATCCCCGGAGGTGCAGTAGCCGTACGACAGGGCGATGACCTTGTGAGTGCCAGAAACGGTTGGAGTAAACTTGCCTCCACCGCATGAGAAGTCCAGCGGAGCGAAGGTGCACTCGAAGACGTCATCGCCTTCGGCGATCAAGCACCCGTCGGGGCCTTCAATGATGAGGGAGGTGTCGAAGGCGGTGTCGGCCGCCACGGTGTCCATGGCCAACTCGATCCGTTCGTCGGCGCGGCCTTCGAAGGTCCATACATCCATGATGTAGCCGTCGCAGTCCAGGTCTTCGCGTGCCGAGTAGGCCCCGTCGATCTTGCGACCCTTGAGCTCGGGCAGTTCGTCGACGGCCGGGCACTGATCCCGGTCCCACACCCGGTCTGGGCCGTGTAGATCGTCGAAGCGGTGTGACCACTCCAGGTTGGCCTCACCATCCCAGGTCACCGTGGACCTGACGTCGAGGTTGCTGACCACTCCGGCGGACGCGGGCCTCTGGCCATAGAGATCGCCCACGGCGACCAAGGCCTCGTCGATGGGGTCGCCGTCGATGGTGACCGTGGCGTCTGAGTAGCCGAGGCCCGAGTTCCCAATGAAGTCGTCATCGACGTAGGTCCACACCGAGGGCAGCTCGCAGTCCGCCGAGCCATTGTCTTGTAGAACTTCAGATTCCACGTGGAAGGCGAACTCACAGTCGCTGCACGCGCCGGTGTACGGCGTGCCCACCAAGGCCATTTGCACATCGCAGATCACCTCGCCATCGGTGGTCTCTAGGCGGTAGTCAAGCTCGCCTTCGAGCTCGGTGTACCCGTTGAAGTCGGTGACTGGACCACAGGCGGTCGTGGCGATCATCACGAGAGCGGCGACGGGGCGTAGCATGCATCCTCCGGGATTGCGTATGGATGAAACACCGCCCTGCGTTGAAGGTGTCACTGCTATGATTCGATTTCTGCGATCAGAGAATGTTGGGCTATTGACCTGTGTCATTCTTCGACTTCATGACCCACGAAGACCTTGATTTCCGGGTGGAGCGCAACCAGCCTTTTGAGGGCCGACAGGCTCTGCGCATTGGCGTCCCGATCGTGGGAGTACGTGCCCGGCGTCACACCATGGTCCCAGCCACACTGTGCGCTGATGGACTTCCTGAACGAGGTCCTCGAAGCGGGCGCTCACTCAGAGGTCTGGCCACCGCCAGGCTTGGGTCCGAAGGGCTAGGCTGCGGCCATTAATTGCGTGTAGGACGCAACCCGCGCCTGGTGTGCGTAGGGGATGGTCACTAGGGTGACTTCGTTGGCCGACGTCTGCTTGGTGAGCGCTTCGATCTGGTCTAGAACTTGTTCTGCGCTCCCCACGAAGGCGATCTGACGCATCATCTGCACCATCATGCGCTCCGATGGAGAGTACTGAGATGGGTCGGCGGCTTCTGGCGGTTGGAATCGTGGATTTTCGCGGCGCATCATGGTGCGTACGAACCAGTGCTGCATGGTCTTGGCCAGGTGGTTGGCCTCGGACTCGGTCTCGCCCACACATACGTTCCATGCGATGTTCACTCGTGGTCCGGCACCGGATCGACCTGGGGTGAAGTTCTGATGGTAGGCGGCCAGGGCGGGCATCATGCCGCGGGGATCCAAGAACCCGCCAAAGGCATAGGCCAGGCCTCGCTTGGCAGCGAAGGTGGCGCTGGCTGGGCTGGTGCCCAAGATCCACGGCTGGGCAGACTCGTCGATCTGTGGAGAGGCGAAGGTGCTGGGGTAGGGACGCTTGGCCGATCCGGGTCCGAGCCAAGACAGCAGCTCATCGATGGCGGCGAACGCGGCGGGGCCCGATGACCGGACGCCCAAGGCGGATGGTGCGTGCCCCTCGCTGCCGCCACTGCGCCCCAACCCCAGGTCGATTCGGTCGGGAAAGAGTGCGGCTAAAGCATTGAATTGCTCCGCGACCTTGAACGGGCTGTAGTAGGGCAGCAAGACCCCGCCGCTGCCCACCCGAATGCGCTCGGTCACGCTCGCGATGTGCGCCACCAGCACTTCTGGGGCGCCGGATGCCAGGGCCTGATCGCTGTGGTGTTCAGCGACCCAGAAACGGTGGTAGCCCAGCGCATCTGCGTGTTTTGCCAAGTCCACCGTGTTTCGCATGGCTTGGGCCGGCGTCATGTTTTCGGACACCGGGGACTGGCACAGAATGTTCAATGGGATGTTCATGGCGGAACCCTAGTGCGGGGGCGCAGGTCAGGCATTGGCGCACGGTGCGCAGCTGTCGGATTGCGATGCTGTCCGCGTGCTAGTTTCGCGAGTCATCGCGAGTCATCGGGAGTCCGGATGCGCACCGTGTTTGCCTTCGTCGTGGTTTTTCTGCTGCCCCTGGTGGCGGTGGCAGGTCCCGCCTACGACCCCCAGAGCACTCCTCCGTCTCTTAAAGACTGGGTGGAGTGGGTTCGGAGCCAACACC
>JBGCER010000304.1:0-3137 GCA_045106515.1 Myxococcota bacterium
CGTCCTCTACCAGCGGCGTTGCGGGGGCGCTGGACCTGTCCCTGGGCGGCCCCAACCTGCTGGTGCCCTGTGTGGTGATGGTCTTTGGCTTGGCCGATACCGTCTACGTCGTGCACGCCTGGGCCCGCCGCCCCGAGGTCGACCCTCAGGCCCGGCTGGCCGCCACCTTGTCCGACGTCTTCTTGCCCTGCGCGCTCACCACCGGCACCACCGCCGGCAGCCTGCTCCTCCTGGTGCCCGTCACCTCCTTGCCCCTGGCCCGATTCGCCGGCTTGAGCGCCATTGGGATCGTGCTGGCACTCATCGCCGGCCTGGCCCTTCCCCTCTTGATGCTGCGCCTGTGGCCCGGACCGACCGTACGCGGCGGTCCGGTCACGCCACAAACGCTGGTTCTCGCGCTCATCCGCGGTGTGACGCAAGGTCGACTCTTCGGAGGCTTGGCCGCCGCAGGCATCATCGTAGCGGGCCTCTTCGCCGCCCCTCACCTTCAGCCTACATTGCGGCTTCTCGACGAACTACCGGCGGAAGATCCCATCCGACAGCGCCACGAGCGAGCCACCGTCGAGCTCGGCGGTCTACCCACGCTTGAGGTCCGCCTGCGCACGCCCGAGGGCGTGGGCGATCCCATGCTGTATCGCTCCCTCTTGCAGACCCACGGACGGCTGAGCGCCCTGCCGCAGGTGGGCTCCGTGTTGTCCTTCGCCGATGTGGCGCTGTGGATCGGGCGAGCCGATGGCCGCCCTCCCGACACCCTGCTGCGCCCCCGCGCCACCCGTGGACGTTCCAGGGTGCTGCGCGCCGCTCATCATACATTGAAACAGCCAAATGGTGAGGCCTGGGCATTGCCAGGGGGCGCGGGCTACCGCCTCCACGCCCGGCTGACCTCATGGGACCCGCAAACCTGGATCGACGTCGTAGACGCTGTGCAGCGAATGCCGCGACCCCGTACCGGGGAACTTGAAACCCGAGGCTTCGTGGACGTCGCCGTCACCGGCGCCCGGCGGATCCCCCAAGACCTCTGGGTGTCGTGCCTCGCCACCTGCATCGGGTTGCTCGCTGTGTTGGCGGTGGGACTGCGCTCATGGCGTCGCGCCCTGTGGGGGCTGCTGCCCGGCCTCATCGCCACCACCGCCGCGGCTGCCAGCCTGTGGTGGTTTCAGATCGGGCTCACCGAGGCCGTGGTGCTCTCGTTCGCGCTCGCCCTCGGCGTCGGCGTCGACGTGTGGATCCACCTGTCGCTGCACGCCGACCGCCAAGTGGCTGCAGGCGTCCCACCCGCCGACGCCCGGGCCTCCAGCCTATCGGCGCTCTTGGGCCCCATCTTGTGGACCACCTCATTGCTGGCCCTGGGTCTGTTGGGCTTACTGACGGCGGGCCTGGCCACTCCAGGAGACGTCGCTCGCATCGTGGGTCCCGTGCTGGGGCTCGACGTGCTTGCCACCATTGCCGTCTTCATCATCGCGCCGTGCGCCCGGGGCGTCGGTCCCCGCCACAGCCGATAGGTCGCGTCCATGAGCGGACGGTCGGAGGGCTCACCGCACAGGCGTGTGAACGACAAAACCCCGCCTTTCCCAGGGAAAAGACGGGGTCTTGTTGTTCGGACTCGCGGGAGCTAGAGCTTCTGCGAGTAGAACTCGATGATGGCGTTCTCATTCAGCTCGAACGGAAGGTCTCCGCGCTCGGGCTTGGTGATGAGCTTGCCGGTCTTCTTGGCAGGGTCGAATTCCAACCACGCGGGGCGAGGCATCGAAGCGGTAACGCCGAGGGTGTCCTCGATGAACTTCTTCGTGGCGGAGCGCTCACGGATGGAGATCACGTCGCCGGGCTGCACATGGTAGCTGGGACGGTCGACGCGCTTGCCATTGACCTCGACGTGACGGTGCACGACGAGCTGGCGAGCGCCAGCCATGGTCACGGCCAGGCCGAGTCGGAAGACGATGTTGTCCAAGCGGCTCTGGAGGAGCAGCAAGAGGTTTTCGCCGGAAGGACCCTTGAGACGCGAAGCCTTGACCACGTAGCGCTGGAACTGCTGTTCCAAAACACCGAAGTGGAAGCGAGCTTTCTGCTTCTCGATGAGACGGACCTTAAAGTCCGAGGGTTTACGGCGGCGCTTCATTCCGTGCTCACCGGGCGGGAAGGGACGCTCAAGCGTCGCCCGCGTGGTGAGACCGGGAAGCACCGTGCCCACTGCCCGACACTTCTTCAGTCGGGGTCCACGATAACGTGCCATAAATGGCTCCTGTCGTTGGTGCGTTGCGTTTACGGGTAGCGGGGGCTCGCGTGACAACACGTGGGCCGCTCACCCGTTGGGAAAGCGCGTTCTACCGGAAGTTATTTCACTTCACGGTGGAGCGTGACCTTCCGCAAATAGGGGTTGTACTTACGAAATTCAAGCCGCTTGGGCGTGTTTTTCTTGTTCTTCTGCGTGGTGTACCGGGACATGCCTGGGACACCCGTCTCGCGCTGCTCAGTGCATTCGAGAATGATCGACTGCCGCGCGTCTTTCTTCTTCTTAGCCATCGCTCGTCTCCTGCAACGGCCAGAGCCGCTACGGTCGAGTGGGAACATGCAGACACACCCGTGAGGGCCTGTCCGCACAACCCGGCGCGGGTATCGCAGGCCAGTGAGGGCGTCAAGGAACCCCGCTGGATCCGCTGGTGGGCCCCAAGGTGGATCCGACCAAGTCCCTCATGGGAGACAGGGCGCGAAGGGCCTCTACCTCGCGAGTCATGACGTTCACAGCGTGGTCAACTTGTTCGACGGTGGTGCTGCGGCCCAGGCCGAATCGCACGCTGGCGAAGGCGCGCTGATCGGACACCCCCAAGGCCTTGAGCACGAAGCTGGGCGTGAGGGTCTCTGAAGAGCAGGCCGATCCACTGCTGACGGCGAGCTCGTGCCGCACGTTCATCATCAACGCCTGTGACTCCACATCATCGATGCTGATGTTCAGGTTGTGGGCCAGTCGGCGCTCCATCGAACCGTTGACGCTGACCCCGCCCACACCCTCACGAAGCCCCTTCAGCAGCCGATCCCGGAGCTGTCGCTGCCGTTCGGGCTCGCCGCTGTGCACCACCTGAGCCGACAGCTCAGCCGCAGCGCCCAAGCCCACGATCATGGGCACAGGTAGCGTTCCGGGT
>JBGCER010000305.1:0-3138 GCA_045106515.1 Myxococcota bacterium
GATTGGAGCACGCCCAAATCGTCCGACCCGCAGACCGACCTCGGTTCGCCAGCTTGGGCGTGGTGGCGTCCATGCAGCCTACCCACGCCACCGCGGACATGCCGTGGGCCCCGGAGCGCTTGGGGGCAGAGCGAGTGGCCCGGGGATATGCCTGGCGGAGCCTCACCGACGCTGGCGCCGTTGTTCCTCTCGGAAGCGACTTTCCAGTCGAGGCTGCTGACCCGGCCTTGGGACTTTGGTCCGCCACACGCAGAGCCGACCTTCAAGGCAAACCTGAGGGCGGCTGGGGCGGCGAAGAGGCCCTGACCCTCGTCCAGGCCATCGATGGCTTTACCACCCACACCTGGTCCGCCTTGGGCCAGCCGGCCCCCACGTTGGCCCCAGGCCAGACCGCAGACCTGACGCTGTGGCGTAAGATCGAAGGCCCCCCCGAGTGGACGGCCATAGGCGTCGTCATCGATGGGGAGCTCACGTTGCGCGAGGAGACCCCATGAGCCGAACCTCGTTGCCCGCCAAGACCCAGTGGGACTGCGGCGGCTGCACCGCCTGTTGCCGTCACTTCGCGCTCGGCCCCGTCCGAGACGAGATCATCCAGGGCCTGCACGACCGAGATGTGCAATCGCACTGGGCCCCTGCAAAAGATGGCTTTGCACAAAGAAAACCTGGCCCAAGCGGCCCTGCATGGTTCTTCACCCGCAGGCCCGATGGCGCCTGCGTATTCTTGCAAGACGATGGGCTCTGCGCCATCCATGCCCGATGGGGCGCCGACGCAAAGCCTGCCTTTTGCCAAGAATACCCCTTCACCACGGTCCAGGATGGCGACACGCTGCGCACCTACGTCCGAGCGGACTGCGGTGGCTGGGCCGCCACCTTCGAGTCCGGCGCCCCCGCTGGCCCACAAGCCGAGGCGATCCTGGACCTGCCGCACCAGCACGAGTTGGGCCGGTTCCACATGGACCCGCTGCCGATCCTGCCGGGTCTAGGCATCGATATGAACCAATGGGAGGCCGTGGAGTCTCACCTTATCTCCGCGTTCGAAGCCTCCGATCCCGAGCCCGCCCACACCATCCGCGCCGCTCTGGAGATCCTGGCGGGCCTGGCCAAGCGCCCCCTGCCGGCCCCCGACCCACATGGTGTCGAGCAAGCCGTACTTCACGTGGCTCACCGGGTGCAACAGGCACTGGAGCCCGCGCTGGCACACGCGCCAACCGACCCCGATGGCGTCGGCATGGCCGCCTTCCTGACCCAGGTTGTCGAGCTCGTGCGAGCCGGTCAGCGAAACCCGCCCCGTCCCCTGTCCGACGGGGCCCGTCGTTACGTGGCCATCGTCTTGCGAAGCCAGCTCCATGGGCGCGCCTTTCAGGCACTCGGCGGGATTCCGGGATGGCTCGGCACGGTCTTTGTGGGCATTGAGCTGGCCCGCCGTGCCGAGGCCGTCGAGGGTCCGGTTCCCGCCGCCGCCTTTGGCGAACACCTCGCGACCTGGATTCGGCTGACGCGGCACGACGCCGCAAGGCAGCTTCTTGCTGACCTTCGCCCTACCTTAGAGCCCCTCGTTCTACGCGTCGGCTGATTTATTTTCTCGCGCCTGTCGATCTCGCAGACTCCCGTTCGACTCCTTTGCAGAGACAGCTTGTAGGCTGGCTCACACACCTTGGGAGACCCAATGACAGCAGGACGATTCGTTTGGCGCGAACTTGCGAGCACCGATGTGCCCGCCGTGCGCAGCTTCTACAGCCAGCTCTTTAGCTGGGGACAAACTGAACAAGACATGGGTATGCCCGAGCCCTACGTCATGTTCACCCACGACAGCCTCGATGAGAGCACGGCCGGCGTCCTGAGCACGCCCGCCCCCGGCGTGCCCTCACACTGGGTCGACTACATCACGGTCCACAACGCCGAAGAAGCGCTGGCGAAGGCAACCTCGTTGGGTGCCAAGGCCCTGACCGACGTGATCGCCGCCCCAGGCGTCGGTCGCTTTGCGATGATCGAGGACCCCGTCGGTGCGGTCTTCGGCATCCTCCAATCCGACACCCCCGGGGCCTCCGACACGGAGCGCACGCCGCCGATGGGCACGTTCTGCTGGTCCCAGCTCATGACCACCGACCCCGAAAAGGCGAGCCCGTTCTACGAAGCCTTATTCGGATGGACCTCATCGCCCATGGGCAACGGAGCGGTGGTGTTCACGAACAATGGCACCAGCGTCGCCAGCATGATGAAGGGCGATCAGCCGTACAGCCACTGGTTGAAGTACGTGGCGGTCGAGGATGCAGATGCCGCGTTTGAGGCTGCAAAAAGCCTTGGAGCCACTCCATTTATGGCGCCGTCCACAATCCCGGACATGGGTCGGTTCGCCGTGCTCGCTGACCCATCTGGCGCGGTGTTCGCCCTGTGGAAAGACCTGGCCCCAACCTCCTGATTGGACGGCATGACTATGCAGTATCTACTCATGATCTACAGCGATGAGAGCGAGGCGGCGAGCCCGGGCTCTGACAGCTTCGCGGAGCTGATCAAAGACTATGGAACGTTTACCCAAAACATCATCGCGTCCGGCGAGTTCAAGGCTGGCGACGCCTTGCAACCCAGCGCGACGGCCACGTCAGTTCGGGTGCGAGGCGGAGAGCGACTTCTGACAGACGGGCCGTTCGCCGAGACGCGCGAGCAGCTTGGTGGCTATTACCTCGTCGAGGCCGAAAACCTGGACCGAGCCATCGAGATCGCCAGCCAGATCCCCACAGCCAAGTACGGAACGATCGAGGTCCGACCCATCTCTTCGCACGGGTGACGATCCACCACGAACTAGAGGCACTATTGCGGCGCGAGTACGGGCGAATCATCGCCTTGCTCGCCCGCAATTTGCAGGGAAACTTGGCCCTCGCCGAAGACTCACTGCAAGCGGCAGTGGTGGCAGCCCTGGAGCAGTGGGAACGCCGTCCCCCCGCACAGCCAGTGGGCTGGCTGATCCGAACTGCTCGCCACAAGGCCATCGACACCGTGCGGCGGCAGTCGACTTGGACCCACAAGGCTCGGCTATTGGCCGCAGCGACCGATGACGAAGCGTGGATGCCCGATCTAGCTGCCCGCTCGTTCCCCGCTGAGCGCCTGCGCCTGATCTGCACGTGCTGCCACCCGGCTCTC
>JBGCER010000306.1:0-3510 GCA_045106515.1 Myxococcota bacterium
CCGGCGCCCACCGATTGGTCGCAGTTTGTCGGCATGAGGCTGGAGATCATGCCTCGGCTGCTCGGTCTGACCGTGGCGCTGGAGTTGGAACGTGGACGCCCCGACACCGCTCTAAGGACCGTTCGAGAGTTTCGCATCAAAGCCCTTCGTTCCCTTCGCCAAGGTTCCGCATTGAGCACGATGAACGTCGAGCAGCGGGCCAAATGGGAAGAGGCCCGCACCAGGTACGAGACGCTCAAGCAAGAGCATGCAGACGCTGTCGACGCGAACTGGTCGCTGTCGACGGAGGACCTCGCATTGGCCCTCGTGAGCCAATCCAAGCAACAAGAGAAAGTGGATGCGGCACTCGCGGATGCGCTGCAGATCCTAAACCCAATGTCCGCAATGGACCTGCGACCTCCGGGGCCAGATGAGACGATGGTGGCCTGGGTTCCATCTTCGGACCGCTGGGTCGGCCTGATCGCAGACGCATCGGGAGTGCGATCGGTGGATGGCCCGGAAACGACAGCGCAGGGCACAGAGCTCGCCCACGGCCTGGTCGCCAGCCTACAAGGTCACATTGGAGACACGGGACAGCTCACGTTTCTGCCATTTGGCGCAGTGCATGATCTAGAGCTGCACTCGGCGCCCTGGGGCGAGGCCCGTCTCATCGACGCCTTCGATTTGGCCTGGTCCCTAGACATGCCGACAGAGGACGCGACAACAAGAGGAAATGAGATCTGGGTCATCGGAGACCCAGACAGCACCTTGCCGGGGGCGCGAGCAGAGGCAGAGGCACTCGCCAAAACCACAAAAACAACTTTACTATTGGGCGAGGCAGCCAATCGAGACATGACCTTGGCAGCGCTCAGCCGCGCATCCATGCTCCACTATGCGGGCCATGGCACCCTGGATCCAGAAGAGGCATTCCGCTCTGGACTCACTCTGGCGGATTCCACCTTGGATGTCGCAGATGTTCTGTCCCTGTCGTCGGCTCCGTCGTTTGTTGTCCTGTCGGGCTGCGAAACCGGCCGATCACGCGGCGACCGGCGCGTGGCGACCCTTGGAATCGCCCAGGCTTTCCTGCTTTCGGGCTCTCATGTGGTGGTCGCTTCCAGCAGTCCCGTTGCGGACCAACACACGACCGCCCTTCTCGCAGGCCTGCTCAAACCAGACACGACCCCGTACCAGATGGTACACGCGCTGAATGAGCGCCAGAGGGCCTCGCTACACCCTGAAAAAAGTCTGCGTTGGAAGGCGTGGATTCGGTGATATGATCTTTTTTTCTCCAGGCATGTCAGATCCGCCAACACCGCGGCGAACAGCTCTCTGCCTTCCTCAAGGAGCCCACCATGCGTCAGTCGACCCTCTCTCTCCTCTCACTCTTCGCGCTAGCCGGGTGCGCCGCCGTTCAGCCTGCCCCGTCGGATGTGACTGAGGCCCATGCCAGCCTGGAGGCGGCCACCGCCTTTAGCACCACATCCGCACCCTATACGAAAGGCACAAGCTCCCCATTTAATCGGCAGGTAGTGCTCAATCGCGTCATCGAGAGAGTCAAGAGCGGTGAGGACTGCAGCGATGCCACCACCTCCGCGAACTGGGCCGTCAGTGATCTTTTTCCGGGCACCTCCGCGGCCGAGTTGAAGCGGTACTGTGTCCTGACATGGACCGGAAACTCACTACCAACCAACAATAGTAAGCCGAGTGGCACCCTCGCCAACATGTCTCACGACCGCCTGGCCGTAGTCGGCCTGAGTGGGGGCGCGAGCGCCGTCTTTAGCGACCTGGAAGACAACACCATCGACCTGGTCGACCCGGTGAACGACTTTGGGGGCGCGTTTGACGACAGGGCGCGGTTGACCCTCATCGACAGCACGCCAACCTCCGACACTCCCATGACGGAAAGCGCTTTTGATAAGCATGGAACCCGCCTCGCTGGCCTCGCCGACGCGTTCGTATGTGACAAGCAGTCCGGCACCGACCGAGTCTGCGCCGTCGACGTTGAGAGTCAGCTCGCATTGGGTTGGGAGCAACACGGAACCGGAGCAAACCCACTGTGGCAGGCCCCTACCAACGGTGGTTCGGTGGGTCGAATCTCTGATATCGCTACCGCCATCGTCGATGCGGTCGACAACTGGAAGGTCGACCGAGACAAAACGGATTCAACGGTCGGTCGTTTGGTTCTCAACCTGTCGCTGGGGTGGCACCCGAGCGCATACAGCATCACCAATAAGGCGGCAGCGGAAAACGCGGTGTTCGCAGCCCTCAATTACGCATCGTGCGAGGGGGTATTGGTGTTCGCGGCGGCCGGCCATGACGACACACCTATCGGCGAAAACGGCCGAATGGGCGCCTCCCTACCGGGCGCGTGGGAAGCAGAACGAGAGCTGACCAACTTTCAGTGTTTTTTTTAATGAGACGGCGACCACCGAGAAGTGCGAACCACCAATTACCGACCGCTGGTCCACGCGGTGAGCGTGGTGACCAGCGAGCTCCGTTTGAGCAGCGTGGTCCGCCCGGGAAGCATCCCGCGACTGACCGCGCCGGGTGAGTATCTCACGGTCACTCCATCTGCCGGTGGCGCGACCACGCCGAACACCCCGATTTCTGGCACGTCCGTCAGCACGGTGGTCGCTTCGTCCGCGGCGGCTGTGGTCTTGACCCTGGACCCGACCCTCAGCATCCACGATGCAGCGGAGACCGTCTTTGACAATGGCCTTGGTCTCACCGAAACGGATCCGGTGCCTGCCGACATCTACGAAAGCGGGGCGCAACCAGACGCAGTCGTCGTGAACGTATGTCAAGCAGCCGACGCGGTCTGCGGAACGACCACCCCTTGCAGAACGGACTTCGACGCAAGCTGTGACGACGCGGCGGTGGCCGCCGTGACTCCCACGCATGCCTCACCACCGACATGGGAACCTCTGCATCCGGCTGGTGCCGTCATCACGTCTGGTTCCTGCGTGGGGAGCAGCCCGCAGGAGTATCAGTACCCCGGAGCGTTCGGCAACACCGACTATGAATGCCCAGTTCAACAGAACGACTCGGCCGCCGCCATCGCCACGGTCATGCCGATGCCACCAAATGACATCTGCAGCTTCTGCCCCACTCGCTTCGACCCGCCCGGGCTCGGCGGGCTGCTGGAGCTGCACATGACTGAGGCGTGGGGCACGAATGACAATATGACCTTGTCAGTGCATTTTGGTCCGGTGGCGGGTGGTTCGGATCACTACCCTCTGGAGTCTTTGGAGGCCGACTTCCTCACAGAGTTCGACGCATTTATCCAGCTACCCGCCAACTCCGGCCACCGGAACATCGGCACCGTTGCGGCGCCTCAGTTCATCCCAGCAACAGGCGCGACGCTGTCCTATACCGGACCCGGCGGCTTTACCTACAGCGAGCCACTCTACCTTGTTCACTAGTTAGAATCACCGCTTCGGCCCGCCCAGCACGCGAAGGCGCGCCCCGCCGAGGACGGGTTGCACACACCCACCGGAAGCCGCTGCTCTCCGCTCACAACGGGCGATTGCA
>JBGCER010000307.1:0-4860 GCA_045106515.1 Myxococcota bacterium
AACGGCATCCTCGACCTGTCCAAGGTGGAGGCCGGGCAGCTGGAGTTGTTCCACGAGCCGTGCGACCTTGAACGACTGCTCGATGAGGTCATCGCCATCGTGCGTACCCGGGCCGATGAAAAGGGCCTGCTGCTGCAGATGCAGTGCGACCTTGGAGGGCAGCCGTGGCGTTCTCTCGATCCGGTGCGACTCAAGCAGGTCTTGCTAAACCTGCTGATCAACGCGGCCAAGTTCACCGAGGCCGGATCAGTTCGTCTGAGCGTCCAGTCCGCTGGCTCCACCGTCACGTTCGAGGTCATCGATACCGGGATCGGCATGACGGATGAGCAGGTGCACATGGTGTTTGAGCCCTTCCATCAGGCGGAACGCTCGACGACACGCCGATTCGGCGGCACTGGCCTGGGCTTGACGGTCAGCCGGCAGCTCATCGCCCTGTGGCAGGGCACCCTAAGTGTCCGGTCGTCCCCCGGGGTGGGCACAACCATGCGCGTTGAGTTGAAACTACCCATCGAGGCGCCCCAAGACCCGCAGATTGACGGTGTACGGGGCTCGTTGCCATTCACCCGCGCCCTGCACGTTCTGGTCGCTGAGGACCATCCGGTCAATCAGCTCATCATTCGGCGCATGTTAGAGATTCGAGGCCACCATGTGACCATGACCAGCAATGGGCAGGAAGCGGTGGACGCTGGCACCGGTGGGTTTGACATCGTGTTTATGGATATTCAAATGCCGGTTATGGATGGTTTGGAGGCCGCCAGGCGCATCCGGGCTCTCGAAGCCGAGAACCATGAGCCGGCGATCGTGATCGTGGCCCTGACTGCCAACGCCATGCGGAAAGACCAGAGGGCGGTCATCGACGCCGGAATGTCTGCGCACATGGCCAAACCGGTAGATGAAGCTGTGCTGGACGACCTTCTTTCCCAGGTCGCTCAGCGATTGGCAGCCTGACGCGGGGGAGCGCCCTGCCCGCGCTGTTTGGGGCGCGGCGGTGGGAGGGATGCTGGAACTATGGCGCGATGTAGTTGCTGTTTGGCGGTTTGAGGGAGTAGGCGGGCTAGTGAGCCACGCTCAAAAACCGAAGCGTGGTCTGCCCGATGCGAACCGTGTCGCCGGGGCAGAGGATGTGTTTGACCACGAGGCGGGCATTGACTCGTACGCCGTGGGTCGCTCCTAGATCGCGCAGCATCCAGCGATCGTCGATGCGTTTGAGCTCGCAGTGCTGTCGACTCACTTCGCCGTCCTGCCGGAGTTGAAGGCCGCAGGCGCGGCTCCGGCCGAGCACGATTTGCTCGTCGAGGAGAGGGTACGTGGGGCCTAGTTCCCGCCCGTGCTCGTCGACTTCGATGAGTCGGGCGGCGCTCGCCTCGTGCTTGGGTTCGGTGGACGCGACGGCGTCGAAGTAGGCGGGCTGGGCTAGGGTCAAGGGGCTCTCCGTCCTGAACACACTCATCCACTAGGGCGGACTCCGATTTCAGGCGGAAACAGGCGATGACGTCATCGGGGGGGCGGACTCTGTCCTCAAACCTTCCCACCGCGATGACGCTCGTGTCGCTTGCTTCTAGGCGCACCGCAACTCATGGGGATGGCAAAGAACCTGACGTTATGTCAGGAAACCGTATTCCAACGGCGATGCTTCTGTCAGGAGGGCTTGCGCTCAACTCGCCCTGCGTGACGGGGCGGTCGGTGAGGTGGCTTCGGGCCCGGCCGAACCCGATGATACCCGACCCAGCAAGCGCCTTATTCGAACTGAATCGAAAGGTAGCCGGGCCCGAGTTCGCAGTCTTCAAAGGCGTTGACGGAGAACCGAACCGTGCAATGCCCCACGTCGTCGGGCGAGCCGAGGTCGTCGTCGACGACTTCGAAGTACAGCTCGTCGCCCTCGCTCACCTTCACGTCGGCGAACCGCTCGGACACGGTGAAGGCGTTTTTGACCGGGGCCGTCTGGAGCGCGCGGCCGGTGCGTTTGACCAACAGAGTCACTTTCGGGTCCGGCTTGCCTTTGCCAATGTCCCAGTGCTTGCCATTGGCCTTGTTCGCGTTCACGTCGGCCTGAACCACGATGGTGGTCACTGAGGTACTTTCAGCCTCCAACGACACGATTCTTGCTTCGATTTCGGCCTCTTCGGCGGCGCGCTGGGCGGTGGCCTCGGCCTCCCGTTGAAGGCGGGCGGCTTTGTCCTCCGGTGACTCCGAGGCGGAGCCGACGGCGAAAATGGAAAACGCAACGAGTGCGGCGACCGAGATAGATACTCTGCGAAACATGAAAACTCCGGGGGGCGGTCCTCGATGGAGATGGGTCTGCCCACTCCGAAGGGGATCCAGCCTGGTTGTAGGGCGGTCGCCTAGGCGAAGACATCGGCGATGGTCCCGCCGACCAGGTCGACGGTGCTTTCGGCGGTGGTGATGGGGTCGTCGCTGGGCACAGGGGCCGCCATGAAGGCCTGAGCGTCTTTCTGTGATAGTAGGACGATCGCAGAAATATGTAGGATCAAACCGACCACATCAAAGGACATTGCCGAACAGATGGCGCCCATGATGGACTGCCACCGGCCTCCAGGCAGCGGCGTGCCCATCACCATGCGAATGCCCCAAACGAATGAGCGCAGGGCGATAAACAGGGGGCCCAACCACAGGGCGCCCACACCGAGGAACAGCAGGACCATGGCCAAAATGGCGCTGGTAAATCCAGTGGTGATTCCGGCAATAATTAGCAAAGAACCTGAAAGATTATACGAAAGTGGGGGAGACATTTCAAACTCCAGAGCGCCGGTGGTGCGATGGCAACGCCTGGCTTGTACCGCTGCGCTTCTGTGGCGAAAGGCTCCGGGCCGCTTTGTCAGGTGGCTGACAACCCCGGCGGGCGACTAGGGCTAGTAGATGGCGGGAACGTTGGACATTCAGCGCTTGGTGCTCTCCCAGTGGCCCGACGCTGGGCTGTCCAAGACCGAGCGGGCCTTGCTCGGCTACCTGGCCCACGCCGACCAGCCGGTGAGTGAGGCGGAGCTGCTGACGCAGGTGTGGGGCTATGCACCGGGGGTGCGTTCCCAGACGGTGCAAGCGACGGTGCGCCGCGTTCGGACCAAGATCGAGGCCGATCCCAAGAGACCGGTTCATCTGCTCACCGTCCGGGGACACGGCTACCGGCTCATCGTGGCGGCCGGGGAGAGGCCTGCGGAGTCCACGCCCGAGGACGCCGCCCATCGGCTGAAGCGCTGGCTTTCCGCGGCCGGCGACGAGGTGACCCTTGTGGTGCGGCGGGACCCCCGTACCAATATCGGAGCTCCTCTCGATGAAACCATCGGACGAGAGGCGTCGTTTGGTGCGCTGATCGACCTGTTTGCACAACCCGTGCGTGTGGTCACTCTGCACGGCTCGGGCGGGGTGGGAAAGACCCGGCTTGGGCGGGCCGTTGGGCGGTGCCTCGCCGATGATCATATAGGGGGGAGCTGGTTTTGTGACGTATCCGAAGTCAGTAACGGCACGGGGGTCGTCGAGTGTGTGGCAGACGCCCTAGGGATCGTGCGTCAGGTCCGCAGGCCCGTCGCGGATCAGATCGCCGACACCGTGGCGAGCAAGGGGCCAACCTTCGTCGTGGTCGACAATGCCGAACAACTTCAGCCCGACGGCGTGGACGCTCTCCTGGACCTGCTGCGGCGCTGCGCGGCGCTTCGGCTGTTGATCACATCTCGTCGGGTCCTCGGCCTTCCAGGCGAGCGGGTGGTGCCGCTGGGGCGCCTCTCGCCCGACGATGCCGCCGCACTGCTCCGTCAGCGGGTGGATGCGGTACGCGCGGACCGGACCGATCCTATCGACGAGGAAGCGGTGCATAGGCTCGCCGAGCGACTCGATGGCATCCCTCTCGCCATCGAGCTCGCCGCGGCTCGGGCGCGGGTCATCCCCTTGCGGGAACTCGCAGCGAGAATGGCCCAGAACTTCGACGTGCTCGATGGGGTCCGCTCCCTGGGTCCCGAGCGGCATCGCACGCTGAGGCAGACCTTTTTGTGGTCGTGGAACCTTCTGGCTGAAACACAGCAACTCGCTTTGGTCCGCCTCGCCGTCTTCCGTGGCGGGTTTACCCTCGATGCGGCCAGTGCCGTCCTGGAAGGGCTGGGCGAGCCCCTGTCGCTGGTGGCCGCGCTGGCCGACTCCGCTCTAGTCCACCGCCACAACGACGTACCCGGCCGCATGGCTCTCTTCGATACACTGCGCGCATTTGCCCTCGAGTCAGGAAAAGCCCAGGTTCAAGACGCTCGGGAACGGCACGCGGTCTGGTTACTGGGCACGCTGTCGACCGAGGGTCTAGGGGCCGTTCGGGACGCCGACTTTCGCGCGCTGCATTCCGAGGCCGACAACGCCGCCGCAGTGGTGGCGTGGTTGACCCAGACTCGCAACCCGGCCGTGTTTCGCCTCTTGCACCGGTTCTACAGCGTTGTCTATGTCACGGGGCAGCGAATCGACGTCTTCCAGTCTTGGATTTCGATGGTCCGTGCGGCCTTCGACCTAGACCCTGTGCACGCGGCTCTGTTGCTCTTTCTGGAGTCCCAGCTCGCCATCGTCGAAGGCAGCTACGCCCGAGCCGCCGAGCGGAGCGCTCTGGCCTTGCAAAAATCGCCCGCCAATGCCCCGGTGGCGGCGGCGATTTTGTGCACACGGGCGTTGGCGACGACCAAGCTCGGCCGGATAGAAGAGGGCTTAGAAATAGCGAATCAGGCCGTTGCGCACCCGCACCGATGCGGGGGACGGGCGTTTTCGGTGCTGGGCAATGCGCTGTTGGCCAATGGACGCCGAGACGATGCCTTGAACGCGTTCCGGGCGGCAGAGGTGGGATACGCAGGGGAGGGCTCCAGCATCGGTGTCGCG
>JBGCER010000308.1:0-5255 GCA_045106515.1 Myxococcota bacterium
CGGCTCGATAGGCGGTGTTGACGTTCCGCGTCCAGACGCCCGCCCCTAGGCCATAGAGGGTGTCGTTGGCGATCTGCATGGCTTCTGCATAGTCGTCAAAGCGCGTCACCGAGACCACCGGGCCGAAGATCTCTTCTTGGAACACGCGCATTTTATTGTGTCCCACGAAGATGGTTGGCTTGACATAGTAGCCATCCGCCAGGCCCCCTTCCAGCCGCGCTCGCTCACCGCCAATCAAGCATTCCGCTCCTTCCTCCTTTCCAATTTGAAAATAGGAGAGGATCTTCTCGAGCTGATCATTGCTCGCCTGGGCACCCATCATTGTGGCTGAGTCCAGCGGGTTTCCCATTTTGATGGCACGGGTTCGCTCGACCGCCGCGTCCATGAAGTCTTGGTAGATCCCGTCCTGGAGCAGCGCCCGGGACGGGCAGGTGCACACCTCGCCTTGGTTGAGGGCGTAGAGGGTGAACCCTTCCAAGGCCTTGTCCCGAAACGCGTCGTCTTCGTCCCAGACATCGTTGAAGAACACGTTCGGAGATTTGCCGCCGAGCTCCAGCGTCACCGGGATGAGGTTGGCAGAGGCGTACTGCATGATCAGCCGCCCCGTGGTGGTCTCGCCGGTGAACGCGACCTTGGCTACGCGATCGGACTGCGCCAAGGGTTTGCCCGCCTCGACACCGAACCCGTTGACGACGTTGATGACACCCGCCGGCAATACATCGGCGATCAGCTCCATCACGAGCAAGATGGACACCGGCGTCTGCTCCGCCGGTTTCAAGACCACGCAGCATCCGGCCGCGAGCGCCGGCGCGAGCTTCCAGGTCGCCATCAGGATGGGGAAGTTCCACGGAATGATCTGGCCAACGACCCCGATGGGCTCGTGGAAGTGGTACGCGACGGTCTGCTGGTCCAGAACGCCGGTCCCGGACTGCTCCGCCCGAATGCAGGCTGCAAAGTAGCGGAAGTGGTCCACCGCCAGTGGCAGATCCGCAGCCAGCGTCTCCCGCACCGCTTTGCCATTGTCCCAGGTCTCGGCCACTGCCAACATCTCGAGGTTGGCCTCCAGCCGATCCGCGATGGCGTTGAGCACGCGAGCTCTCTCGGTGGCGCTGGCGTGCTTCCAGGTCGCGAACGCCTCATGCGCCGCATCGAGCGCCAGATCGACGTCTTCATGCGTGGACCGAGGCACTTCACAAAAGGGCTGGCCCGTCACCGGTGTGATGGCGTCGAAGTATTGGCCGCGCACCGGTGGCACCCACTCGCCCCCGATGAAGTTTTCGTAGCGGCCCTTGAACTGCACGAGGCTGCCATCGGTGTTCGGATTTTCGTAGATCATGGGACTCTCCTGGCTTGATTCACTCCCTGTACATCAAACCTTGTGCCAGCCCCAAAAAGCCGGTTCAACCGTATCCCTGCAGCGAAGCGCGACAGTCGAAGCTGTACCCCATCGCGCCAGTGTGTCGCGGAACGCTACAGTGCGAACCCAAGTTCGCCCCTCATCTTTCTTGCCCCCGACCGGTTCCTGTGATGTTGTATGAGGGTGAATTGGATCGACCTACGCCTGCCTGGGTCACGCCAGACCCCTCCCCAGCCACTCGCCCAGCGGTGGCGCCGGTCTCGTGAGCGTGGAGCACTGGAACAAGGTCCATTGACCGAGCCACTGCACACCCAGGCCACGCTCCGTTGGCATCAAGAGAGATCTGAACGTGTGCTTCGGACGCTCGATGACGTGCTGGGTCCCATGGCGTCCCTGTTCTCGGCACGGGACTTCACGCTCCTGTTCGCGGACAAAGATGGGGTGATCCTCGACCAACGGGCCGGCGGTGGGTTCACCGACACGTCGCGCGCGCTGCGACTGCAAGCCGGGTCCGCGTGGGACGAAGCCACCCGAGGCACGAACGCCATCGGCACCGCGTTGGCAGAAGAAGCGCCGGTCGTCGTGCATGGAGGTGCGCACTATGCAACTCCAAACGCCAACCTCGTCTGCTACGGGGTGCCGGTCCGCGACCCGTGGGGTGACCTCGTCGGGGTGCTCGATGCCACCAGCTATGCAGTGCGCGCAGACCCCATGGCGGGGGCGGCGGTGTTGGCGGCAGCCAGGGCCGTGGAGGAGGCCCTACGGATGGGCATGCTGCAATCCATGGGCGGCACCACCATCGAGCGCTTGCTCGCCCGGGTCCGCGATGCAGCCCTGCTGGTGACGCCCGACGGACGCGTGACCCACGCAAACCAGGCCGCCGTCCGCCAAGGGCTGCAGCTCGGTCAGGTCGTGGCCTCGAACGCCGACGTCGTGCGGTCGAGGGCCCGCATCATCGATGTGGCCGGCGTGGGCCTGACCGAACTTGAGGCTGCGGCAAAGGGCCAGGTCCGCCTCCCCATGACCGTCGAACCCCTGGAGGCACAACACGGTCGCTCCGCCGGGTATCTGCTCGTCTTTGATCGGCCTCAGGACAGCAACCCACGACGCCACACGCCGCCCATCGTCGACACGTTTCACGGGATTAGGGGCTCCGACCCTGTCTTCATGGCCGTAAAGCAGCAGGCGAGACGCCTGGCAGACAGCGCTCTGCCCGTCGTGATCCTGGGTGAGACCGGCACCGGCAAAGGCCTCTTCGCTCGTGCTCTCCACGACGGAAGCCCACGAGCGAACCACCCTTTCGTGGCGATCAACTGCGGCGCGATCGCGCCATCGGTTCTGCACAGCGAGCTATTCGGCCATGGTCCGGGGGCCTTCACCGGCGCCACAGCCAAGGGGCGCGCAGGCCGGCTCGCCGCGGCCGACGGGGGCTCGTTGTTCCTCGACGAGCTGGGCGAGCTGTCCCCCGACGCCCAGGTGGCGCTGCTCCGCTTTCTTGAGGACGGCACCTATCGACGGGTCGGAGAAGAAGGCGTACGCCACGCGAACGTGCGGCTCATCGCGGCGACCTGCGCCGACCTTCAAGAGCGCGTCGCCTCGGGAGGCTTTCGCCAAGACCTCTACTATCGCCTGTGTGGCGCCGTGATTCGGCTGCCCCCGTTGCGCACCCGCCAGGACCTGCCCTTGCTCACCGATGCGCTGACCAAGGCCATCTCGATCGAGACCGGTCTGCGACCTCCGACGATCACCCCCGGCGCCCGCTCGGCCATTGCAGCTTGGACGTGGCCGGGCAATGTGCGAGAGCTTCGCATGGCGTTGCACCGCGCGATGGTCCTCGCGGGGGCGGGCCCCATCGAGGCCTGGCACCTACCGCAGGCCGAGACATCGGCCATACCCACCCCAGACAAAGCCCCCGATGCACCGCCCACGTTGGCCGACGCCGAGCGGAGCGCCGTCCGAAATGCGCTGCGAATCGCCGAGGGAAACCTCTCGGCGGCGGCACGGACACTGGGGGTCGCTCGAAGCACCGTCTATCGGTTGATGAAACGTCACGGGCTAGGCGGATAGCCCCTAGCCCTTGCGACGCCGCAGCAAGAGTGCAGGCGCCAGCATCAGCCACATCCAGCCGCCTTGGGTGCCGGTGCTACAGCCGCAGCCCTCTTCCGCGGTCACGGCATCGCCGCCTTCGCAGTCCTCGTCAATCCCGTTGTCGGGGATATCGGTTGCTTCCGGGTAGATGTCGGCGTTGGCATCATCGCAGTCGCCTCCGCGGACCGCGGTCCCTTCGGGTTGGGCGCACTCGATCAGACCTGGGGAGTTGGCGTCGCCCCAGCCATCGGCATCCCCGTCTGGGAAGTAGGTTGCGGTGGGCAGACCATTGTCAGCGGTGCCGTCGCAGTCGTTGTCGACGTCATTGCAGGCTTCGGGGTTGCCAGGGAACCGATCCAAATCGTCATCGGCGCAGTCCCCGTCACAGGTGCTAACCCCGTCAAGATCCGCGTCAGACTCGTCGGCCGGCAGCACGTCGTCACAGTCATTGTCGATGCCGTCACAGACCTCGGGGTTGCCGGGGAAGCGTTCCGCGTCGGCGTCATCGCAGTCGGCGTCGCAAACCCGAGCGCCGTCTCCGTCTTCGTCGACCTCATCGATAGGTACCGCGCCATCACAGTCGTTATCGATGCCATCGCAGACCTCGGTATTGCCGGGGAACCGCAGCGGATCGGTGTCATCGCAATCCTTCTGACAGGAGAGGACACCATCTTCATCTAGGTCTTCGCAATCGGAAGAGGCCCATGCGACGGCCTGTTCGAGCAGCCGATCGCCGGAACCGGACCGCAGGACGGTGTTGCGATAGGTGGTCTCGATTCCGAAGTAGAGTCCGCCGAGGTAGGCTTGAGGCCCGCGGTCGTCGGTCGCATCCGCCACGGTTATCGCGTTTTTACCTTGGCAACTCGCCAGGACGACGGACAACCTCTCGGCCGGCCCCGGAGCCTCCCAATAGGCTGTGGTGTCGGTGAACGACGTGATCCCATCGGTCACTGGATGACGGGTCGACGCGATGGCGATCTCGCTCGAACCCGTGCAGTATCCCGAATCCGACGATGCCTGATCGATTGGCGTATACGCGCCACCAGTATCGCTACTATCATTGTATGAGTACCACGATGAGCTCACCACACCGCCACCGTTTTTGTTAAACGCATCGATGGCACCGGTAAACGCAGCGGAGTACAGTTCCCCATTTCTGGATCCAGACTCCCCCAAGACGACCACAAAATAGCCGTCAAGGTCGCTGACGGAGGTCAGGTCGGACGGCGAGAGCAATGTCGCGTTGAAGTCGAAGTACGTATCGTCGTTCAGCTGCGAAACGACCTTCGCTGACGAACCGCTTCCGCCAGCATCAATGACGGCGACTTCGATTGGGCCAGCAAACGCGGGCAGCGACAGAAAAAAGAGTGGGAGTGGACGCAGAGTCATCGAAACCTCAGATCGTTGAGACGATGTGCATTTTTATGCCATCGGATCCGCCGGGGACCTTACGAGTGATGACAGCCGCGGGTCCGACGGCCGAGCCGCTCCCGGCTCCAACCGCGCACACTCGCGGTGGCCCACCCGATCTCGGCGACGCCGCCGCGAACCTCAGTCCAGGCCCTTTGCCCGTTTTCGGATGTTGGCTGCCGCCCGGACGCCGCGCTCCCAGTTCCGACTAAAGGCCCTCCGGGCTCGAACGTCTCGCCTGCGCCCTTCGGCCGCAATCTCACGTTGAAGCTTACGAAAACCCACAAGTCGGCCTTCGGCCATCTCACCGGAGTCGATGGCTTCGAGCACCGCGCACCCCGGTTCGTCCATGTGGCGGCAGTCTCGAAAGCCGCATTGCTCCGCCAACGCCGCGATGTCC
>JBGCER010000309.1:0-2803 GCA_045106515.1 Myxococcota bacterium
GTTCGGCCTACGTTTATGAGTTCATCGGCGCTAGCTGGGCGTTCGTCCAGGAGCTGTCGCCCGCGGATCTGGGGACCAATGACCGCTTTGGTTGGGACGTGGCGGTGGATGGAGATCGCATCGTGGTGGGCGCTTACCAGAACGATGAGGCTGGCGACGATGCCGGTGCTGTCTACGTGTTCGAGCGTGGGATGGCAGGCTTCGATCAAGTGGCCAAGCTCATGGCGTCCGACGCCACGGGGGAACTCGGTTGGGCTGTAGCGACCCATGACGGTTCGATCGTGGCCGGTGCCACGGACGATGCCACCTTCGGCAACCGATCAGGGGCGGCCTATGTGTTCCAGGGCTCCGGCGCGGTTTGGACGGAGGTCGCGAAGTTGGTCGCGCCAGATGCCGCCGCGAACGATCGCTTCGGTTCGGATGTCGACGTCTTCGCCGGTCGCGTGGCTGTGGGCTCTCAACTGGATGACGACGGTGCCAACTCGGCGGGCTCCGCCTATGTCTTTGCGGAGACATCTGGTGCCTGGAGCCTCGACACCAAGCTGACGCCCTCCGACCCCGAAGTCGATGCGCGCTTCGGTCGCTACGTGGCTTTGGATGACAACACCATCGTCAGCGGAGCCATCCACGAAGACACCCAGGGCGATGACGCGGGTGCGGTCTACGTCTACCGCCGCAATGGCGCGGCGACGGCTGACTGCTTCTGCCCCAGCGCTCCCTGCGGCAATGACCAACCGATGGCCGGTTGCGCTACGTCCACCGGCACGGGCTCGGTGCTCTCCGCCTGCGGCAGTGCCAGCACCACCCTCGACGACCTCGTGCTCAGCGCGGAAGGCGTTCCGGCGAACTTCTTCGGCCTGATCTACATGGGCGGCGGAGCCGTCGACCTGCCCTTTGGCGACGGCCGGCGCTGCGTCGGCAGCGGGGGCAACGGCGTGCACCGCTTTCCCGTGCGCAACGCGGGGCCTAGCGGCGTGTTGACGGAAGGCCCGGGGTTGGTGGCCTTCTCCAACGTCAACTTCGTGGTCAGTGGCCACATCCAAGCGGGCAGCACCTGGCGTTTCCAGGCGTGGTTCCGCGACCCCTCCGGACCCTGCGGCTCGGGTTTCAATCTCTCGAACGCCCTGTCGGTCACCTTCAGCATGTGATCGTTCCCGCGGGGCGGTCGCTCATGGGGAACCCGGGCTGGGCTGATCGCCTTGCCGCTCTTCTCGTATCAGGGCTCGCAGCCGCTCCTCGACCCTGGGTAGGTCCTTGGGCCCTTCCTTGCGCAGCACCTCTCGCCCGCCTTGGAACAGGATCCAGGTGGGCAAGGTTTGCACCCGTTGGCGCTTCATCAGAGCCTTCTCGCGGTCCGCATCGACCTTGACGATGCGGGCGGAAGCACCCACCTCCACGGCCAACCGCTGCAGCCTGGGTTCGACCGTTTTGCAGGGTGCGCACCAATCGGCATAGAAGTCGACGAGGACAGGTACGGGACTGTTCATGACGGCAGCCACGAACTCGCCAGCCCCTACGCGCCGGATCTTGACACCTCGGCCCCGCGCAGCGGACGGGGAACCAGAGCCTCGACTTCCCCGGGCAGAAGAGCGCCGGGAGGATCGACCAGACTTGCGAGGGGGAGCCATACCGGAGTATCACCGATGGATATCGGCGGGGCAATCGACCAAGTGCTGCACTCCATGAGTTGCGTAGACCGTTACCCTGGCCACCATGCTGCTTGTTTCTTGCCTCCTGTCTAGCCTGCCGCTGGTTCCTATCCCCTCACAGGCTGCTCGATGGGAAACGCCTAGTGAGCCGGTGCTTTCCGGTGAGCCCGTCGCGATGCGTGTCGTTGACTTGGAGCCCGGGTCCATCGTTCGTATCACGGCTCGCCGACCGTGGGGTTGGTGGCGGGTGCAAGTTCAGGAGACGACCGCTGAGTTCCGAGCGAACGAGAATGGAGTCGTTGACCTTTCCAGCATGGCGTCCACCGACGCGCCTTGGGAAGGCGTCGACGCGAGGGGCTTGTTCTGGTCGATGCGCTCCACGGGAGTGGCCCAGCCTTCGGATTGGCCCACATCCGAAGTACGCCTCCGTGCCTCGGTCGAAGGGGACGTCGTGGCGACAGCCAAGGTGATCCTGTTGCCGGGGACGACCGACCAGTGTGAGGTTGCCCTGCCACAGGAGTTCCCCCATGCGTTTCTCTCCCTGCCGCCGGTGGATCAGCGGGTGGATCCGCCTGGGGGTTCGCAGAGCTGGCCGGTCATCATCGCCCTGGGTGGTTCGGAGGGAGGCGATTCAGCCGCGCGCGCCTTCGCCAGTCGTTTCACCGCCCGGGGCTATGCCGTCGTCGGGTACCCCTACTACTCTCCCGCTGAGACCGGCCAGCCCCAGGCGCTGCCGGGCTTATCGAGGGCCTTTCACGCCACCGACCTCTCCAGGCGCGCCGGCGTTCGAGATTGGATTCGAGGGCGTGCCGAACTCGATGGTGAGAAGATCGGTCTCTACGGGATATCGAAGGGCGCCGAGTTCGTCCTCGCCGCGGCCAGCCGGATCGATGGGTTCTCGTGCGTGGCAGGTATCGTGCCAAGCGATGTGATTTGGGAGGGCTGGGGGCCGGGGACCGCGTCAGGCCAGGCGAGTAGCTTTGCCTTCGAAGGCGAGCCGCTTCCGTTCGTTCCCTATGAAGGCATGGTGGAGGTCCTCGAGAGCCAGGGGACTGGCCAGCCCCTGCCGATTCGCGGCCCCCACGATGCCGGGCGAGAAGCGTTCCCCGAGCGAGTTGGGCCTGCGCGGATCGATGTGGCCCGGAGCGATGAGC
>JBGCER010000310.1:0-5143 GCA_045106515.1 Myxococcota bacterium
GATGCACCCGAGCGTGTTGGCCGCATAGAGTGCGCCCGCCGAGCGCCCGAGCTGACCGCGCAAGAGCCGAACCGCGCTGGCAAAGGCGATGCCGCTGGCGATGGGCGCGCCCCCCATGGCGATGGCGGCGAGGGCCGCAGAGGCGGGCAGGAGCCCGTCCGGACCCCACCAGCCGTAGGCCGCCGCCACGCCGAACGGGAGCCAGCCCCACACCCACGCGCCGAGCAGGGCCATGATCGCCAGCGCACCCAGGCCCCAGCCCAAACCGAGCCGAGGATCGCGAGGCCATCGAGCCCCGATCCAGGCGCCTGCAGCCACAGCCGCCAAAAAGGTGGCGAGCACCACGCCAATGACTTGCACGCTTCCCCCGAGCCCCACCGCGGCCAGGCGCATCCACACCACCTCCAAGCCCATCGCGGCCGCGCCTGCAGCACCTACCGCTAGGCTAATCCGCCAGGGAACGACTCCTTTTTCGGCGACTTCAACGGCTTCGGGCTCGGGCAGGGCGACGGGGGCAGGCGCCAGCATCCACGCGGCCACCGCCACCGCCACTGCACCGACAGCCGCCACGCCCTCGGTCCACCGTATGCCCACGGCGGGCATGAGCACGAAGGTGCACGCGAGCACCCCCAGGACGGCGCCGCTCGTATTCGCCGCATACAAGCCCGTCGCTCCTCGAACGCCGAGTCGCGGCGCGAGCACCGGCCAGGTGGCGCCCAGCAGCGTCGCCGGGGGCAGAACCAAGCCCGCGCAGAGCACGAGGCGGAGCACCGGCGCGGACCGTGTCACCGACTCTACCCCCGCCAAGGCAACGGGGAAGAACAGGGCCAAAACGGCGGCCAGGGCTTCGAGCACCGCATAGGTGCGCAGGGCGCGCCGGAGAGAGATCCCAGGAGGTGCCAGCTTGGGCGCCAACAATCCTCCCAGCGCGAGTCCGCCCATAAAGGCCCCGAGCGTCACCGCCGCGGCCGCGCTGGTGCCCCCGAGAACCAGGCCTAGCCTGCGGAGCCACACCCCTTCATAAACCAGGGATATCGCACCAGATGCCAAGAATAGCAACATCCACGTAGGGTCGGGTCTGCGACTGGATTGCTCGGTCACGGCCCGGCCTCCGCTTCGCGCACCATAGCGAACGCGCTAGCCTTCGTTCATGAATCCTGGTGATCCCAAGACAGAGCCGGACGATCCCTTCGCTCCGGTCGATGATGACGACGGTGTGGAATGGGCGGACCCCGCTCCCTCAACGCCGGCGCCCGACCCCTTCGACGACGTGGTCGACGATGACGGCACTCCGGACCTAGAGCCGCCAACCGCCGCTCCAGCCGCAAACCTGGACGAAGTCTTCGACACCGACGGGACGCAAGACCTCGACGAGTCGTTCAGCCCCAATGAAGACGGCCGAATCACCCTGCCCTGGCGCACCACCGCCCGAATCGATGGCGTCGAGCTTCCCGCGCTACTCGCCCCGTCCATGCCCACCTCCACCTGGCGCGGCGGACCGGTAGAACAGAGCGGCGAGGCACAGACTCTGGACCTGGGTGGCGTGCAGATCACCGTGGCGCTGGACGTGGTTCCTGGGCCTCCAACCTTGGTGCTGGGCCGCGACGCCCTATCCGGCCGGATTCGAATCGACGTCTAAGGTGTCGGTTATGGCCCTATGTGGTGTCTCACGCTCCTAAGGAGGCCTCGTGCGCACGCTCCCCTGGTTTGCCCTACTGGTCGCGTCCCCTGCACTGGCGGATGTCACAGCCGAAGAGATCGTTGGAAAGTGGAAAGACCCCGAAGGCGCGGTCTTCGAGATCACCGATCAAGGCAAGGGCCCGGCCGTGGCGGGGGCCACATTTGTGGGCTCAGAACCCATGAAAATCGGTGCCAGTCAGTGGACGGGCGGATCGTTGGAGTTCAACGTCAGCCTTCCTAGGGCGGGCGTCCAGGTCCGGTACAAGGTCCTGGACGTGTCGGACGACCGCATGGACACGGTGTGGTGGAGCAGCACCGGACAAGCCGGTCGAGAGGTACTCGAACGGGTCGACGCCCCATCGAGCCTCCTTGGCGTGTGGGAAGATCGTTCGGTTCGCAGCCGATACTGGGTGCGCATGGTCAATGATGTGCCGACCGTGACCGGCGGACTGGACCGGCAAGATGAGCCCAGAATGGTCATCAGCCGAGAGGGGGATGGGGCGTCGGTTGGCTGGACTGTTTTCGTGCCAAGCTCCGCATACTCCCTGAGTTATCGTTGCGTTGCAGCGGCCGAGCCGGACACGCTCACGTGCAATTGGAGCAATACCTCGCCCGAGGGCAAGCAAGACCAAGGCTCCGAGACGCTGCACCGCGTCATGCCATAGCGGAGCACGCGGGCGGTAATGGACCGGAATCTACGGCGCCTCGTCCTGTCGTAGGCTGTCACCCACACCCTCTGTGGGGAGCCTATGATTTTCATCTTGGTGTGCATCTTCGGCCTCGCCGGACCGCCCGATGGCGACGGGGACGGCTACCCCGCGACCATCGACTGCAATGACGGCGACGGCAGCATCCACCCGCTCGCCGCCGAAATCCCCTACGACGGCATCGACCAAGACTGCACCGGCGACGACCAATGCGACGTTGACGGAGACGGGAGCCAGGCCAGCGAGTGCGGTGGGCCGGACTGCGACGATGCCGACGCCACACGCAGGCCCGACGCGGTCGACATTCCCGGCGACGGCATCGACCAGAACTGCGACGGCGCCGATGCGGAGCCCCAATGCGATCTGGACGGCGACGGCGCCTTAGCGCCCGGATGCGGCGGCGATGACTGCAATGACCTCAACGCGGCCGTCAATCCCGGCGCCACTGAGATCAATGGCGATGGCATCGATCAAGACTGCGATGGCCTTGAGAGCTGCCCCACCGAGACCTGGTACGGGGGCGGCACGTGCCAGGCTGGCCCTTCTGCTCCGAGTATCTTCTACCTTATAAGCGGACTATTACTCGTCGGATTGCGCAGGAGGCCGTCATGATTTGGTTGGCACTCCTACTGGGCACAGCGTCGGCCCAAGACGGTGAACCCCGGTTCAACGCGCGTGGCGTGTTGCCCGCGGCCCCCAATGCCGACTTGCGCGACCCCGTGTTTGCGTGGCGAGCCAAGACCCAGCGGGCCAAGGCGTGGAGCCTTCACGTATTGGGGGAGTACGCCGACGAACCGCTGGTGCTCTACACGACAGACCGCGACGGTTCAAGGGTCGACCCCAAGCTCGACAACCTATTCAACGCCCACCTGATGGGCGGGGTTGCCCTGCACGAGCGGGTGGCGATCCACGCGGGCCTTCCCGTGGTGCTCTCCCACCAGGTCGACGGGAGCAGCGCGGGTTTCGGCTTGGGCGACGCGCGGCTCTCGGTCCCTATCGGGGTCATCTTGGCCAACAACGATGGGTTTGGCCTGTCCCTTGTGCCGTACGCAGACCTGCCGACAGGCGCGGCCAAGAACTACACCGGCTACGACACCAATGCCGGATGGTTCAGCGGCGGGGCCGCAGCGGCCGCTGGCTTTACCGGCGAAATCTGGGGAATCGACGGCTATATCGGAGTCGGAAGTCAGCCCAAGGTCGACCTGGCCAACCTGCGTGGAGGCGCGCTGGGGACCGGAGGATTGGCCACCCATTTAATGCTGGGCGCGCAGCATGCGGTCCGTTTGGAGGTCAACGCGGCCACCGGGAGCGGCGACACAAGCAAACGGTGGAGCCAGACGCCCGCCGAAGCGGCCCTCTCCATTAAAGGCAAGTACTCCCCTGGCTTTACATGGACAGCAGGTGGCTCACACGGCCTGAGCCGGGGGGCCGGCGCTGCGGCCTTCCGCCTCTTCTTGGGCCTGGGCTACTCGCCAAGGGCCAAAGCCCCAGCACCGCGGATCGTCGAGGTCCCTGTCGTTCCACCGCCGCCCGTCGTGCGGCCTGCGAGCCTCGACGTGCGCGTCGTAGACACCGAAGGCGCACCCGTGGACGCCAACCTCATGCTCAAGGGCCCCGAGCCTATGGAAGCTCGCCAGGCCGGGGCCGACGGCAACGAAGGGTTCGAGCTGCCCCCTGGCACCTGGCGCCTCATCGCCGAGGCGGACGGCTTTGGCACCGCCAGCCAGGAGGTGGTCTTGGTCGATGGAGATCGGAAACTCATCACCTTGACCCTGCGTAAGCCCACGGTCACCATCACTGACACGACCTTGGAGCTCGCGCCCGTGCTGTTCCACTTCGACGAGACCCGGCTGGTCGAGGCGTCCAAACCCACCCTCGAAGAGTGCGCCAGCGTGCTGCTGGCAAACCCGGAGCTGCTGCTCATCGAGGTCGCCGGCCATACCGATGTGCGCGGCGATGCCACCTACAATGCCCAGCTATCCCAGGGCCGTGTCGACACCGTCCGCCGCTACCTCATCAGCCAGGGCGTCGAGCCCTCTCGCCTGAAGAGCCAAGGCTATGGCGAGAGCAAACCCATCGCATCTGGCGACACCGAAGCCGCTCACCAGAAGAATCGACGCGTCGAGTTCATCATCGTCGAGCGCGCCCCGGCCGCCGCCCAGGAGACGCCATGAAACTCCGTTTTGCCGGAATGGTTGCCCTGGCGCTCAGCGGCTGCCCCAGCCCCAACGCCACCTGCGTGGCCGAAGTGATCGAGCGCATCGACTCAGACAATGACGGCTACATCTTGGCCGATGACTGCGATGACACCGATCCGGCCATCCACCCCGCCGCTTTCGATGCCTGCGATGGCATCGACAATGACTGCGATGGCACGGTTGACGATGACTATCCAGACGTCGACGGCGATGGCCGAGCCGACTGCGCCCCGGTCGAAGTGTGCGATGGCGCCGACAACGACGGCGATGGTGCGGTGGACGAGCTCAGTCCAGACTTCGACGGAGACGGCATTGGGGACTGCATCGACGACGCCTGCGACGTGCCGAGCGTGGAAGCCGCACTCGTGGAGATGAACGGCGAGTGTGAAGGCACCCCCGAAGTGACCGACCCCTGGGATGCCCAAGTGGCCTGGGAAGGAGCGGGTCGGCTGCCGGTTCGCGGGCCCTACGTGGGCCAGCTCGTCGACCTCGACGGCGACGGGGATGTAGACAGCGCCGATCCCCCCACCATGCTGATCACCGAAGTTCGCACCGGCT
>JBGCER010000311.1:0-2792 GCA_045106515.1 Myxococcota bacterium
AAAGCGGGCTTGATCGGCGCGGAGCTCTTTGGTCGGGTCGCTCTCGGCCCCGGTGAGGTCGCCGAGGTTCCCCTCGCGTTCGCGCCCGTCGCCTTCGGTGACTTCGAGGCCACCATCGAGCTCCAGACCACCGACCGCCCCATCGAGCTGCCCACCCTGACCTTCCGAGCCACAACCGACGGCCCCAAGCCCGAGGCCACCCCGTCTGCGGTGGAGTTCGGCTCCGTGCAAGTGGGCTGTGACCGCAGCATGGATCTGGACCTGGTCAACCGAGGCAATGCGCCTCTGATGGTGAACATCGCAGGCCTAAACACTGCATTTACGGTCGAGTCCCGCAGCGGTGAGGACCCGCCGTGGATGCTAGAGCCCGCAGCGGATGGCAGCGATACCCCGATAATGCCTCTCAAAGTTACCTATTCTCCCAGTAGCATCACCTCACCTAGCTCCTGGTTGGCGTGGTCATCTGAGCTCGGCCACACCGGCTCCACGAGGATCGTGCTCAGCGGCAATGGCGTCTTGGGGGCCAAACGAACAGAGACCCGCGAGATCCCCGCCCAGGACAAGACCCACGTGCTGATCGTCGCTGACCGCAGCGAGGGCATGGAAGACGCCCTCGACCTGATCGCGGTTCAGTCGCGAGCGCTCTTCGCTAGCTTAGACGCCGGAAATATGGACTGGCGAGTCTCGGTCCTGTCCGCGGACAATGGGTGCGTGATCGGACCCGATCTGTGGATTGAGCCCGGCGGCGATCTCGAGGTGCAAGCTGCTCAGTTTGCCCGGATGCTCGATGCGGACAGGTCCGCCTCCCCATCCACATCTCTGAGCCACCAAGGCTTCCAGATCGTACAGAATGCGTTGTCCGCCGAACGCTTGGCGACGGACGGATGCAATCACGGGCTGATTCGACCGGAGAGCCACCTGGCGGTGGTTCACGTGAGCGACAACGCCGAGATGTCCGCGATCGCCGCCGCCGATCAGGTGGCATTCCTGCGTGCGCTGACCGACCGGCCCGAGGCTGTGCGCGTTCACGCCATGGGCGCGGGCAGCACCACCGGCTGCGGAGACGCCGACGCCGGAGATGGCTTCGCCGAAGCGATCCTGGCCACCGGTGGGCAGACGTTGGGCCTGTGCGACGCTGACGCCGATGCACACCTGTCGCGGATCGCGGCGGCAGAGCGCGGCGCCTGGCTCAACGCCTATCAGATCCAGCTCGAAGCCAACGACGTCTCGAGCACGGTGGCCGTGACCGCCGATGGGCTGTTGGTCTTGCCACCCACCTACCTCTACGACGTAGAAAACGGGATCATCAAACTACTCGATATCGATGCTTTGCGCGGAAAAACTGTAGAAGTTGACTACCGGGTTCGCGAAGAGTGCGGGGGCTAGCGCCCAGCCCCGAACACGCCGGTCCAGAACGCGGTCATGAGGCGCAGGGGCGCCGTCGGATCCGACCACTGCGCACCCCGCTTCGCCGCGATGGCCGCAAACGTGGGTACAGCTCGCGCGATCCCCCGAACCCCTCGATGCTTCGCCATAAATCGGCCGGTGTTGTGAAAGCGCCAGCGTTCGGTGGCCTCGGCCGTTCCCACCCGCACCCCACCGCTACCGATGGCCAGGTGCACCAATGCCGCATCGGGTGCATAGCGAATCGTCCACCCGGCCTTGCGAACCCGCTCTGCAACATCGGCTTCCTCGAGCAGGGCGGTGCCGCCAAACCCCGGATCAAAGCCGCCGACGCTCTGCAAGATCGAACGTCGAAAGCCCATGTTGCAGCCATGCACACTCTGCACATCGGCGGGTTCTGCACCCGATAGGTTGACCCGAACCCGACCCGACGCGCTCACGCGATTCCCCGTCTTTCTCAGGTTGTACCTCATGCCTCGGTCGTCGACCCGGCCGACGCTCGCTCCCACCGACGGCTGACTTAAGGCGCGGCGATGGGCCTCGATACAGCCGGGCTCTAGACGCACATCATCGTCGAAGAACAGCACCAGGGGACGCTCCCCAAGCGTCAACGCTGCATTTCTGGCGTTTGGCAGGCCCCGAGCGGGTCCGGATTGGTGCACGCAACGCGCATCCCCGAGTTCGGCGATGGCGGCCACGGTCGCCCCTTGGGACTGGGACTGATCGTAGACCCACACCCGATCATCGGCGCCCAGCTGCAGCAGCACATCTGCGACCACGTGCATCACAGGGTCTGGACGCTCATATGTACAGATCAGGACATCGACGGCGGGCATACCGACGCCTATCCCGGTAGACGGTGGCCATGCCCGAGCTCGACATCACATGGATGCTTCCCGACGGACGCGTGGGCGGCCGCGGCCCCGATGGCACCGTCAGCCTCACCGGGGGCCTGCCCGGAGATCGCGTTGAGTACGAGGAGACCGGCCGACAAGGCCGCACCCTGCTCGGACGGGTGACCCAAGTCCTGACCCCGTCTGCGGACCGCGTACCGCCGACGTGCGCCTGGGCCTCGACCTGCGGCGGCTGCGACCTGGCCGAGCTCAGCCTCGGTGCCCAGCGCCAACACAAGGCCCGCGTCATCCAGTTCGCCATGCGCATGGACGCGCCGCCGCCCCTGCTCACGCCGCAGCCCAGCACCGCCTATCGAGGCCGGATCAAGCTCCGCTTCTCAAAGGGACATGTGGGCTACCACCAAGCTTCAAGCCACATTCTCGTCGATGCAGAGCAGTGCGCGGTCTCCCACCCAGCGATCCAGGTCGCCCACGCCCAGCTCCGCGATTGGGTCGCCGAGCACGGCCACACAGGACTGTCCGACGTCGAACTTC
>JBGCER010000312.1:0-6062 GCA_045106515.1 Myxococcota bacterium
GACCAGGCACCCGAGCGCGTTGGCCTCCTCTCGCGACCGGCCCTGGTCGCCAGCGGCACCCACACCACGCAGCCCATCCACAAAGGCGTTCGGATCCGACGCCACGTGCTCTGCGGAATCGTCGGCAACCCGCCGGCGGACCTGGGTGAGCTGCCCACCGTCGATGACCTGGCCAGCCGCCGCACCCAGACCGAGCAGCTCACCGAGCGCCCGGGGACCTCGTGTGTGCAGTGCCATCGCAGCATCAACCCCCTCGGCTACGCCACCGAGAGTTTCGATGGGTTGGGGCGATTCAGAACGACTGAGGCGATCTTTGGTGAAGATGGCTCGGTCCTGGCGACCCACCCGGTCGACACGAGCGGAGCCTTTAGGGTCACCGCAAACGATGCGAGGTCCGGCACCGGCGTGGGGGAGCTCGCCGAACGCATCGTGACCAGCGGAGCCCACCACGCCTGTTTGGCCCGCGTCGCCGTCCGGCACGCGACCTCGCGCCTGGAAGACGAGCTTGCTGACGGCTGCTGGCTTGAGGCCGTACGCGGCGATCTCGCCGCCGGCAAGCCGCTTCGCGACGCCTTGCGCGACGTCGCCAACCGCCCCGAATTCCGCCTCAAGGCCCTGTAGGAGTGCCTATGAATCGTCGACAATTCCTTTTGGGGGCGGGGGGCTTCGCCCTGGCCATGCCCATGCTTCCCTCACTGCTGCCCCGCCATGCGTGGGCGACGGACGGGATCGCCGGGCCCAAGCGCTTCGTCTGCATGACCTCGCATCACGGCGGCGTGTGGGCCCGCAATATGTACCCTGACGATGCCACGTTGTCCGATAGCACCCGGCTGGCGGGAGGCGGTCATACGCTGCGACACGGGGCCCTGAGCTTGGAGCGCGTGGGCGCGGACAATCGGCTTTCTCCGTGCCTATCTGCACCTAGCGGGTCGCTCACACCCGCCCTCGCTAGCCGGATGAACGTGCTGCGCGGTTTGGATATCCCGTTCTACATCAATCACCATGCAGGGGGATATCTGGGGAACTACGCCCGAAACGACGCTGAGTATGAAGGCGGAAGCCCCGCGAGCGAGTACCGGCCGACCATCGACCAGATGCTCGCGAACTCCCCGCACTTCTACGATGATCTGTCCGGTATACTTCAGAAGTCCTTGCATATCGGACAAGAGGGCCAGCGGAGTATCAGCTGGCGCCGCACGGATCCCAGCGACTCTCGCAGCCCCGTCGTGGCCTCCACGCCGGTGGGATCGAGCCGTCAGCTCTTCGACCAGGTGTTCCGGGAGGGGCTCGGGGAGGCGGACCGAGGCCCCGTTGTGGACAAGGTCCTCGCCCACTATAATCAGCTTCGAAGCGGCGCCTTTGGCGATGCTCGGCGGCTATCGGCCAACGATCGCCGCCGCCTAGACGAGCACGTGGCGCGGCTAGCGGAGCTCGAACGCTCGCTGCAGGCCACCACGGCCTGCGTCGGCGTCTCTCGGCCTTCTGGAAACGCGGGGGAGAGCCACCCTGGCTACTGGGATGGCTCCGCCGTCAGTCAAATGGACTTCCATCGCCTCTACAACGAGGTTGTGGCCATCGCCCTGAACTGCGACACCAGCCGGGTCGTGACGATCGACACGTTCCGGACGTTCTACGACTTTGGCGGAGACTGGCATCAAGACGTCGCGCACCGCCTGGCGGAGCCGGATCGGCAGGCCATGATGCTCGAAGGTCAACGGCGCTTCTTCGAGACTATCTTCGTCGACCTGTGCAACCGTCTAATGATGGACCAGGGCGGAGGGACGACCGTGCTCGACGACAGCTTGGTCATGTGGGTTCAGGAGTCGGGCACCGTGACCCACGACTCGCTCTCGATGCCTGTCGTCACGGCGGGCAGCGCAGGCGGCGCCATTAAAACCGGTCAGTACATCGACTATCGCGACCGCAGCAACACCAGCATCACGGGCACCGACCATCCCGAACAGCAGGGCTATCGGCCGGGTCTGCTCTACAGCCAATGGCTCGCGACCGCCATGCAATCCCTGGGTGTGCGCCGCGAGGAGTATCAGCGGACCGGAGAACCCGGCTACGGCGAGGAGGCCTACGACTGGTTCCCCCGCGAGTCCTGGTCCTCCGCAGTGCGTGGTCAGTCGGGGGAGATGCTGCCGCTGATTGGCGCATGAGTCAGATATAAACCGACTAATCTCGCAGCGTACCTTCGCCGGGTACGCTTCAGGGCATCCGTGCGTCCCGCCGCCCCATATAGAGGGATACGACACGCTCGCAGAGGCCCCGTGACCGAACGCCCCGACCTCTTTACCTACCTCGACTACCGCCTCTTCCTGGATGACTGGTTCGCGTGGAAGAAGCAAGATAATGCTCGGTATAGTCATCGTGCGTTCGCCCGTCGAGCCGGGCAGAAGTCCCCGTCTTTCCTCAAGGGACTCATCGAGGGGCGCCGCAATATCACGCCGGCCACCCTGACTCCGATCACCGCTGCACTGGATCTGGACAGCTCCGAGGCCAACTTCTTTGCCGCGCTCGTGCAGCTCGAGCAGGCCGATACCGATGGCGAGCAACAGGATGCCTGGGACATTATCGCGGCCACCAAACGCTTCTTGGAGGCCCGTCGCATCGAAGGCGAGGGCTTTGCCTATCTGACGCACTGGTACTATCCGGCGATCCGGGAATTGGCGCGGATCCCAGGCTTTCGTACGGATCCCGAGTGGATTCGCCGTCGCGTTCACCCTGGCCTGACCCCCGTGCAGGTCCAGTCCGCGCTCGAGTCTCTCAAAACCCTAGGGCTGCTCGTCGAGGTCGACGGTCGACTGGAGTCTCGCGAAGCCACCATCGTCACGCCCCATGAGGTCGCGGGCCTCGCGGTTCACAATTACCACTACGGAATGCTCGACCGAGCAAAGGACGCGATTCGGGCCTTTGACCCCGATGAACGGCATTTTCTGGGCATTACAGCCACCGTGCCGCGCTCGCTGCTGCCCACCTTGAAGGCCGAACTCAACGCGGTGACAGAGCGCCTGTCGGACCTGTGCGACAGTGCCAAAGACGAGCCGGAGGAGGTCGTGCAGATCAACCTGAACTTCTTCCCGCTCACGGCCCGGTTCGAGGAGACCTCATGACAATGCGCTGGTCTGGTGTGTCATCGGTGGCCGTTGTGGCGTTGCTCGGCTGCACGCAGCCGCAGCTCAGCGGCAGCACCGTCGTGGGGAACCCTGGGAAGATGACCGCCGGCGCGACCGCAGAGGGCCAGATGCGTCGGCTGGAGGTACCGGTGGCCGGGTCCACCGTGCGCACGTGTGCGGGCGAGGTCGGAGGTCGGCTCGTCGACGCCGAGGGTGAGCCGCTGATCGGGACCCTCGACGTGGTTGCGGGCGTCGCGTTCTCGATCGAGTTGGACGCCTCGACCTACGGCTCGATCTGCGAGATTGAACTCGAGCTCGACGGGCCCGTAGGCATCGAACTTGGGGGCCCCTTTGGCACCACGGCGCGGGGCGAGTTGAGCGTGGGCCGCATCCGGCTGGACGAAGGTGGTGAGCTCCTCGCTGGGCCGGTCGTCTTGGAGGTGGGCTACCCGGGGTGGATCGGTGCTGCGGGGGTAGGGCTCAACGAGGCCTCGGACATCACCCTGAGCCCCACCGTGCACGACGCGCTCGCCCTTCGCCTCGCGGACGGCAGCGCCGTGCATCCCGACCCGGATCAGGACGGTCTGATCGCCCGGGCCGACCGCGGCTTGGGCGCGCCCAGAGGCTCCGCTCATCCATTGAGTCTCGGTGTAAAAGCTGGGGTTACGGTCGTTGGGCTGGATGGCCTTCAAGGCACGCTGGACTTGGATGGAGCCACCTACGAGACGATCGTGGAGCCGAGCGGCACCGGGCCAGATCTGGAGGCGGTGGCCACCGGCCCACTGGGGGCCGTGGCGGTAGGCTCCACTCCCGACAACGAGGCCGCCATTCGCAGCAGCGCAGATCTGACGGGCTGGGCCGACCAGGCGGTCGAGGGCTACCGTATTGGCGGAGCGGCGCAGGGCGGGGGGCTATATGTGACGGTCGGGTTCGCGAATCAGATCTTTTCCTCGATCGATGGGCGGACGTTTGAACGCGCGTTGATCAGCCCCGAGGACTTGGAGCTCTACGCGGTGACCTACGCCGAGGGTCGGTTCATCGCTGGCGGTCAGCGCGACACCGACGGCGTCGTCATCACGAGTGCCGATGGGCAGAACTGGGGAGTGCCTGCCGTTATCCCTGATGCCAAGGTCTTAGATCTGGCGTCGGGGAATGGCATCACCGTCGCCATCGGATTGGGTGGCTTCCTGGCAAGCAGCGCCGATACCCAGGCCTGGACCTCCCACGACGACGCCCAGGGCCGGCAGCTCGACGCGGTGGTCTGGGACGGGGATCGGTTCCTCATCAGCACGGACGGCGACCTGCTGGAGAGCACCGACGGCCAGACCTGGACCGCGGTGCCAACCTCCGTGCCCATGCGGACTCTGGCGTGGACCGGTGAAACCTACATCGGCGCCTCGCGGGATGGTGGGCTGTATCGGTCTGCCGACGCCGAGGATTGGGTGGAGGTCCTGGCCGACGGGCCGCGGGTCTGGCGGGCCATCGGCGTGTCTCCAAGGTTGGGGGAGACGAGCGACTAGGATCGGCGTTGGTGGCTCATTACGCCACGCTCGCCATGGATGACTTCGCACCCACCGCGAGCGGGCCGTAAGGGCGCCGAACCCCGCGACCGCCCATGTTGGGAGTCGGAGGCGCGTATGCGTTGGACCGTGATCACCTGCCTGCTCCTCGCAGGATGCGACCTGCTGGTCCCTGGATCTGGGGACCCGGATCCCAACGATGGGGTCGGGACGGACGATCCGCCGGATTGTGAGGAACAGGCCTGGTACGAAGACGCGGACCGCGACACCTTCGGCAATGCCGAGCGTGTGGTCTGGGCGTGTGACGCACCCACCGGAACCTCGGCGAGGGCCGGGGACTGCGACGACCGCGACGCCGCCATCCAGCCCGATGCCGGCGAGCTGTGTGATGGTATCGACCAGGACTGCGACGGTCTGGTTGACGAAGACGCGCTGGATCCGACCGAGTTCTTCGCCGATGCGGACGGCGACGGCTTCGGTGAGGCCAGCCTGGGTCTGTCGTGCGACCCCCCGGTGGGCGCGGCTAGCCAAGGCGGGGACTGCGATGACGGCGACGCGGACGTGTACCCTGGCGCAATGGAGCCCGTCTGCTCTCTGCGAGACCTCAACTGCGACGGCAAGGCCGGACGCGCGGCGGTGCAGGGTGGCGTGGTGTTCGACACCATCCAGCAGGCCATCGACGCGGCACCGGACCGAGCCCAGATTCTGGTGTGCCCCGGCAGCCGGGTCGAGAGCCTGAGCATCACCCGGGGGGTCCGGTTGATGGGTACGACCACCGATCCGGCCGACACCCAGATCACGGCGCCGCCAGGCAAGCGGGTCCTGAGCGGCACCGGCGGCTCGGTCCGGCTCAGGGGGCTCACCTTCGCCGGTCAGGGGCGCGTGGACGTCGCGGACGGCGGGCTCGTTTCCCTGCAGAGCAACATCTTGGAGATCGAGGATTGCCGCCTGGAAGGCGGCGGGGCGAGCGCGCGTGGCGGCGCCATCTGGTGGCAGGGTCTGAGCTCCGATGGCGGCACCGGCGCCTCCCTCACGATGGAGCGAGTGGTCGTGGCCAACAACGCCTCTGGCACCCATGGCGGCGCCCTGTACCTACGGCCTGAGTTCGGCGGCGGCGTGCGCTTTGACCAGGTCACCTTCCAGGGCAACGTGGCGGCTCGCAATGGCGGCGCCGTGTTCGTAGAGGAGGTGGCGCGCTCGGCGGTGACCTGGAGCGACTCCCACGCGTCTGGCAACGAGGCGGCCCTCGGAGGGGCCCTGTTCACTACGTCCGTGGGAGCGGGCTCGGCGACGACGATTCTGGCCTCGTCGTCGACGGACGATGTGGGCGGCGCATTTGTGTCCGGCCGGAGCGTGGTGCTGGACGACGTGGTGATCGATGGCGCCACAGGTGGGTCCGCGGTTCGGGCCCCTCGGATCACCG
>JBGCER010000313.1:0-2938 GCA_045106515.1 Myxococcota bacterium
CGCGGAGCAAGGCGCGACAACTTCCGCATAGCTTCACGCTATTTGGAACGTTGGCGCAACGCTGCGCCGGGGTTGATGAGCGCTGCTCGAGAGTTCGGTGTTTTTCAACGGGCTGCTAGGTGGAGGTCATGGGGTAGGAGAACACGCTTTGATGAACCACCACCTTGATCCTGCCCTCGGGGCATCCCCTCAAGCATCCAACCTGTCGGCCTCCCTCGTTGAGCACCAAGGATTCGTGCGTCGGATCGCTATTCGACTCACCGGGGACCCATCTGAGGCCGATGACGCGATCCAAGACACCTGGGTGCGTGCGCTAGAGCGCCGCCCATCGCTCTCGCGAAGGCTCGGTCCATGGCTCGAGGCTTCGATCCGGGGCATCATCCGCAATCGGCGCCGCGCTGCGAATCGGCGGACGATGCATGAGCAGGTGGCGGCTCGCCCTGAGGTTGCTCCCACCGAACAGCTGGCGCTCCGGCAGCGAGTGGTCGACGCCGTCCTCGCGCTCGATGAGCCTTACCGCCGCACCGTAGTCATGGCCTACCAAGAGGGTCTCGACACCGCTGAGATCGCTGAGCGCGAAGGCGTCGCTGCTGGCACCGTACGGACTCGGCTACATCGGGCCCATGCGCGGCTACGCGAACGGATCGGTGACAGCGACGATCGGCGCAGTCAATTGGCCGCGTTGGCCTTAGCGCTCCCACCCGGGGCTACCCGGTCCGTGGCTACCGGTCCTGGCGCAGCCCTCGGCCAAGCAGGCGGCGTACGATTCGGCCGCACGGCAATCGCCAGATCCCTTGGGCTGGCCGCAACGGTAGTCGCTGCTCCCGTAGCCGTCTGGTCTCTTTGGGCCGGCAGCGAGTCGTCGACGACAGCCGAACCAAGGCCGATCGCCGTGGAGGCCGTAGCCGCTGCCGCCCTGGCCAGCGGTCAGCCGGCGCTGACGGCCATAGAGCTGACCGCCGCTCCGTCACATGAAGGTGGGGGCGAGCGCCGCGCACTCGTCCCAGATGTCCCCGTGGATGCCGCCTATTGGCAGGCCGTGCGGACGATCCGTGCGGGGCTTCCCCGTTACACCGTTCCTGAGTCAGAGCCTAGCGCAGCTCTCCGCCGGCGGTTCGAAGCTGTGAGCCTTGCGAGCCCGCCCCTTGCGCCCGCTGCCTTAGCCGCCATTTCGTCCCAGGCGAACGCTGAGTGGATCGTTCCCCCCCGTGCCATGCCCGCCCCCCAGTGGCTGAGTCTCGTGGTGTCCCTGCACGGATCAGGACTCCAATGGGAGATCTTCGACGATGCGGTACTGATTGCACCCATCCAAGAACTGCTCACCCGCGCCCAGCCGTTCGATCACCGCATCGACGATCTACTCCATAAACCTGGACCGTACTTCGAAGGCGGCGTGGTCCCTTCCCCGCTTTACCCACTGGTGCCCAATGCGGATGACCTGCTTGTTTCGCTCGTAGATGGAATGGCGGATCGACACGCAGATGACGTCAAGGCGGAAGTCCTGTTCGACCCCAATGCGCTTCGATGGAGCCACACGCCGAGGCAGTATCTTCGTGTACAGCAATACCTGGATCAGGTGCGTTCGTTCCGACAGCCGTTGCCTGAACATGGCGTCCCCGGAACAAAGGCCAGGGTGGGTCGAACCGACGCCGACCGTAGGGCCCTAGCCGCGCTTCGATGCGTTGGCGGGACCGACACCCTGCTGGGTGGGCCTGTTGTTCTCCTGGTGGACGAACTACGAAAGCTAGGCGTGCAACATAGCCTCGGCGTGCTGTGGACAAGCGCTGCGCGCGAGCAAATCGAATCGCCTGAACGGTTGAGCCTCGACATCTTTCATGGCTGCATCGTGCTGAGGGAAGAAGGCGAGGCCATCGCTTCGCAGCCGTCCACCCTATGGATGGACCTACGGGTGATGTACCAAGGACATGCGATCGATCCCGTGAAGCTCGCTGAAAGCCCGGAGCTCCTTATACTCGTCGAGAAAGGGCATGCGCCTGAGCTAACGACGGATTTCCTCGTTGCTTACCTCACCCGCTTTGTGGCGTCAGAGACGTGGAACGAAGACCCGCGAAACACGATGAGGGTGACACAAGAATCGCAGCTCATCGTCCACCAGAGCCCTCGGGTCCTCGATGAGATCGAGCAAGCCGTCGTGCGCCTTTCAGCGTTTCGGCAGTGACGCCGACCGACCCGATTTCGTGTGGGGTGAGTACCGAGAACATTTCATATCCATCGGCCATAGCGGCTGCGACCAGGGCTGCCAAGATCGGTGGATACGGCCTGTTCGGGGTATGGTGGTTCAAGGACCTCGGTCTGGACCCCGTGCACGGCCGCCTGGAGGGCGACGAACGCGCACTGCGTCTCGAACGCTTCCGGGAGGGAGACATGCAGCTCCTCGTCGGTACAACTGTGGTCTAAGTGGGCGTCGTTGTGCCCGAGGTCACCGTCAGGGTCACCAAGCACGCCGAACGCTTCGGCTTGGCCAAGCTGCACCAACCGCGCGGCCGGGTCGGTCGGGGCACTGGAGACTCACACTGTCTGTTGCCCGGCTCGCTGTCCGTAACCAAGGGTCTGTCGTTGCTCGAAAGCACCCGCGACGGTTTTGATATCGCCGAAGAAGGCCTGCGCCACGCGAGGCATGGACAACCTGACCGGTCAAGCGCCGAGCGGGCGAGAACGCCAAGAGCCTGGAGAATCTAGGCCACGAAAACATCGACCTGCTCTGCCGTCGCAGTCGACGACGAATCAGCTTACTTGCGGCTTAATGAACTCTACGTCAGCGGCATGCCGACCAAAAGGCGTTGTAGGCCTCGCTCGCGTCGCCGATTGACCAGAAACCGCCACCAACCACGAGACCCGTTCCGACAGCGCCCAGAGATTCCACAGCGAGCAACGAGAGCACTTCCGGGTGCCGGTTCCACCCGAGCTTCAGTCGCCC
>JBGCER010000314.1:0-2573 GCA_045106515.1 Myxococcota bacterium
GGGTGCAGCGGCTCGCCGCCCACGACGAGGGCCACTTTGACCCCGCGTGCTTCACCCAGGGGCTTGAGCACGTTGTAGACCTGCTCGGACAACTCGCGGGTGGGGGAGAGAACCAGGCCCAGCACGCTGGAGCGGCCCGGATCGATGCGCGCCATGAGCGGCGCACCGAAGGCCAGGGTCTTGCCCGTGCCGGTCTCGGCCTTGGCGATGACGTCTTTGCCGACCAGCACTTCGCCGATGGCGAGGGCTTGGATGGGCGTCGGCTTGACGATGCCCATTTCGGCGATCGCAGCTTGGACATCATCGCCCAGATCCCACTCCTCGAAGGAGTCGATCTCGGGCGGGTTCTCGATGGGAGTTAGCGGGGCGGGCTGCGGGCGATTGCGGCCACTGCGGGGCGCGCCACGGCCAGCGCTACGCTGACCGGATCGGCCGCGGCTCGATCGGGGGGAGGGGCTCAATGGAATTCGGATGGTCCCGGCTCGGACATTCGGTGTGCGTAGAATAGGCCTTGCCGACATCCAATTGGATCTTCGCTTGCCATTCCCGCCGCATCCCCGGATTTGCTGCTCCACGTTCCAGAGGCTTCATGTCTTCGATTCTTGCGCTCCTGCTGCTCCCCGCCACCCTCGCTCCTCTCGCTCCGCCCCAGGAAATCACCCCCGAAGCCTTCGAGAGCTACTCCTGGCGTGAGGTGGGGCCCTACCGAGGCGGCCGGTGCGCGGCCGTCGCAGGCCTGCCTGGGGACCGCCAGGTTTATTACTTCGGAGCCGCCGGTGGCGGCGTTTGGAAGACCGAAGATGCCGGTCAGAGCTGGCAAAACGTGTCGGATGGGTCGTTTGGAGGCTCCATCGGGGCGGTCGCCGTCTCGGAATGGGACCCGAATGTGATTTACGTCGGTGGCGGTGAGAAGACTGTGCGGGGCAATGTTTCCCATGGCGACGGCGTTTGGAAGTCGACCGACGCGGGTCGAACCTGGCAGCACGTGGGTCTCGCCGATTCACGCCACGTGACCCGTCTGCGGATTCACCCGAAGGATCCCGAGCGGGTCTATGCCTCCGTGCTGGGACACCTCTTTGGCGACAGCGAGGAGCGCGGCGTCTACCGGACCACCGACGGCGGGGAAACCTGGCAGCAGGTGCTGACCGCGGGACCGGCCGCCGGCGCGGTGGACTTGATTCTGGATCCCACCAACCCGCGCATCTTGTACGCCAGCACGTGGCGCATCCGGCGAACACCCTACAGCCTCGAGAGCGGCGGCGAGGGCAGCGCGCTGTGGAAGTCCACCGATGGTGGCGACACCTGGGAGGACATCTCGAGCGGGGAGGGCCTGCCGGAAGGGCCGTTGGGGATCATCGGGGTGACGGTTTCGCCGACGGACCCCGACAACCTGTACGCCATGGTCGAGGCGGAGGAGGGCGGCCTGTTTCGCTCCCGCGACGCTGGCGAGACGTGGAAGCGCGTGCACCAAGGCCGCGAGCTGCGCCAGCGCGCTTGGTACTACACGCGGGTCTACGCGGACCCCAAGGATGCCGAGACGGTCTACGTGTTGAACGTTGGCTTCCATCGCAGCAAGGACGGTGGCAAGAGCTTCCAGCGCCTCTCCACGCCCCACGGAGACAATCACGATCTGTGGATCGATCCGGCGGATCCCCTACGCATGATTCAGTCCAACGACGGTGGGGCGAATGTCTCCTTCGACGGTGGTCAGAACTGGTCGACCCAATCCAATCAGCCCACCGCCCAAATGTATCGGGTGTCGGTGGATGACTCCTTCCCGTATCGGCTGCTCGGCGGCCAGCAGGACAACTCCACGGTGCGCATCCGTTCGCGCTCGTTCTCTGGCAGTTCGATCGGTACGCGCGACTGGGAGTCCTCGGCCGGTGGAGAGAGCGGCCACGTCATGGCCAAGCCGGGCCAGGATCACATCGTGTACGGGGGCAGCTACGGCGGCACGCTCACGCGGGTGAACCATCACAGCGGCGAGCGTCGCAGCATTCATATCTGGCCCGACGACCCCATGGGCTGGGGCGCGGCCGAGTTGAAGTATCGCTTCAACTGGAACTTCCCCCTGCTGACTTCCCAGCACGACTCCGATCGGCTCTACGCCGCCGCCAACGTGCTCTTCATGAGCACGGACGAAGGCAGCAGCTGGACGCAGATCTCCCCGGACCTGACGCGGGACGATAAGTCCAAGCAAGAGTCCTCCGGGGGCCCGATCACCAAGGACAACACGTCCGTCGAGTACCACGGCACGATCTTCGCGGCGGCCGAGTCGCCCCTGGAACAGGGCCTGCTCTGGTGCGGCAGCGACGACGGCCTGCTGCATGTGAGCCGCGACGACGGCGCCACCTGGTCCGACGTCACCCCCACCGACCTGCCCAAGTGGGCCCAGATCAACTCGATCGAGGTCCACCCGCGCCAGCCCGGTGGCCTCTACGTGGCGGCCACCAACTACCGGCTGGACGACAACACCCCCTACCTCTTCGCCACCCGCGACTATGGGGCGACCTGGGCGCGCATCGACAGCGGGATCCCTAGGCACCACTTCACCCGCGTCGTGCGCGCTGACC
>JBGCER010000315.1:0-3454 GCA_045106515.1 Myxococcota bacterium
CTCAACCTGCCCAAGACCGTCACCTTTTTAGAGGCAGACCTGGCCAATGAGCCGTTGGCCCAGGTGCTGGAACGCAGTCCCCTTCCCCGAGGAGCGCCCATCGCCATCGCTTGGGAGGGCGTATCCATGTACCTGGAGCGCGGAGATGTGGAGGCCACCCTGACCGCCCTAGCGGACTTCGTGGGCCCGGGCAGCCGGCTGGTCTTCGACCTGTGGCGCCCCACCGTCGACACCGCCTATCACGCGATCATCGAACAGGGCGGAGGACTCGGACTGCGCCTGCTCGGCGAACCTCTACGCTTCGCCTGCCACGCCAACGATGCGCCCGCGCTCCTAGAGCCCACGGGCTGGAGGGTCACGCGAACGAGCGATGTGGGGACGCTGGCCCGGGCGCGGGGGCGGGTGGCTTACCCGGATTTGATCTTGGTAGAAGCCACTATTCGGTGAGATCGGGTTTCAGAATTGCCCCGTAGACTACCCCGCACCCATGGTCATCAGGTACTGATCCGACACCTTCTCAAGCGTCTTGTGGTGGACCCAACCTGTGACACCGGACGACAACCGCACCATCAGCCAACCATCCGATGATCCGTGTTCGCCGAGCACGTGAATGGCGCTCTTGGGGCGCGTATTGGCCACGACGGACTTGGAGTCTGGGGCGAGCAAGATGGGAAACGTCCGGTCGATCAGGACCTTCTGAGGCGTGGCTGCGGAGTAGAACGGCTGCTTGACCTCGACTAAGGCCTGGCCTTTGACGGTGTACTTCTCGATGCGCTCGTACAACCGGTGGCGGTAGGGCACCACGGCCAACACGATGCCATTCCCAGAGGTGCGAAATCCTGGAGAGCCGTATTCTGACCTATATTTGTACGGAACAAGCTCGCCGCCAATCATCGAGTAGAGGAAGCAATAGCGGTCATCCCGCGGGCCGAAGCCACACACCTGCACCTGTTTATCGGGCGTCTTCCCCGACACATCGTGCGCTTCGAACTCGCAGTACTCACCCATGCAGTCCACAGTCTTGGCGCCAATGTGCACGGTATTGGTCTTCTCATCGAAGCGGCAGGCTTCGGGTTTGCCGTCTGCGTCGAGATCGATGGACAAGGTGGGCGAACCGGCAAGCGCGAGAGAGGCGAGCAGCGCGATCATGGAGTCTCCGTCGGGATGAGGCCCGAGGCGACAGCGTACCCCACGTCGAATGGTGCGAGGCCCGCCTCCAAGGTCCGCTCCCCATAGCGGTAGACCAACCTCCACTCTTGGGCCGTTTCGATCGGCACCGCCCACACCAGCGCCTCGTCCACCGGCACCCGGTCATCGCGATGGATGGTCCACGTGGTGTCCGTGCGCCTCACCGAGCGATGCGCCAGCTGTGCTATCCGCGGCTCCGCGCAGGCCGAGTCGACGCACATATGTAGCTCCAACCTCCGGAAAGGGTCTCCGGTTGGAACCGCATGTCCCACGGACGTTGGCGTGATCTGCACGCGCAGATCCGAGCCCTGGCGCGTCGCTTGAACAGATAGAGCGGCCCTGACAAAGGCGGGGCTGTGGCCTCCTGGCATGCCGTGGCCGTGTTCGCCCATGTGGCAATCCTGACACACCTGACCCCGCTGAAACGCTCGGGAAGTCCTCCATTCTGTGACCGTGGACTGGGTCAGGTTGGGGCCTTGGGTGAACGGCAGCGCAGGCGTGTGGTTCTGGAAGGCGAACTCATGGCAGCCCGAGCACGCCAGCTCCGTGCCAAAGGTCGGGTCCTGCGCGATGGGGTGCATCGCCTGAGCCGTGGCCGACGGGGGCGTTGCGGTGCGCAAGCGATCCCCGTCCCGGTGGCAGGCCAAGCAGTCCACCCCATCCTTCCAGGCCTGGCCTGGTGGATCCTCAAGCACTCGCTGGGGAATGCCCGGTCGAGCCAGATGACCCAGAAGGTCCACCTGCTGCTCGGGACGAGGGGCGTGACAAGACAGGCACCAGCCATCGGGCCGGCGCTCCCAAGACGTCCTGAAAATGGCGTTTGTGGCCGACTTCGAGTGACGCGACGTGCGCCACTGCTGGTATTGGCCCGGGTGGCAACCGCCGCAGTCTTGGGCCGTGGCGGGCAGGGCCTCTCCGGCAAACGACAGCACGACAGCGATGCACAACCAAACGATCATTCAGGCCTCTAGCGTGTAGAGGGCCGAACGGGAGGTTGGGTTCCCGGAAGGTTGGCCAGCCTCTACCTACTGCAGGTCAAAGCTCCAATCGAACGGAGTTCTCGTCTTGACAGTGCTCGTCAAAGGAAAGTCCCACTCGATGGCCAAGTTGTGGTCGACGGGCTCGGTCATGCAGCCATTGTCGACTGTGAGGACACCGTCGAGGGATCCGGACGTTGCGAGCATCGGGTCCGCGAGGCTGACGGTGCCGTCGATCCAAAACTGGTCTCCGGCGGGGGTGTCGTCGCCAATGGGGTCCATCGACAAGAAAGTAAAGCCGGAGTCGCCGTCCAGCTCCAGCGAGAACGTCACTGGCCCCGGGCATGAACCGCCCAAGTCGACAGAATCTGCGCACATGAGAAGGACCGCGTACACAGGCTCGCCGGTGCCTGTATCGGTCGCGTACGTGAGGTAGGGAGGAGGGCACGCGATGTCAAAAGCACCTTCTTTTCTGGGTACAGCGTCCACCATCTCTTGAGTCAGGCCCGGCAAATCCACGTCGACCGATATGCCGGTCCCGGCCGTGACAGGAGTCAGGCTGAGCGACGCGCTCCCGCCGTGTTCAATGGTTTGTGTGTACGTAGACCCGCACCCCAGGAAGGCGACGAAGGGGAGAAGTCGGAGCATGATTGTCCTCTGCGATTCGGAACGTTCCACGGGAATGCGGCGCGCGCGGCACCTAACCAGCCAGCCCCCCATCGACGATACCTCCGACGAATAGCGTGTCACCACGCTCTTCGAACGCGCAGCACCGGTCAACCCGCCTCCTCCAGCGCCACATGCAACCGCTCCATGGCATCGTCGGCGCCAGGCACGGCACCGTGGGCCTTCAGCATCTCCCACGCCGCCTTCCCGCCGGCCACGTCTCCATCGAGCGTGCGAGCCAAGCCATCGAAGCTCACCACGACCGTCCAGGCCTCCGAGCCCACCCGCACGCCATTCTTCTCCAACAAGGCGCGGGACCGGCTCATGCACGCCCGCCCCCGCACCACGTCACCACCCAATACCAACGCCATGCCGCAGTTCGCCAGAATCCCAAAGTTGCCAAGATCAACGTGGGTGCGAGCCATATCATCGAGCAGGGTGCGAGCGTGGCCGGCGGCCGCCACGTGGTCGCCCACGAGCATGCAAATGCCGACCCGAAACTCCTGGGCTGCGTGCCCCATACGCGGGGCCCCCACCACTTCGAGGAGGGCCGCCCCCCGCTCCATGGCGTCGAGGGCCTCGTCTCGGGTGATGTGGTCGAACAGGTCTCCAGCCACGTTCCG